>CAUJFL010000479.1 GCA_963169165.1 Myxococcota bacterium | reverse complement strand
GCGCTCGCGCTCGCGCTCCCCGACGGAGACGGCGCGACGACGGGCCCGCTCACCGCGCGCGTCGACGGCGTCGCGCCGCAGGTCGGCCGAGAGGCGGCGCGGCTCGTCAGCGCTCGCACCGACGTCTCCGCGACGCTGACGTCGAACCCCGGCGGGCCCGTCGAGCTGTCGCCGGTCAAGCTGACCAACGGCGCGGTCGCGCTCACCGGGCGCGGCCAGCTGTCTCGAGACGGGAGGCTGACGCTCGCGCTCGACGGCGCCGTCCCTTGCTCGGCTGCCGCGGCGAGCGCCGCGGGCGGAGGCCTCATCGGCGGCCTGCTCGGCCGCGCGGTCGGCGCGGCGCTCGGCGGGAACATCTCGGTCCACCTCGCGATCCAGGCCGACGCCGCGGACCCAGGCGCGGCCACGGTCACGCCGACCGTGCGCGCCGCCTGCGGCCTGTGACGAACCGCTTGCCCCGCGCGCCCGTCGCCACCACGGTGCGCGCCCATGCGCTCCCCCAGGCTGATCCTCGCCACCTCGCTGTGCCTCCTCGCCGTCGCCGCGCCCGCGTGCGGGCCCGCCGCGCAGGAGCCCGCCAGGACCCCCTGCCCCGCCTGCCCGCCCGCCCCGTCTCCGGTCGCGAGCGCCGCCCCCGCGGAGCACCCCGCCACCGTCGAGGAGGCGCGCGCGTTCTTCGCCAAGGTCGACGTCGACCTGAAGAAGCTCTGGTCCACGCGCGAGACCATGGGCTTCGTCAACCTCACACACATCACCCATGACACCGAGCGGCTCGCGGCCCAGATGGAAGAGGCCGCGATGGAATACCTCGCGCACGCCATCAAGGACGCGCGCCGCTTCGACGGTCTGGCGCTGCCGCCCGAGCTCGCGCGGATGCGCCACCTGCTGCGCCTCGCCGGCACCGTCCCCGCCCCCGACGAGCCGAAGGCGCGCGGAGAATTGTCGCAGATCCTCTCGCAGATGCAGGGGATCTACGGCAAGGGCAAGTACTGCCCGCCGCGGCTCAAGGGCAAATGTCAGGACCTCGGCGAGCTCTCCAAGATCATCAAGTCGAGCCGCAACTACGACGAGCTGACCGAGGCCTGGGTCGGCTGGCACTCGATCTCGCCGCCCATCCGCGACAAGTTCACCCGCTATGTCGAGCTGGGCAACCAGGGCGCCAAGGAGATCGGCTTCAAGGATCTCGGCGAGCTGTGGCGCAGCGGCTATGACATGCCCCCCGAGGCCTTCGAGGCGGACATCGAGCGCCTCTGGCAGCAGGTCAAGCCGCTGTACGACGATCTTCACTGTTACACGCGCGGCAAGCTCCAGAAGCGCTACGGCAAGGACAAGCTCGCGGACAAGGCCCCGATCCCCGCGCAGCTGCTCGGCAACATGTGGGCGCAAGAGTGGATGGATATCTATCCCCTCGTCGAGCCCTACCCGGGGCAGGCGTCGCTCGACATCGAGCGGGCGCTCGTCAAGCAGAAGTACGACTCGGTCAAGCTCGTCAAGCTCGGCGAGAAATTCTTCACCTCACTCGGGCTCGATCCGCTGCCACAGACGTTCTGGGACCGGTCGATGTTCAACAAGCCCAGGGATCGCGACGTCGTGTGCCACGCGAGCGCGTGGGACGTGAGCTACAGCGACGATCTGCGCATCAAGATGTGCATCAAGATCGACGAGGAGGATCTCATCACGATCCACCACGAGCTCGGCCACAACTACTATTTCCATGAATACTACAAGCTGCCGGTGCTCTTTCAGCAGGGCGCCAACGACGGCTTCCACGAGGGAATCGGCGACACCCTCGCGCTCAGCGTGACGCCCAGGTACCTCGCCGATCTGAAGCTGCTCGACAAGGTGCCCGACAACCCCAAGGCCGAGACGAACCACCTCCTGAAGATGGCGCTCGACAAGGTCGCGTTCTTGCCGTTCGGCCTGCTGATCGACAAATGGCGCTGGGACGTGATGAGCGGCAAGACCCCCAAGGACAAGTACAACGAGGCCTGGTGGGCGCTCCGCAACAAATACCAGGGCGTCGCCGCGCCGGTCGCGCGCAGCGAGGCCGATTTCGACCCGGGCGCCAAGTATCACATCCCCGGCAACACGCCCTACATCCGCTATTTCCTGGCGCGCATCTATCAGTTTCAGTTTCACAAGGCGCTGTGCGAAGCCGCGGGACACAAGGGGCCGCTGCACACCTGCTCGATCTACGGCAACAAGGCGGCCGGCGAGCGCCTGAAGGCGATGCTCGCGCTCGGCGCCTCGAAGCCCTGGCCCGAGGCGATGAGGGCCATCACCGGCCAGGACAAGGCCGACGCCGGCCCGCTGCTCGAGTACTTCGCGCCGCTCGCGAAGTGGCTGAAGGAGCAGAACAAGGGGCAGTCCTGCGGCTGGTGAGGTGCTTGGCCGGACCGACCGCGCTGGGGAACGGGTCTACGGATCCGCGCAGCAGCGGAACCCTCGGGACGGATCGTCGTTCGCGCCGCGCTTGGCCGAGTCGCCGAGATCGCACGTGGCGGCGCCGTCCGAGTCCTTGAAGGAGCCGCCTCGCAGGCGGCAGAGATCGTCGAGCGACGCGCTCATCACGCACTCGTCGACCCACTCGGAGACGTTGCCGCTGAGATCGGTCACGCCCCGCTGCGACACACACGCCGTGCGGGCGCCGACGGGCTCGGTCGAGCAAGGCGCCGTGGTGCAGCCCGTGTTGCAAGCGCCCGCCTTGGGCTTGCTACCGTAGGGCAGGACGTCGGCGCCCTGGTTGCTGCAGGCAGAGTACCACTCACTCTTCGGGGCCTCGGAGAAGTCGAAGTATGAGCCCTTGCACAGGCGCTTGCCCGCCCACTTGCAGTAGGCCGCCGCGTCGCACCAGTCGACGCACACGACCGGGTTGAGGCCGGCCTGCCCGGTCGTGCTCGCCTTCGCCATGCACGTCGCGTTGGGCGCGACATCGAGGTTGGCCTGGCACGCGGAGCTCTGGAGCGAGGGGTTGAACGGGGGCTTCGCGTCGAGGAAGACCTGGTAGGCGTCGCGCGAGACCTCGTGGGTGTCCATCCAGAAGCAACCGCCCGCGAGCTCGACGCTCTTCATTTCACGCCCGTCCCCGTCGGTG
The DNA here is from genome assembly GCA_963169165.1 of Myxococcota bacterium. Taxonomy (GTDB): domain Bacteria; phylum Myxococcota_A; class Polyangia; order Polyangiales; family Polyangiaceae; genus JADLFU01. Next base: position 2,821 of record CAUJFL010000479.1, on the reverse strand, counting down.
CGCGTCGTGGTGGGACACGCCTGGGGCGCTCCGGCGGTCCCCGCGGCGCCGGCCTCCCCCGCGGCGCCGGCCTCGCCCGCGACAGCGCCGCCGGCCCCCGCGGTCCCTGCCTGCGCCGCTCCCGCAGCGCCGGCCGCCGCGGACGCACCGGCCGCGGACGCACCGGCCGCGGACGCGCCGGCCGCGGAGGCGCTGGAGTAGGTGAACTCGTCGAAGCCGAGGACGCTCTCGCAGGCCAGGAGCGACAGCGGGAGCGCGCACACCCACCACGGAGAGAGGAGGGAGCGCATGTCAGAAGGTCCCATCGACGAAGGCCCCAGCGGTGGAGGGAGACGCCAGCGGCGCGACGCGGACGGAGCCTGTCTTCGACGGCCTCGGCGCGGAAGAGGTGAGCCACAGCGCGGTCCCGACGCCGAGCCCGACGACGCCGAGGCCCACGCCCACGTTGGCGAAGAGCGCCTGTCGACTGGCGCGGTCGCGGTCGGGCTTGATGGAAGGATCACAGTTGTCATGTCCGCCGCACCGGTCCTCGGCCTGCCGGTACGTCGAGCGCGCGCTGAGGCCGAAGTACGCGCCGGCCCCGAGGAGGATCGCCCCCGCCCCGAGCGCCACGTACGCGAGCGTGGGTCGGCGCGCGGGCAGCGTCGAGGCGCTCGGCGCGACCGTCGCCGACGCTGGGGGGGGCGTGGAGGAGGCGACCGACGACGCCGACGACGACGGCGCAGGCCCCGGCTCGAGCGCCGGGACCGTCACTTGCTGCGAGTCACCGCCCTGCTTGAGGACGACCTCGTGAGACCACGGCTTGTATCCCTCGGCCGACGCGCGGATGACGTACGTGCCCGGATCGGTGGGCACCCGGACGCCGAGCGTGCTCTCTGACAGGCGCTGCTCACCACGGAAGACCGTGAGGCCCGGGGTGGGGGCGGCGACGCTGATGGTCAGGTGAGACAGGGTCTTCTCGACCTCGCCCGCGCGCCGCAGCGCGACCTCGGCGCGCTTGGCGTTGCCCTGCTGTCGGGCCAGCGGCGCGGTCGCGGTGAACTCGGCCCACGCGCTCGCCGTCTTCCCCTCGGCGACGTGACACTCGGCGAGGTTCAGCAGAGTCCCCGAGGAGCGATCGATGCGGAGGCTCTCGGCGAACTTGCCGCACGCCTCGGCCGCCTTGCCTGCCTCGAGCAGCCTGCGACCCTCCTGGAACAGCGACTCCGCGAGGGCGAGATCCTGCCCCTCCGCGACGTCGACGAACAGCACGCCCGCGAGCGCGAGGCATCCTGCGATGGCGGTGACCGATCTGACGCGACCCATGGATTTCCTTGTCACTGGTGTTTGTGTTTGTGGGCTCAGGGATCGATGGCGTGGAGCCCATCCGAATCGACGATGTACGCGGTCCCGGTGGCGCCGATGGCGGGGGCGCTCGGGAACGCGCCGAGCTGCGAGGTCGCGAGGATGGCGCCGGTCAGCGGGTGATAGAGGTGAAGCTTCGAGTCTTCCGTCGCGCCGAGCACGACCCCGTCGCCGCCGACCGCCAGGGGGAAGAAGCCGCCAGGCGCCGACCAGAGAGGCCCGGTCCCATCGCGCCGGTACGCGACCGCGTAGTCGGGCTGGTTGTAGATCCCGAGGCACAGAAAGATCGTCCCGTCGGCGCCGAGCGCGGGTGGAAACGCTGGCAGGACCGTGCTGGTCGACCACAGGGTGTGACCGTCATCTGGCGACACCGCGCGGAACGAGAACGCCGGCTCTTCGTTGACTGACACGAGGACGGCGCCCTCGTCGTCGACCGCCATGACCTGAAAGGTCGTCGCGCCCGAACCCTTCAAGACCCACTTGGCAGTCCCGTCGGGTCTGACGGCGTGCAGCCACTGTCCCTCGATGATCGACGCCACGTACACGGTTCCGTCGTCGCCGACCGCGACGCTGGGTCCGCCCGTCCACTCGCCTCCGCTGCCGAAGGCGTAGGACCACTTCTTCTCTCCCGCGGGAGAGAGCGCGACGAGCTCCGCGGCGTCGGTCGTGGCGTAGAGCGTCCCGTCTGCTCCGATCGTGACCTTGCGCACGGCGGCCCCTACGGTGGTGCTCCACACGCCCAGGCCGTCGTGGTCGACGGCGTGTACCTGCCCCGCGACCCCGCCGAACACGACGCTGTCGTCGGCCCGGACCAGCGCGGGCCCGCCGACGTCACCGACGATCACGTGCTGCCACTTCTGTGTGCCGTCGGGCCGGATCGCCAGCAGCGCCCCGCCGGAGCCGTAGTAGATGGTCCCGTCCTTGTCGAGCACCGGCGCGGTCCCCCCCTGTGGGTACAGCTTCTTGAGGCTCGCGCCCTTCGGGGACGCGGAGGGGCTGCGGCTCGTCTGCCGCGGATCGTGGAGGTACATGGGCCACGGCGAGCCCGCCTGGAGCGCCGAGAGGTCGCCGAAATGCCCCTGAGGCGTGCAGCCGGAGGTGACGAGCTGGCAGTACCCGGAGCACGAGAGGGCTCCGGTCGCGGCGGCGCCGTACAGGGTTTGACAGGTCGCGCCGCCGAGGTCTCCTCCGTCGCAGGCTTCTTGCCCCTCTCTCAGCTGGTTGCCGCAGCCAGCGCCCCCCTGTCCGCCGCTCCCCGCGTCGCCGCCCGCGCCGGAGCCCCCGGCGGCCCCTCCGCCGCTCGTCCCTCCGCTGCCGCCCATTCCTCCGCTGCCACTCGTCCCTCCGTTGCCACGCGTCCCTCCGTGGCCGCTCGTCCCTCCGATGCAGCTCCGCCCTCCGCTGCCGCTCGTCCCTCCGTTGCCGCTCTTCCCTCCGCTGCCGCTCGTCCCTCCGCTGCCGCTCGTCCCTCCGCTGC
>CAUJFL010000478.1 GCA_963169165.1 Myxococcota bacterium | reverse complement strand
CGTCGACGTCACGAGGCTGACCCCGCGCGAGCGTGACATCGCGATGGTGTTCCAGAGCTACGCGCTCTACCCGCACCTGTCCGTGCGCGAGAACCTCGCGTTCGGGCTGTCGCTCCGCAAGACGCCGAAGGACGAGGTCGCGCGGCGGGTCGGCGAGGCGAGCGAGCTGCTCGGGCTCGTGCCGCTGCTCGATCGGCTGCCCCGCCAGCTGTCGGGCGGACAGCGCCAGCGGGTCGCGATGGGCCGCGCGATCGTGCGGCGGCCGAGGTTGTTCCTGTTCGACGAGCCGCTCAGCAACCTCGACGCGGCGCTGCGCTCCGAGGTGCGCGTAGAGATCCGCAGGCTCCACGACAGGCTCGAGGCGACCAGCGTCTACGTCACGCACGATCAGGTCGAGGCGATGACGCTCGCCGACGTGATGGTCGTGCTGAACCGCGGCGCGATAGAGCAGGTGGGCGCGCCGCTCGAGGTCTACGATCGCCCGACGACCCGCTTCGTCGCGGGGTTCCTCGGGAGCCCTTCCATGTCGTTCTTTCGCGCGTCGTTCGACGGCGAGCACGTCGAGCTCGGCGGCGCACGGATCAGCGCGCGCGGCTTTCGACGCGGCGCCTCGAGCGAGGTGGAGCTCGGCGTGCGCGCCGAGGACGTGCGCCTCTCCGACGACTCGGCGCTGCGCGTGACGCTCGACGTCGTCGAGGCGCTCGGCAGCGAGACCTTCGCTCACGGCCGCGCGGGCTGGGGCCGCGTCGTGATGAAGCTGCCGCCACGCTCGCCCGCCAGGGTCGGCGACGAGGTCGGCGTCCACCTCGACGAGGAGCGGCTGCACCTGTTCGACCTCGGGTCGGGCCGCTCTCTGCGCGCGTGACGTCGCCGCTCGGCACCGCGGTGTGGGCGACGTCCGTGTCGGGGCCGCTCGCGCTCGGCGCGACGCTGGCAGGCGTCCAGTTGCCTGTTCTTCTGCTCGGATCCGCGCTCCTCGTGCACGTGTCGCTGGTCGCCGCCGCGGTCGCCTGTCCGTCGCTCGAGGCGTTTGGCCCCGCGATCAAGCGCGCGCCACGCGGCGTCGCGCTCACGTTCGACGACGGGCCCGATCCGGTCCACACGCCGCGCGTGCTCGACGCGCTCGCCGCGCGCGGGGCGAAGGCGACCTTCTTCGTGGTCGGCGAGCGGCTCGCGGCGCACCCGGGGCTCGCGCGGCGGATCGCCGCCGAGGGTCACGCGCTCGGCGCGCACGGCTGGACGCACGATCCCTTGTACGCGCTCCGCTCCCGCGCGCAGCTCTCGGCCTCCATGGACCTGGAGGACGCGGCGCACGTCGCGATCCTCGGCCGCCCGCCGCGGCTGTTTCGCCCTCCCATCGGCGTCGCTTCGCCGCCCGTCGTCGAGGTCGCGCGCGCGCGCGGTCGCGCGCTGGTCGCGTGGACGTCACGACCTCGGGACGGACGCGCCGACGCGACCGCCTCCACGGTCGCGCGGCGCGTGAGCTCGACCCTCCGCGACGGCGCGATCGTGCTGCTTCACGACGCGGCGATGGGCCGACGCGCGCACCCCGCGGGCGTCGACGCGCTGCCGACGATCCTCGAAGAGCTCGCCCGACGGGGCCTCGAACCGCGCGCGCTCGAGGGCTGACCCGAGGGGCCTCGTGAGGTAGGTTTGGCGGATGCTTCAGAGCTTCCGGCGCGTGGCCGAGGTGGTGCTCTCCGCGTCGCTGCTGGCGCTCGCGATCCCGACGGGGTGCGCCACGGGCGACGCGGACTCGTGCGAGCGCAACAGCGACTGCGACGCTGGCTACTGCCTCGAGAGCAAGTGTCGCCGCGACTGCGTCGACGCCGCGCTCGACTGTCCCAAGGGCTACGCGTGCAGCGCGATCGGCAAATGCGAGTTCGGCGGCGCGGGCGCGTCCGGCGCCTCCACGACGGGGGGTGCGGCGGGCGCGCTCGCGGGGACGGGCGGCGTGACGACCGGGGGTGTCTCGGGCAAGGGCGGCGCGGGCGCGTCCGGCTCGGCACAAGCCGGAGCGGCCCAGGGCGGCGCGGGGTCATCGCAAGGCGGCGCGGGCTCCTCGCAAGCAGGCGCGGGCTCCTCGCAAGCAGGCGCGGGCTCCTCGCAAGCAGGCGCGAGCGGAGATCCCTTCGGCGGCGGCGGCGCTGCCGGCGCGGCGACGGGCGCGGCGATCGAGCTGGACCGCTGCGACAGCGACACGGACTGCGCGAGCGGGCTCGTGTGCCGCGCAGACGCGAAGGGCGCGATCGCGCGGTGCACGCGCACCTGCTCGAGCAACGCCGACTGCTTCGGAGGGCGCCGCTGCGAGCTCATCGACGGCGTCAAGGCGTGCGTGATGGGCGACGTCGGTCGGCCGTGCGCCGCGCCGAGCGACTGCAACTTCGGCTGTCTCCTGGTCCCGAAGACCTGCACGACGCCCTGCGCGACCGGCGCCGACTGTCCCAACGGCTTCGCGTGCCAGGCGGTCGGCGCGCCCGCGACGCGCGTCTGCGTCAAGCTCTCCGAGGCGTGCGACGCGGACGCGAGCGCGTGCGTCGTGCCCGCGGCGTGCGACACCAAGGCGCCGCTGATCGTCAACTCGTGCACCTCGGCGTGCGACACCGCGGGCGACTGCCCCGTGCGGGCCGCGGGGCTGCCCGCGTGGACATGCGACGGGACCTGTCGCCGCCCACCCGACGTGCTCGGGCCCCTCGCGGGCGGCACCTATCCGACCCAGTGGGCGTGCGGTCCGGGCGGCGTGCCCGTCAACCTCTGCGGCGACGGGCAGCACCTCGACTTCGAGGCGTTCGACATCCCCGCGCCGCCGTCTGTCGATTGCAACAAACCCACCACGACCTCGGGCAAGGACTCGGACGCGTGCGTCGACTCGTGTCGCTACAAGGGAGGCTGTGGCGTCGGCTTCGCATGTACCGCCGTGGGTAGCGTGGCAAGCTCGCGGATCGGGCTCTGTCTGCCGACCGGCGGAGACCCGACCGGCAGCCCCTGCAAGAGCGGCCTCACCTGCGAGTTCGGCTACTGCACGGCCGCGGGCGCCTGCTCGCGCGACTGCACCGCGGACGGCCTCTGCCCCACGGGCACCGCGTGCGTCGCGGGCGGCGGGCCGCCGGTCGAGGGCATGCCGTTTCGTCGCTGTCAGTGAGCGCCGCGCTATATTCGACGGATGCTCACGCGTCGCTTCGCCTCGCTGGTCTTCTCGCTCACCGTCGCCGCGTGCGGGGGCAGCAGCTTCGAACAGTCAGCGGCAACGGCCGCCGCCGGCTCGGGAGGAGGCAGCGGCGCGGCGGCCGGAGCAGCCGGAGCGTCAGCAGGCGCCGCGGGTTCGAGCGGGGGCACGGGCGGCGCGACCGCGGGCAAGGGAGGTTCGTCGGCGGGCTCGAGCGGCGCCTCCGCAGCTGCGGGCGGCTCGTCAGCTGGCGCGGCAGGCTCATCAGCGGGCGCGGCAGGCTCATCAGCGGGCGCGGCAGGTTCATCGGCGGGCGCGGCGGGCTCATCGGCGGGCGCGGCAGGTTCATCGGCGGGCGCGGCGGGTTCATCGGCGGGCGCGGCGGGTTCATCGGCGGGCGCGGCAGGTTCATCGGCGGGCGCGGCGGGTTCATCGGCGGGCGCGGGCGGCGCGGGCGGCGCTCCGACGACCGTGTACGTCTCCGCGTCGACCGGCGCCGACTCGAACGACGGCTTCACCCCCGCCACCGCGCGCGCCACGCTCGCGAGCGGCCTCGCGCTCGCGGGAACGAAGGCCATCAAGACGGTCAAGGTCGCCGCCGGCGCCTACCCG
>CAUJFL010000477.1 GCA_963169165.1 Myxococcota bacterium | reverse complement strand
GTCTCGGCGCCGTTCTTCGTGCAGGCCGCGGCGGCGGCGTTTCGGCGGATCGATCCCGACTTGCTCGTGGTGGCGAGGGCGTTCGGCGCCGGGCCGCTGCGGGTGTTCGCGCGCGTCGCGCTGCCGCTCGCGTCGCCTGGTCTGTTCGCGGGCCTGGCGATGAGCTGGGCGCGGGCGCTCGGCGAGCTGGGCGCGACGCTCACGTTCGCAGGCAACCTCGAGGGGGTGACGCAGACCTTGCCGCTCGCGATCTACGCGGCGCTCGAGGCCGATCTGCGCGCGGCGCAGGCCTTGTCGATCGTGCTGGTGGTGGCGGCGTTCGCGCTGCTCGGGGTGGTGCACGTGGTCACGCGCGAGCTCGGAGCGCGGCGATGAGTGTGACCTCGCTCTCGATCACCGCGCGGGTGACGCTCGGCGCTCGACGCGTCGACGTCGAGCTCGACTCTGGCCCGGGCGCGCTCGTCTTGCTGGGCCCCAACGGCGCGGGAAAATCGACGTTGCTGAAGCTCGCGCTGGGCGTCATCACCCCGGAGCGCGGCCGGATCTCGGTCGGCGACGACGTGCTGTTCGATTCGCTCCAGGGCGTCGACGTGCCGCTCGAGCAGCGGCGCCTCGGCTACGTGCCGCAACACTACGCGCTGTTTCCGCACCTCGACGTCGCTGGCAACGTCGAGTTCGCGCTCGCGAGCGCGGCGCCCGGGCTCTCGCGTGTCGAGCGCGCGCGGCGCGTGTCAGCGCAGCTCGACGAGCTCGGGCTGCTCGGCCTCGCGAAGAGGCAGCCGGGCTCGCTGTCGGGCGGGGAGCAGCAGCGGCTCGCGCTCGCGCGGGCGCTGGTGGTCGGGCCTCGCGCGCTCTTGCTCGACGAGCCCCTCGCGGCCCTCGACGTCTACGCGCGACGGGAGGTTCGCGCCTTCCTGGGCGAGTGGCTGCGCCGTGTGTCGCTGCCGGCGATCGTCGTCACGCACGACGCCGCGGACGCCCGCGCGCTCGGCGCCCGCGTGGCGGTGCTCGAGGACGGCCGCGTCACGCAGCAGGGAGCGTGGACAGAGCTCTGCGAGCGCCCCGCGAGCGCGTTCGTCGAGGCGCTGACGTCAAGCGCGCGCTGAGCGCGTGTGCGCGCGCCAGTCGCCGCTCGGGACGATCGGTCTCCCGGCTGCGCGCGCGCGAGGCAAGAGGTACGCCTCGGCCTCCGTACCATCAGCGAGGCGGACGCGGGCTCGCTCGTAGAAGGTCGGATGCCCTTCCAATTCGTCGAGGCGCGCCAGCGTGTCGTCGTCCACCTCGAACACCTCCCCCACGACCGACGTCGCGCCGCCCTTCACCATCCCTGGGAAGGCGCCGAGATCGAACAGCTCGAACTCTGCCACGGTGGCGCTGGCGCCGAGGCAACGCGCGCCGCGCATCACGCGGTGGTTCGGCGCGCCAGTCATCAGCGAGCCGTATACGAACATGCGCGCGGCGTGGATCGATCTGTGAGACATGGCGAGGTCAGCGCTCGTTGAACCCGCGCCCGGCGAGGATGGCCTCGGCGCACTTGTCGACGCGTCGCGCGCGCGTCTCCGGCTGCTTGGCGCCCGCGACGTGAAGGATGTGACTGCGGCGACGGCCCGGCGTCAGCGCGTCGAACGCGCGCCGCAGCGCGCGGTCCCTCGACAACCTCTCGTTCAGCTCATCGGGCACGGGCTCGGAGGCCGGCGCCGCGTCGACCTTGGTGCCGGCGCGCTCGAGCGCGATCGCCTGCTCGATGAGCGCCTTCGCGGCCGGGCGACGCCCGCGCAGCTCCGCCACCGAGCGCACCTTCAGCAGGCGCATGAAGCGAGAGCTCGCGCCCGGCGCCTCGAGCAACCCCTCGCCAGCGGTCATCGCCGCGCCCTTGAAGAACGACAGCGCCGCGTGCTCCTTGAACACTGTGACCATCAGCACGTTCTTGCCGTCGAGGGTGTAGCAAGGGAAGCCCCACTTGCGATCCTCGACGAGCCCCGATTCGAGCGCGAGCACGCGCAGCGCGACGAGCACCTCGCGCCAGTCGTTGACCTTGCAGGCCGGGGTCGCCGCGCGCTCGCACCTGCCGCAGCCGTCACGAAGGAAATCATCGACGCGCGGATCCCGCTCGGCGACGGGCAGACGGCGTGGGCGTGCGGCCATGGGTGCGTCAACGTACAGGGGATCCCACCAGGCAGCCACCAGCCGCCTGAAGCGAATCGTCGCGGTCGGCCCGCTACGGTCTTGGAGCGCCGTCGGTGCCCCCGCCTCGCGCGAACCGGAGGGCGGCCGACGGCGAGTGCACAGCACGAGCGCCTGGCGCGAGGTTCTGAACGAGGTCGCGGGCGAGGCTGTCTGACCGCTCCCAGCGCCACGGTCGGCGGCTTGGACGAGCGCGCGGAGGCGGTCGCGCGGAGGTCACCGCGCAGCGCGTGGACGCGCGGATCGAGCCGCGTCGGCGGGCGACACGGCCCCACGCATGCGCCCGCGCAGCCGCGCCGAAATGCATGCTAAGAGCGCGGCCCCGCCGCCTGGCGGCCACCACGAGGAGCCCCGAGATCATGGCCAAAGAAGTCGTCATCGTCGCAGCGAAGCGCACCGCGTTCGGCACCCTTCAGGGCGCGTTGAAGTCCATGTCCGCCAACGATCTGGCGGCGCACGCCGCGAAGGCCGCGCTCGCCGAGGCGAAGGTGCCGCTCGAGCTCTTCGGCCACGTGATCGTGGGCAACGTGATGCAGACGAGCGCCGACGCGATCTACTGCGCGCGCCACGTCGGCCTGAAGGCCGGGCTGCCGATCACGACGCCCGCGGTCACCGTGAACCGCCTCTGCGGCTCGGGGTTCGAGGCCATCGTCCAGGGAGTGAAAGAGATCCTGCTCGGCGAGACCGAGGCCGTGCTCGTCGGCGGCACCGAGAACATGACCCAGGCGCCGCACGTCCTTCGAGGCGCGCGCGATGGCTTCGCGTTCGGCAAGGCGCCGGGCCTCGAGGACAGCCTCTGGAGCGCGCTCACCGACAGCTACTGCAACACGCCGATGGCGATCACCGCCGAGAACCTCGCGGTGAAGTACGGCATCACGCGCGAGCAGGCCGACGAGCTCGCGGTCTCGTCACAGCGCCGCACCGCCGCGGCTCAAGAGGCCGGCCGCTTCAAGGCCGAGATCGCCCCGATCGAGCTCGTCTCCAAGAAGGCGACGGTCACCTTCGCGACCGACGAGCACCCGCGGGCGCAGACCACGATGGAGACGCTCGCCAAGCTCCCGCCGGTGTTCAAGAAGGACGGCGTCGTCACCGCCGGCAACGCTTCGGGGATCTGCGACGGCGCGTCGATGCTCGTGCTGACGTCGGCCGAGCTCGCGAAGCAGCACGGCCTCACGCCGCTCGCGCGGTTCGTGAGCGCGGGCGTCGCGGGCGTCGAGCCGTCGCTGATGGGCATCGGGCCCGTCCCCGCGATCAAGGCGGCGCTCGCGCGCGCGAGCGTGTCGGCCGACGCGATCGATCTGTTCGAGGTCAACGAGGCGTTCGCGCCGCAGTACCTCGCCGTCGAGAAGGAGCTCGGCCTGCCGCGCGACAAGACCAACGTCGACGGCGGCGCGATCGCGCTCGGTCACCCGCTCGGCACGTCCGGCGCGCGCATCGTCACGCACCTCGTCCACGAGCTGCGTCGCCGCTCGCAGAAGCTCGGCGTCGGCTCCGCTTGCATCGGCGGCGGTCAAGGCATCGCGGTCCTCATCGAAGCGCTCTCGTGAGCTCGCGGCGCGCGAGCTTCGCCGTCGCCGTCGCCGTGGCCCTCTCCAGCGCTGCGGGCGACGCGT
>CAUJFL010000476.1 GCA_963169165.1 Myxococcota bacterium | reverse complement strand
TCGCGGGCAACGGCTCGTCCCTCGCGGGCGCGGCAGGCGTAGGCGGTGGTGGGGGTGAAGGTGGTGGTGCAGGCGCCAGCGGAGCGGGTGCGGGTGGCGTCGCGGGAGCGTCCGGCGGGGCTGGCGGGCTCGGCGGCGCGGGCGGCATGCCGACGACGTGTCCGGCTGGCACCGGCGACGCGAAGCTCCGCATCGCCAACCTCTCACCGGGGGGCGCCGTCGATCTCTGCGTGCTGCCGCCAGGCGAGAGCGAGTACGAGGGCCCGATTTTCCAGTGCGCGGCGGGCGCGGGCGTCCCCTACAAGAAGGTCAGCAGGGCGTTCTCGTATCCCGCGGGCGCCTACGACGTTCGCACTGTCGCGCCTGGCACCTCGTGCGCGACGCCGCTCGCGAGCGCGAAGGTGACGCTCGCCGCCGGCGAGACCTGGATCGCCACGGCGTTCGGCGGCGGCACGACCGGCGAGGCGCCGCTCTTGAAGCCGCTGAAGAACGATCCGGTGAAGCCGACGGACGGCACGATCAAGCTTCGCTTCGTCCACGGCATCCACAAGGCGTTCCCGCTCGATCTCGGCATCGCGGCGGCCGGCATGGTCGCGGCGCCCGTGTTCTCCAACGTTCCCTTCGGTGACGTCAGCGCGAACGGCACGTCGGCGCTCGGCTACGTGATCGAGGGCGGCTACGCGCGCGGCTTGAGCGAGTTCCCCGATCCTGGCGTCGAGGTCGGCGCGGCCAAGACGGGCGAGACGGCCGCCATCTTCACCGCGATGGTGAAGATCTCTCCGCCCAATTCGATCCTGACCGCGTATGGCGCGGGGACGATCGGCGACGCGTCCGCGCCGGTCAGCGCGTTCATGTGCAACGACGAACTCGACGACGGCAACTTCCAGAAGTGCGAAGACGCCGTGCCGACCCCCTGAGCCCGTGGTGCAGAGCGCCCCGTCCCCGCCGCTCGCGCCGCCCGACGAGCTGGACAGCGAGCTCGACGCGCTGCCGGCGCCCCGGCGTCGAGAGCGCCTCGCGACCGCGCTCGTGATGGTCGCGGCGCTCGTCGCGTCGCTCGGGCTGGGCGCGTCGCTGCTCGGCGAGATCCGCTACGCGCTGTCGCCGACCGCGCCTGTCGAGCTTGGCGAGCTCGCGCACGCGTCGCTGACGCCGCAGCTGTCGAACCGCTACGTCCGCGGCGCTGGCCTGCTGGCGAGCCAGGGCGCCATCCGCTACGAGCGACCGATGGAGGGCGACAGCTTTCGCCTGGCGGGGATCGCGGGCAACGCGAGGGTGTGGGTCGAGATCCGCGTCCCCGAGGGGATGGAAGGGCCGAAGTTCGTGCCTCCGACCTCGTTTGTCGGGCGTCTCGTCCCGTTCTCCTCGGCGGGGCTGCGGCACGCGGGGCTCGACCGCAACGTCGCGGCCGCCTCGTCGGTCAAGATCGAACCCGACGCCTGGCTCTTGATCGACGGCGCGTCGCCGCGGGCGTCGCGATGGGCGCTCGCGCTGACGGCGCTGCTCGCGTACTTCGCGGTGTGGAACGCCATCGGCCTGTTTCGCCTGGCGCGGCCTCCGCGCGAGCTAAGGGGCTGAGCGGGGGCGCACCTTGGTCGGGGTCGTAGAGACATCGCCCACGCGCGACAGGTCCGCGACGCGGCACCCCTCCTGGCCCGTGACCGCGACCGTCGCGCCGCGCGCCTCGGGCCATGTGCCGCTGCGACACCACACGACGAGCACGAGCTGCTCGGGCTCGTTCGAGCGTGCGGGGAAGGGCGCGCGCACGGCGTCGGCGACGACGAGGTCTAGCAACGTGCCGCTCGGCGCGACCACGTGAACCTCGGTGACAGCGCCATCCGGGGAGACTCGCAGGGCCACCGTCGTCGCGAGCGCCGGCTCGACGCGCGGCTGGTACGCTGGCAGTCGCGAAAGCGCTCGCGCGAGCTCGCTCTCTGCGTGAGCGCGCCAGGCGGCGTCCGCGGGTGCGCGAGCCCCTACCACCGGCGCGCCGTCGAGCGCCGCGCCGCTCGCCCGGAGCCAGCCCGGCACGTCGGCGTGGGGCGAGGACAGCGGCTTGTCGTGCTCGCGGTGCTCTGCCGCGGGAGGCCGACCGCTCGGAGCAGCCGGCGACGCGGAGCTCGGTGGCGCCACGTGGACCGCGACCTCGGGGCCGCTGACCTCGCGCTGGGTCCGAGGCTCGCGGGCGACCGGTGCGCTGCATCCCCCGATGCAAACACACAAGCCGAGAAAGGAAGGGCCTGCCACACCCGCTCTCCGCTGCCGTTGCTCCCTTCCGGTCCTGGCGGGGTTCACGGTGCGCTGTCGGCAGGCCCACACACAACAACTACTGCGGAGAGAGTCTGTAGTCGAAGACGCGCGCGATCACAAGCAGGTAACGCCCATGAAGCTCGTGCCGCACGCCTGGCCTTGAACCTTGCAGCACTCGCCCGGAGCGCTGCAGGTGCCGTCTTCGCACGGGCCGACGCTGGTCTCGGTCTGCATCTGCACCTGCGAGGTGCCGCCCGTACCGCCCGAGCCGCCGCCGGTGCCGTTGCCGCCCTGGCCGCCGCCGAAGGGATCGCCCGCCGCGCCGCCGCCGCCGAACGGATCGCCCGACGCGCCGCCGCCACCGAACGGATCGCCCGCCGCGCCGCCGAACGACGGGCTGCCCGACTTGCCCCCGGTGGAGGTCGAGCCGCCCTTGCCGGCCGTGCCGCCGGTGCCGGCCTTCGCGCCCCCGGTGCCCGCGCTCCCCGACTTGCCAGCGGTGCCGCCGGTGCTGCCACCCTTGCCCGCGCTGCCGCTCTTGCCCGCGCTGGCGCCGCCGCCGCCCGCCGTGCTGCCGCCCGTGCCCGCGGTGTCGCCGCTGGTGTCGAGATCGGTGTCGCTCGAGGGTGAGGACGCGCAGCCATAGGGAGAAGCGCTGAGCGCGAGGGCGACTGCGCTGCCGAGCATCCAGGGGCGAACGCGGGAGGGACGATTCACGGGCGACTCCTTTCGGCCCCGGCGCGGGGCAAGCCAGGCCGACCAAGCGGCCGACACGCGCCAATCTACCCGTGTTTTGCTGGGCGACAAGAAAAAGAACTTTCTCTCTCGGCTGAAACCCCCGCGAAATCTCGTCTCGATCAGCGTGCGCGGGTCGGTGGTAAAGGGCGCCGGTGTCCTCGAACGACCGCGTCAGCGCTCCGCCGGCGGCAGAGAACGCCGCGTTTCGCGAGACGCCGTTCCTCGTCGGGCTGCTGTTCCTCACCGCGGCGACGCTCGGCCTCGAGGTGCTGCTGACTCGGCTGCTGTCTGTGCTCACGTGGTACTCGCTCGCGTTCCTCGTGATCGGCATGGGGATGTTCGGGCTGACGGTGGGCGCGGTGCGCGTCTATTTCTCGCCCGACGACTACGCGCCCGACCGGCTCGCGAAGACGCTCTCGCGCGACGCGCTCCGCTTCGCGGTCGCCGCGCCGGTCGCGTACATGCTGCTGCTGATCGTCCCGCTGCGCGTCGCGCCGGTGTGGACGACGGTGCCGCTGTTCCTCGCGTTCGCGGCCATCATCGCGCTGCCCTTCATCCCGGCGGGCATGGTGGTCGCCGGCGCGATCACCCGCGCGCCGATCTCGCCGGGGCGCGTCTACGCGGTCGACCTCGCGGGCGCGGCGCTGGGAGCGCCGCTCGTGCCGGAATTGCTCGAGCGGATGAGCTGCGGCGCGGCGATCTTCGTGATGGCGGCCGCGGGCGCGGCGGCCTCGGCGGCGTTCTCCGTGTCTGCCGACGCCCCGCGCGGCGAGCGGCGCGCGGTGGCGTTCGCGCTCGCGCTGATGGGGCTCGCCGCCGTCGACGTGGGCAGCGGCAGGATGCTCGTGCCGCTGTGGGCGAAGGGCAAGGTCGAGGACGCGTCGGCCGTCGAACTCGACGTGTGGAACAGCCATTCGCGCGTGCAGGTGAGCCGCGTGTCCGTCCAGCAGGCGGCGCTGTGGGGCGCGGGCCGCAAGTGCCGGATCCCGCGCGTGCGGCAGCGTATGATCGTCATCGACGCGGACGCCGCGACGCCGCTCTATCAGCCGCAGAGCTCGCTCGAGGAGCTCAGGTTCCTCGACTGCGACGTGACCAACGTGGCGCACCACCTGCGGCCTGGCGGCGCGATGGCGATCATCGGCGTCGGCGGTTCGCGCGACATCCAGGCGGCGCTGCTGTTCGAGCACGCGCCGGTGGTCGGCATCGAGATGAACCGCCGGCTCCTCGAGATCTTGAAGGGGCCGCTCGGCGCCCCGACCCTGGTGCCGGGGCGCCCCGACGTGAAGCTGGTCCACGACGAGGCGCGCTCGTTCCTGTCGCGCACGAAGACCCAGTTTCGCGTGCTGCAGGCGTCGCTCATCGACACCTGGGCGGCGACCGGCGCGGGCGCGCACGCGCTCGGCGAGAACGGCCTCTACACGCTCGAGGCGTGGCAGACGTTCCTCGAGCGGCTCGAGCCAGACGGCGTGCTGACGATGTCGCGGTGGTCGAGCGGAGAGACCACGCGCGTCGTGTCGCTCGCCGTCGCGGCGCTGTTGTCACGAGGCGTGGCGACGCCGCGCGACCACATCGCGCTCGTGCAGGGGGGCCCGGTCACGACGATCGTGGTCGGCCGCGCGCCGCTCACCGCCGAGGACGGCCAGGTGCTCCGTCGCGTCGCCGACGAGAAGGGCTTCGACGTGCTGCTCGGGCCTGGCATGGAGCTGCCGAAGGGTCACAAGCTGAGCGAGGTGCTGAGCGCGAAGACCCGGAGCGAGCTCGACCAGGTCGCGCTGCTGCCCTCGCTCGACTACCGCCCTCCCACCGACGAGAAGCCGTTCTTCTTCAACGTGATCCGCCTCTCCGCGTTCGGCGCGTCGATCCCGCCGAACCTCGCCGGCACGATCGAGGGCAACCGCGTCGCGACCCGCGCGCTCGTGCTGTCGGTCTTCGCGACGGTGGTGCTGTCGATCGCGGCGATCGTCGTGCCGCTCGTCAGGCGCGCGAGGCCCGCCGGGCGCATCACCCCCGAGCTGAAGGCCGCGCTCGGCTACTTCGGCCTCATCGGGCTCGGGTTCATGCTGGCCGAGGTCGCGCTGCTGCAGCGCCTGTCGCTCGTGCTCGGTCACCCGACCTACAGCCTGATCGTCGTGCTCGCGGCGCTGGTGGCGGCGGCGGGGCTCGGCTCCTACGCGAGCGATCACCTCTCGATCGACCGGGAGCCGCTCTGCTACGTGTACCCCGTGGTCATCGCGGCGGTGTTGATCACGCTCGCGTACGCGATGCCGGTGCTCGCGCCCAGGATCCAGCCGCTCGACGTCCGCTCTCGCATCGCGTTCGCCGGAGCGATCGCGGCGGTCACGGGCTTCGTGATGGGCTTCGGGTTCCCCGGCGGGATGCGGCTCGTCCAGGCGACTCAGGCCGAGGAGACGCCGTGGCTCTGGGGGATCAACGGCGTCGGCGGCGTGGTGGGCTCGTCGCTCGCGGTCGTCATCGCGCTCGAGGCCGGGCTCACGTCGCTGCTGTTCGTCGCGGCGGTCTGTTACCTGTCGCTCCTGCCGCTCGTGCGCCTGCTCCGCGCGCGCGCCGCCGCCGCATGACGCAGGTGGCCTCGCGCGTCGGCTGGGCGATCCCGCGGGCGCTCGTCGCCTTGTGGCTGCTGGCGAGCTACGGCCAGCTCTGGCTGCTCGGCGACGCGCACGCCGCGCGCCACCAGCGCGCGATGGTGATCGTGTTCGGGGTGGCGGTCGGGCTCGGGCTCGTCGTGCCGCGCGTGGGCGCGACGTTCGGGCGGCTCGTGACGACGCCGCCTCGGTGGGCGTTCGTCGGCTTCGTCGCGCTGGTCGCCGCGTTCCTGTCGCACACGCTGCAGCGAGGCGCGCAGAACGGGCAGGTCGTCGCGCTCGACAGCAGCGTGTACCTCCTGCAAGCGCGCGCTCTCTCGCACTTCTCGTTCGGCGTCCCGCTGCCCGAGCCTCACCTCGGGTTCGGCGGACGCTTCCTGTTCGAGGGGCCGGACGGGCGACTGTTCGGCGTGTTTCCGCCTGGCTACCCGCTGTTCCTCGTGCCGTTCGTGTGGCTCGGGAAGCCGCTGCTCGCCGCGCCGTGCGTCGCGTTCATGATGACCGTGGCGCAGGCGTTCGTCGCGCGGCGGATCACGGGCGATGAGCTCGCGGTGCGGGGCTCGCTGCTGCTGACGCTGCCGTCGTTCGCGCGGGCGCTCGAGACGAGCGATCTGCTGTCGCACGCGTTCGTGGCCACGCTGGCGTGCGTCGCGCTCGGGCTCGTGCTCGGCTCGACGACCCGCGCGGCGACGTGGCCCGCGGCGGTGGCCGGGCTGCTGGTCGGCTGGGCGTTCTCGGCCCGGCTGCTCGACGGCCTCGTGCTGTTCGTGTTCGGGCTCGCGCCGCTCGTCTTCGCGTGGTGGAAGAAGCGCGCGCCGCTGCGGCTGGCGATCGTGTTCGTGCTCGCGACGCTGCCGTTCGTGGGCTTCCTCGCCGCGTCTCAGCGCGCGGCCACGGGCTCCTACGCGACGCCGACGCAGTCCGAATATTTCCGAAAATCCGACTGGCCGCCGACGTGCCACCGCCTCGGCTTCGGTCGCGACGTCGGGTGCGCGGTCGAGCACTCGGCCGAGCGCGCGCGCTTCGGCCCTGGCGGCTACGGCCTCGACGACGCGCACCGGGTCGTGCGCGAGCGCGCCGAGGTCTTCGGGATGGACCTGCTCGGCCTCGGCCTGCTCTCGCTGTTCGGCGTCGCCCTGCCGATGCTGCGAAGATCGCCGAAGTACGCCCACGCGTTCGGGCTCGTCGTCGCGATGACGTACGCGTATGGATTGTTCTATTACGGCAACGCGCCCGGCTTCGGCGCGCGCCACCTGTTCTCGGTCGCGCCGTTCTTCTGGATCGTCACGG
>CAUJFL010000475.1 GCA_963169165.1 Myxococcota bacterium | reverse complement strand
TCGTCGACGGCGCCGATCTGCGCGAGCACGAGCCCGCGCTGTGGGAAGATCCCGTCCTCTCTCCGATCCGGCTCGCGGCGCAAGGGACGCTGTGCGTGCTCGACGTCGCCGCGCTGCCGCAGGCCCTGCAGCACTTGCTCGCGCGCCACGCCGCGCAGCTCGAGCCTGGCCCGCGCGTCGTCGTCACCGTGCGCGAGACCGTGTCGGTGCTCGCCGCGACCGGGCGCCTCGTGACGCCGCTCGCCGACGCCCTCGGTGACCGCGCCGTGCCGATCCCGCCGCTGTCGGCGCGCGCCGAGGACCTGCGCGCGCTCGCGCTCGACCGCCTCGCCCGCGCCGGGCTCGCGCTGCGCGGCGCGCCGCTCGGCCTGACCGACGAGGCGCTGTTGCGCCTCGTCGAGCACGAGCTGCCTGGCAACGATGAGCAGCTCGCGTGCGTGCTGATGCTGGCCGCGCTCGCCGCCGAGGGGCCGCGGGTGACCGGCCGGGCGCTCGCCGCCGCGGGGCTCGGCCCCGGCCGCGACGAGAGCGCCATCTTCACACGGGCCACGCGACGCCGTTGACGGCTCCCCCGCGCATCGTCGACGCTTGCGAGTCGATGCGCTTCCAGCTCGCCCTCTCCGTCGCTGTCCTCTCCCTCACCGCTTGCGGCTCCAACAAGCCCCCCACGTCCCCCGACTCGGCGCCCGGCTCGAAGGCGCCGCCCGAAGCGGCCGCCAACAACCAGGGTGACGGCCAGCCGCCCCCGCTCCCGCCTCCTGACCCGACGTCAGCGCCTCCCACGTCGGCCACGCCCCCTCAGGTCGCCGAGCAGCAGTGGGTCCCCGGCAAGTACATGGGCCAGGCGATCCGCATCGTCGGCGCGACCGCCCGCGCCCTCGAGCAGCAGTCCAAGTTCGGCTTCGCGAAGGAGCACGCGTGCTTGATGGGCGCGTACCTGCGCAAGGGCGAGGTCATCGACATCACCCTCGCGCTGAAGGCGAGCCGCGAGTACGCGTTCATCGGCGGCGGCTCGCAGCACGCCATCGACGTCGATCTCGGCATCCTGGGCGGCGACGATAAGGTTCTCAAAGCTGACATGGAGAAGGACTCGGCGCCCGCCGTGCGCTGGCGACCCCCGGCCGACGGCGACTACAAGGTCCGGCTCAAGCTGCAGGACTCACGCTCCGGCGGTGACTTCGTCGCGCTCGCGGTGATGCACGAGGGCGGCTACGCGATCCCCGCGGCCAACCTGGTCGCGTCGTTCGAGTCGACGCTCGCGATCTCGAGCGCGGCGTCGACGAAGGTGCGCTCGATGGGCAAGAAGGGCCTCATCTTTCACGAGAACAAGAACTGGTCGTTCTTCGGCGTCGTGCTGAAGCCCGGCGAGATGAACACCTTCAGCGGCTTCAAGTTCAGCGGCGCGTCCGTCGTGGTCGCCGGTGGCGACTCGGGCACCGACAACCTCGATCTCTTCGTCAAGGACGGCGCGAACGCCGTGCTCGAGAAGGACGACGCGCCCGACGCCAACCCGCTCATCGTGTTCAAGCCCTCGAACCTCGACGCGCGCTACAAGGTCGCCGTGAAACAGGCATCACAGAAGGGCGCGACGCTGGCGTCGGTCGCGATCCTCGACATCGAAGAGTGACGCGCGTCGGCCGGTCAGCCGTCGTCGCCGGCCCGGCGTTCGAGGTCCGTGCGCGCCCGCACCGAGGACAGCGGGCGCGCCGACGCCCATCGAGCAGATCTGGGCGCCGAAGCCCGACGATCAGCGACTGCGGTAGCCTCCGGGGGGCGTCGGTGGTTCCACGCGCCGTCGAACACCGCAGCTGCGACGCTCAATAGAATCGCCCCGAGATCGCGCCAGCCGGCGACACCGTGAAGCCCGAGACGCGCACGTCCCCGAGCCCGTCGTCGAACTTGCCGGAGACGCGCTGGTAGGCGCCGTCGAGCTCGAGCGTCACGAACACGTGCCGGAAGCCCGCGCGGAGACCGATGAGCCCACCTCCCCACGCGCGCCCCGCGCTCCAGCTCACTGGCTGGGACGTCACGCCGTCACGGCCGTCGCAGCGGAGGCACACCTCGCCGCCGAGCCGCTCGTAACCGCCGCGCAACCCCGCCCAGGCGGAGAGCAACCCCGCGTCGCTTCGCCACCCGAGCAGCAACGGGACATCGACGCCGCCGCCCTTCACGCCCTCGACCGAGAGCCCCGCGAGCTCGTCGTCGCCGCTCGCGCCGGGGCGCCCGCGAACGCCCGTGCCTCCGACGCCGAGAGAGAGCGCGAGGGGCCCCATGTCGAGCACCTTGCGCGCGTCGACCCGCAGCCCGCGCCCCGTCGCCGTGAGCCCGGCCTCGACGCCCGCGGACAGCCCCGTGCGCGCTGTCAGCACCGACGAGACCCCGGGCGCGAGCGCGGCGATCGCCGCGGCTCCCCTGCGATAGCGGAGCGCGGCGTCGCCCAGCGGGCGCGCGCCGATCACCGTCGTCTCGCGCGCCTCGGTGATCTTGGTGGACGCGTCGCCCACGACCAGCTGCGCCGCCGGGCCGACGCCCGCCTCGACCACGCCGTCGGGCAGCGCGTGCGCCGGGTGGAGCAGCGGAGACGCGCCGCCACAGCCGCTCGACGCGAGCGCCGCGACCGCGAGGAGCTTCGCCGCGCGAGGTGGCTCGCGCGGCGGCGTCACTTGCGGAAGCGAGACGGATAGTTGTTCGCGTCCACGCGCTTCTTCAGCTCGGCGTCGTCCGCGTGCAGGCGCACCGCGCGCTCGGCCAGCTCGACCTCGGTCTCGACGTGCTTCGGATCGGGGAGGCAGCACTCGACCGGGCACACGGCCTGGCAGGCCTCGTGATCGTAGAAGCCGACGCACTCGGTGCACAGCTCGGGATCGATGACGTAGATCTCGTCACCCTCGCTGATCGCCTCGTTGGGGCACTCGGGCTCGCAGGCCCCGCAGTTGATGCAATCCGAGGTGATGTAAGTCGCCATGGCGCGGAGCGTGATGTAGTGCCCCGAGCGGTCGGCTGTCAACGTGCGCGGAGCGCTTTTCGGGCTGGTCTTCCACGCCCCGAGGAAGTAACGCGCACCACGCGAAAATTGCAGATGACGCCGCGCTGGCTCCCGCTCCTCTTCGCGCTCGTGTCGCTCACGAGCGTCGGCTGCAAGGCCAAGATCGGCGACTCGTGCTCGCTGTCGACCGACTGCTCGCAGCGCGGCGACCGCCTCTGCGACACGACGATGCCGGGTGGCTACTGCACCATCTTCAACTGCGAGCCTGGCCGCTGCCCCGACGAGGCCGTGTGCGTGATCTTCCACTCGCAGGCCGACCCCGCCCCCGAGTGCAGCGATCCCGATCGCTGGGCCCGGTTCGAGCGGACGTTCTGCATGGTCAACTGCGACGACGACGGCGACTGCCGCTCGGGCTACCGATGCGCCGGAGCGTCCGAGCTCGCCGTCGACTACGGCGCGCACATCGCGAGCGTCGATCAGGCGCAGCGGGTCTGCATCCCCAACGCCTCGCTGCCGGTCGATGACGGCGGCACGCAGACGGCGACCTGCTCGACCTACCTGGACGGCGGCACGTTCGAGGTGCCCTACTGGGATGGCGGCGCGTCCACGCCCGACGCGTCCACGCCCGACGCGTCCACCCCCGACGCGTCCACCCCCGACGCCGGCCCCTGAGCTTCCAGATGTCGGCGCCCGAGCCCGAGCCGACGCGCGCGGGGCGCGCTTGACGACGAGCGGGGGCCTGCTCCGCGCGACGCGCGGGATCGCCGCCCGCGCGCTGCTCGGCATCGGCACGGTCTGGGCCCTCGCGACGCTGGTATTTCTGAGCTTGCGCTTGCTGCCTGGAGATCCGGCGGCGCTGGTGCTGGGCGATCTCGCGACCGAAGAGGAGCGCGCCGCGCTGAGGCGCTCCCTGCACCTCGACGAGCCGCTCGCGGCACAGTACGCGCGGTACCTCTGGGGGATAGCGCGGCTCGATCTCGGCGCGTCGCTGCGCCACCCGTCGCAGGGCGCCTTCTCGCTCACGCTCGACGCGTTCTGGCCGACGGCGTCGTTCGCGCTCGCGGCGGTGTCGATCGGAGCGGTGGCGGGCGTCGCGGCGGGCGGCCTGTCGACCTCGCGGCTGCTCGGCGGCGGCAGGAGGCTCGTCCACGGCGTCACGCTCGCGCTCGCCGCGACTCCCTTGCTCGGCCTCGCGCCGGTGGCGACCTACGCGCTCGCCGTGCGCGCGCGCGCGCTGCCGCTCCCGGGAGACCCCGACGCGGGCGTCGCCGGTGCGCTGTTCGCGTCGGTGCTGCTCGCGCTGCCGCTCGGCGCGCAGGTGGCGCGGGCGACGCGCGCGGCGCTGCGCGAGCTCGGCCGCGCGCAGTTCCTCACCGTCGCGAAGGCGAAGGGCGCGAGCGACGCGCGCGTGCTGCTCGTTCACGCCCTGCCCGCCGTGTCAGGGCCGATCTTGACCGTGGTGGGCACGCAGCTCGGCGCGCTGCTCGGCGGGGCGATCGTGCTCGAGCGCCTGTTCGAGCGACCGGGGCTGGGCACCGTGATGATCCAGGCGTACGCCGCGCGCGATCTGCCCGTGCTCGAGGCCGGCATCGTCGCGTCCGGCGCGCTGTTCGTGATGACCCAGGCGCTGTTCGCGACGCTGCACGCGGCGGTCGATCCCCGCGCGAGGCGCGCGTGAGGCGCTCGCTCGGCCTCGCGCCGATCGCCGCGCTGGCCACCCTCGCTGGGCTGTGGGTCGCCTTCGCCGGTGGTTCGCCGACCCGGCTGTTCCTCGAGCGCGGGTGGGCTCCGCCGGGGCCTGGTCTGCCGCTCGGCGCGGGCGAGGGCGGCGTCGATCTCGCGGCCGCGGTCGCGCACGGCACGGTGCGCGCGCTCGTGCTCGCCGTCACGGTGTCGGCGCTGGGCTTCGTGGTCGGCGCCCCGCTCGGGGCGCTCGCGGGGCTGCGCGGCGGCGCGTTCGCTTCTGCGGTCGCGCGCGCGTGCGACCTCGTGCAGTCGTTCCCGACCTTCTTGCTCACACTCGCAATCCTAACAACAATACACTCGCCATCGCGGCTGCACCTCGTCGTCGTGTTCTCCGTGGCGGCGTGGGCGCCGTTCGCGCGGATGGCCCACGCCGAGGCCAAGGTGCTCGGCGGCGCCGCGTTCGTCGACGCCGCGCGCGCGCTCGGCGCGGGGACGCCGCGCCTCGTCCTTCGGCACGTGCTGCCCAACCTCCTCGGCCCGGTCGCGGTGCAGGCGGGATCCTCTGCCGCGGCGGTCGTGCTCGGCGAGGCGGCGCTCGGCTTCCTCGGGCTGGGTCCGCGAGACGGGGTGAGCCTCGGCGCGATCCTCGAGCAGGGGGTCGTCGGGATGCTGCGCGCGCCGCACGTGCTCGTCGTCGGAGCGCTCAGCGTCGGGCTCGTGTCGGGTGCGCTGCAGCTCGCGAGCGAGTCGCTGCAGCGCGATCCCTGAGCGCGAGACGCAACCTCCGCGCCTCGCCGCGCAAGGCGCGCGTCACTCCTTGCCGCGCGCCACCGCGCGGAGCTGCTCTGGCGCGTGGATGGTGATGCCCTCTCGCGTGAACTCGACCGCGCCGCCGCGCTGCCAGCCCGCGAGCACGCGGATCGTGGTCTCGACGCGCGCGCCGATCAGGCAGGCGAGCTCGGTCCTCGACAGCACGAGGGGCACCGTCAGCGTCCCGTCGTCGTGGTCGTCACCGAAGCGCTCTGCCAGCGTCAGCAGCTGAGTCGCGAGCCGCTGCGGCACCGCGCCCGCGCTCATCACCGAGATCTTCTCGTGGAGCGCGCGGGTCTGCTCGAGCAGCGCGGAGCTCATCGCCCGCGCGGCGCTCGGATCGACGTCCATCGCGGCGAACACCGGCTTGGGATCGACCTTCAGCACGTCGACGTGCTCGCTCGCCGCGACCGCCGACGCCGGGTAGCGCCCCCGCCGCAGCAAGGCGACGGTGCCGACGGCCTCGCGCGGACCGAAGAGGCCGATGATGCACTCGGTCTGATCGGCCGCCCGCTGCACGATCTTCACGAGGCCCGAGACCATCAGCACGAAATGCGTGGCGTCGTCGCCGTCTCTCCACAGGTGCTCTCCGCGCGCGAAGCGTTTTTTTACCGCGGTCGACGCGAGCTCCGCGAGCAGCGGGGCCGACAACCCCTGGAAGAGCTTGGACGCGCGCAGCTGTCGTTCGACCGCGTCGCAGGAGGGAGCGCGAACCGGGATGAGAGAAATCACGTCGTCGCCCCGTGCATGACGGATGCCAGGCTGGCGCATGATCGAAGTCATCGTCCTGGCCCGCGCCGTGCATATGCCAGGCGCCGTGACCCAAGCGCCACGAACCCCCGCTCCGCTCGAGCGTCAGGGAGCCCACGCGTTCGACCACCACCCCTTCCTCGCGATCTGGGAGCTGACCCAGGCGTGCGACCTCGTCTGCTCGCACTGCCGCGCGAGCGCCACGCCTGACCGGTCCTCTGGCGAGCTCGACACGGACGAGGGGAAGCACCTGCTCGATCGCATCGCCGCGATGGGGACGCCGCTCGTCGTGCTCACCGGGGGCGATCCGGCGAAGCGCCCCGATCTCGTCGAGCTGGTCCGTCACGGCGCACGCGCGGGCCTCGTGATGGCGGTGACCCCGTCGGGCACGTCGTTGACGCAGCGGCCCCTGCTCGAGCAGCTGAAAGAGGCGGGCCTCGCGCGGCTCGCGGTGTCGGTCGACGGGCACGACGCCGCCACCCACGACGCGTTTCGCGGCGTCGCAGGCTCGTTCGATGACAGCGTCCGCATCCTCGAGACGGCGCGCGAGATCGGCCTGGAGACGCAGATCAACACGTCGCTCCACGCGCGCAACGTCGACCGCCTGCTCGACGTCGCGGCGCTGGTCGAGCGCGTCGGGGCCGCGCTGTGGGGCGTGTTCGCGATCGTCCCCACGGGGCGCGCGTCGACCTCGCTGCTGATGGGAGCCAAGCGCCTCGAGCGGGTGCTCGAGCAGCTCGCTGACATCTCGGAGCGCGCGCCCTTCGACGTGAAGACCACCGCGGCGCCGCACTTTCGGCGCGTGCTGATGGCGCGCCACGCGAAGCGCGCGTCGCTCGGCGTGCTGCGTGACGTCGACGAGCACGGCGTCGTGCTCGGCCCACGCGGCATCACCGACGGGGTGGGCTTCCTGTTCGTCTCTCACGAGGGCGAGGTGTTCCCGAGCGGGTTCATGCCGCTCTCCGCGGGCAACGTGCGCCGCGCCGACGTCGGCGACATCTACCGCGACTCGCCGCTGTTCCGCTCGCTGCGCGATCTCGACCAGCTCGGCGGAAAGTGCGGCGTCTGCCCGTTCAAGCGCGTCTGCGGCGGCTCGCGGGCGCGCGCCTACACGATGAAGGGCGATCCGCTCGCCGAGGATCCTCACTGTGACTACGTGCCGCGGGGCTGGTCGCGCGGCGCCGCCGAGGTGAGCGCGTGACCCGCGTCGTCGTCATCGGCGGCGGGATCAGCGGGCTCGCGAGCGCGCACTTCGCGAGGCGTGCCAGGCCGACGGCGAGCGTCACCGTGCTCGAGGGCACGGCGCGGCCGGGCGGAAACATCCGCACGCTGCGGCGCGGGGGGATGCCCGTCGAGGCCGGCCCCGACACCGTCGTGACGGGCAGGCCCGAGGTCGACCGTCTGCTCGATGGGCTCGGGCTGGCCTCGTCGATGGTCGCGCCGACGGCCGGCGCGGGTCGCGTGCTGGTCGCGCGCGGCGGCGCGCTGCAGGCGTTCCCGGACGGGCTGGTGTTCGGCGTGCCCACTCGGCTGGGTCAGCTGGCGACGACGCCGCTCCTGTCGACGCGCGGCAAGGCGCGCGCTGCGCTCGATCTCGTGCTGCCTGCGCGGGGCGACGACGCGAAATCGGTCGGCGAGCTGATCGAGCGTCGGCTCGGGCGCGAGGTGAAGGAGCGCCTCGTCGAGCCGATGGTGGGCGGCATCTTCGCGGCCGACATCGATCGGCTCGATCCCGCCGTCGGGCTCCCGATGCTCGCGGGGCGACGCGGCAGCCTCATCCGCGCGCTCGCCGGGGCGCGCCGACCGAGCGGCGGCGGCCTCCGCGCGCCCGCCGCGGGCATGTCTGCGCTGGTGGACGCGCTGACCGCGGATCTGGGCGGGAGGCTCCGGCTGCAGCGCGCGGCCGCGCGGGTCGCGAGGCGCGGCGCCGAGTACCTGGTGACGACGGCTGATGGCGCAGAGCTCGCGTGCGAGCACGTGGTCCTCGCGGTGCCGCCGGCGGCCTGCGCGTCGCTGGTCGCCGAGCTGGATCCCGAGCTGTCTCGCGCGGCGTCCGGGCTCCGGGCCGCGACGACCGCGACGGCGCTGTTCGTGTTCGAGCCCGGGACGCGGCTCCCGTCTGCGAGCGGCGTGCTCGTGCCGCGCGGCGAGGGGCGCGCGGTGCTCGCGGCCACGTTCGTCAACGCGAAGTGGGCGCGCGCGACCGACCCGGGCGAGATCGTCGTGCGCGCGTTCATCGGTGGCGCGCGCAACCCCGAGCTCGTCGAGCGAGCCTCG
>CAUJFL010000474.1 GCA_963169165.1 Myxococcota bacterium | reverse complement strand
CCGACTTCGTGCTCGGACACTACGGCACCGGCGCGATCATGAGCGTGCCCGCGCACGACCAGCGCGACTTCGAGTTCGCGCGGCAGTTCGGCCTCTCGATCGTCGAGGTGGTCAGCCCGGACGGCGCGCTCCGCGACGCGTCGACCTTCGACGCGGCCTTCACCGGAGACGGCACGGCGGTGCGCTCGCGGTTCCTCGACGGGCTCCGCACCGACGCCGCGAAGTCCGCGATGATCGAGCGGCTCGTCGCCGACGGGCGCGGCGCGCGCAAGGTCAACTACAAGCTGAGAGACTGGCTGTTCTCGCGGCAACGCTACTGGGGCGAGCCCATCCCCATCTACTTTCCCGTCGAGCTCTCCGACGGCGCGCGCGATCCGCGCACCGATCCTCACGTCGTCCGCCACGACCAGCCCATCGCCGTCGACGAGCGTGAGCTGCCGTTGCTGCTGCCCGAGCTCGAGGACTTCAAGCCCGGCGAGGACCCGGCCGGACCGCTCGCGCGCGCGAAGGACTGGCGGTATTTTCAGCGCGACGGCCGCTGGTTCGCGCGCGAGACCAACACGATGCCGCAGTGGGCCGGCTCGTGCTGGTACTACCTGCGCTTCCTCGATCCCAACAACGCCGAGGCGGCCTGGTCACGCGAGGCCTACGACGCGTGGATGCCGGTCGACCTCTACGTCGGCGGCGCCGAGCACGCGGTGCTGCACCTCTTGTACGCGCGCTTCTGGCACAAGGTGCTGTACGACGCGGGCTACGTCACGCACGCAGAGCCGTTTCATCGCCTCGTGCACCAGGGCCTGATCCTCGGAGAAAACGGCCAAAAAATGGCCAAATCGCTCGGCAACGTCGTCAACCCGGACGAGGTCGTCGAGGCGTTCGGCGCCGACAGCCTGCGGCTCTACGAGATGTTCATGGGGCCGCTCGATCAGGTCAAGCCCTGGCAGACCAAGGGCGTCGTGGGCGTGCGGCGCTTCCTGGATCGCGCGTTCGCGGTGTGCGCTGGCAGCGAGGGCGAGGGCGCGCTCGACGACGAGACGTCGCGTCTGCTGCACAAGACGGTGAAGAAGGTCGGCGACGACATCGTCGCGCTGCGGTTCAACACCGCGATCTCGGCGATGATGATCCTGTCCAACCGCCTCCACGAGGTCGCGCCGATCCCGCGCGCCGCCGCCGAGACGTTCACGAAGCTCCTCGCGCCGTTCGCCCCCCACCTCGCGGAGGAACTGTGGGAGCTGCTCGGCCACCGCGACCTCGTCTCGCTCGGGGCGTGGCCGACCTACGACGTGGCGCAGACGATAGACGACGTCGTCGAGCTCGCGGTCCAGGTCAACGGCAAGGTGCGCAGCCGCGTCACGCTCCCGCGCGGCGCGACCGAGGCCGACGCGCGCGCCGCGATCGCCGACGACGCGGCGGTGCTCGCGTTCACGCGCGACAAGGCCGAGAAGAAGTTCCTCTACGTCCCCGGCAAGATCATCAACATCGTCGTCGCGTGATCTCGCGCCGCGCGCTCGTCGCGTCGCTCCCCGCGCTCGCGGCGTGCGGCTACCGGCCCGTTCGCGCGGCGGGGGGTGGGGGGCTCGCGGTTCGCCCAGGAAAATCGACCGTCGCCGAGCCGCGCGCGCTGCTCGAGGCGGTCCTGGGCGCGCGCCGGGCGCTGGCGAGAGAGGGGGCGTACGATCCCTCGTCTCCCGACACGCTGGTCGTCGACGTCGCCCGCCTGGACGAGGTCAGCTCGGGTCTCGCACGAGGCGTCGACGGCGCGGTCACCGCGCGGGCGACCACGCTGACCCTCGTCGGGCGCGCGCGAGTCGAGCCTGGCGGCGCAGACTCTGGCGAGGTGGGCGTCTCCGACGACTCCGCGGCGGAGCGCGACGCGCTGCTCGACGCCGCGCGCCGCGCCGAGGTGGTGGCCTCGCTGGGTCGTCGGCTCGGCGAGGCGCTGGCGTTGACGATCTTGGGAGTCCCCACGATCGACGGCGCCCGACTGTGATACGGTGCGCCCATGATCACGGTGGGGTGTGCAGGTTTCCCCGTACCCGCCACGCGGTACTTCAAGGAGTTCCTGTTCGTCGAGGTGCAGGACACCCACGTCGCGCCGCCCGGTCCCGGGACGGTTCGCCGCTGGCGCCGCGAGGCCCCCGACGGGTTCGAGTTCGCGATGGTCGCGCCTCGTGAGATCGGTCAAGAGGGCTTCCGCGAGGGGATGGTCGTCGAGACCGCGCTGAAGACGCTCGAGGCGGTCGGCGCCGAGCTGTCGGCCGACACGGTCATCCTGGTCGCGCCGCCCGATTTCGCCCCCAACCGCGCGAACAAGGCCGCCGTCCGCGATCTCCTCGCGCTCGTGAAGAAGCGCTTTCGCCGCGTGATCTTCGATCCGTCGCCCGCGTGGGACGCCGACGAGACCGAGGCGCTCGCCTCCGAGGTCAAGGCGCTCGCCGCGCGCGACCCGCTCAGCGCCGGCGTCTCGAAGGCCAAGGTCGCGTACTATCGCCTCCCGGGCCCGGCCGGGCACAAGTCCCGCTACGAGGATCCCGCGATCGACAAGCTCGGAGAGCTCGCCGCGAGCGTGCCCCAGCAAGAGGCGACCTACGTCTTCACCAACGTCGACATGTTCGCCGACGCGAAGCGCCTGAAGAAGGTGCTCAAGCTCTGAGCGCACACCACGCGCGGGGGCGGGCGCGTCGGGGCGCACAAACGGCGAAGGGCGCCCGCTCGGGGCGCCCTCGAGGCCGCGCGACCGCTCGCGATAACTTGCAGACGGTGGTCGTGAAGCCGGGCGTGAAGTAGCACTGCGTGCCGCACTTCTCGGCCATGCAGTTGACGAAGTCCTCGCCCTCGCTGTTGCCCGCGATCGCGCCCTGGCAGTCCTTGGCGACGGCGCAGTCGAACGACTTGTCGTAGCCGTTGGTCGAGATCGCGGTGGAGATGCAATCCATCGTGTCGTCGCAGCCCGACGCGCCGCACTTCGTGACGACCATGCTGCAGTCGACGGACGGCTCGCTCGCGAGCTTGCCGGTCATCGTGCCGAGGCAGTCGGCGCACGCCTTCGTGTCCGGATCGCTGAAGTACTGGGTGATGACGGTGCCGGTGCCCGAGCCGCCCGCACCAGCCGCCGATCCGCCCGCGCCAGCCGCGACCGAGCCGGCCGCGCCGGCCGCGCTGGAGCCAGCCGAGCCGGCCGAGCCGCCCGCGTCGCCGCTGTCGCTGCCCACGGTGCACGCCGCGGAGCCCAGCACCATCGAACCAGAGGCCACCACCGCAACCGCCAAAAGCGCCCAATTTTTCATGATTCTCCTACTCTCTTTCTTTTAGGTCGGGATGCCCGACGGAAACGTCTTACGGTCGACCCCCGGACGCCTCCCCAGGGACGGCTCCCTCGCGGAAGCGGCTGGAATGAGTGCCACGGGGTTCTCTCACTGTCAATTTCTCGGCTCGTCGGCCGATTCCTTGGACGGGCCGACGTCGGCGGTATTCACCCGCCGCCGAGCAGAGCACGAGGACGACCCACGGCGCCGCGAGCCACACGGCGCCGAGCCGCGCCGCGAGCGGTGCGCCGGACCTGCGGCGCGCCGTCGCGAGCGCCAGCGTGGACTCGCCGCGCGGGGCAGACGCCCTCACGGCGCCGGACGGATCGATGATTACGCTGGGGCCGCTGGTGCTCGCGCGGACCAGCCAGCGTCGGCTCTCGAGGGCGCGGAGCCGCGCGTGCGCCAGCTGCCGGTCGGGGACGTCGGTGCCGTCGAACCACTCGTCGTGGCTCAGCGTGACCAGCAGCTCGGCGCCATCGAGCACCGCCCCGTCGAACGCGCCGTCGACCAACTCCTCGTAGCAGATCCCCACGCCGAGCCGCCCCGCGCGCGTCTCGAGCGCCCCTGAGCCGTCGCCGGGCGAGAGCGACGGCCGCCCGAGCCAGCCGGAGAGCCACCGCGGCGCGCGCTCCGAGAGCGGGACGAGGTGGCGCTTGTCGTGCCTGCCGACCGCGCGACCAGCCTCGATCGCGATCGCCGCGTTGTGGATGACGCCGCCGTCGTCGAGCACCGCCCCGACCACGCTCGTCGACGCGAGCGGCTCGCCCGCCGTCGTGGCCACCTCTGCGCTGACGACGCCGGGGACCACCCCCTCCGCGCCCACGATGAGCTCGGCGCCCCGAGCGGCCGCCTCGCGTGAGAGCGCCCCGTGTCGGGCCCACCTGAGCTGCTCGCGAGCGTCAGCCGGACCCTCGAAGCGACCTGGCTGGACCGCGGCGACGACGAGCGCGGGGCCTTCGTCGACCGCGGGCGCGGCGCGCGTCGACAGCCACACGCAGCCCGCTGCCGCCATCGGGAGCCACAGGGAGCGCGGGCTTCGGGCCGCGATGGCGACGCCCACGCACGCGCCGAGCGTCGCCGCCGCGGCGCCGACGAGCCGCGCTCCGACGACGTGAAGCGTGGGCGCGACGAGCGGGGCGTCGACCAGCGACGCGGCCAGCGACCAGCTGAGCAACCTGGGCGCGTGCGCCTCGAGGATCGCGTGCAGCGACCCGACGGCGAGCGCGAGCGGCGCGCCCCGCCTCGAGAGCCAAGCAGCCCCCGCGCCGAGCGCTGCGAACGGGGCGCTCGTCGTGACGACGATCGACGCATAGGCGAGCACCGCGAGGGGGACGCTGACGCCCGCGCGTGTGACCAGCGCGACAGGGACGAACGACATGCCCGCCGCGCTCGAGACCACACCCATCGCGAGCCCGGCGCTCGCGCCGCCCGGCACACCCGCGCGCGCCGCGACCGCGAGCGGCGCGAACGCGAGCACCGCGCAGGCCCACCCGAGGTGCCCCGGGAGGCCCAGCCAGTACAGCGCGCCCGCCGCCGCGCCGAGCGCCGCCGCGCGCGCGTTCACTTCCCGGCGCGCGCGTGATCACGTGGAAGCCGAAGTCGCTCTCGACGACCTTGGACACCTCGCCAGGCTTCAGCGCGAACGCCGCGTCGGAGAACGGCTTGACCATCTGGGTGCGCGTGAACTCGCCGAGATCGCCGCCAGCCCTGCCCGAGCCCTTGTCGTCGGAGCTCTTCTTCGCCGCCTCGGCGAAGGCCTCGGGCTTCGCGGTCGCGAGCTTCTTCTGGAGGTCTTCGGCGAGCTTCTTCGCCTCGGCCTTCGTGCGCTTGATCTCGGGGTCGGCGCGCATCGCGCCCTTGTAGGCCACGAGGATGTGGGACGCGCGGACCTTGGGCTCGGCGGCCTTCGGTGCCACGGGCGCGGGCGTGGGCGCGGGCGCGGGCGCGGCGGTCGAAGCGGGCGCGGCGGCGGCCGGCTCGGGCATCGGGGTGACGCGATCGTCGACGGGGGTCGTGAGGCGGCCGCAGCCCGCGATCGAGGCGGCCGCGACGGTGAGCGAGAGGAGCCATCCGCGCATGGGGGCGCAGACCCTATTCGATGCGGGGCGCCTCGCAAAGCCGTGATAGACACTCTCGCGGTGCCGCGCATCCTCCACATCGAGGACGATCCCTCCAACCGGCTGCTGGTTCGGAAGCTCCTCGCCGCGGACGGGATGGAGGTCATCGACGCCGCCGACGGGCTCGAGGGCATCCGCAAGGCGTGCGAGCTCACGCCCGATCTCGTGCTCGTGGACATCAACATCCCGCAGCTCGACGGCTACGAGGTGACGCTCCGCCTGCGCGGCGAGGCGTCGCTCCGGGACACCCCGATCGTCGCGATCACGGCCGAGGGCGATCGAGAGACGAGCCTCGCGGTGGGCTGCGACGGCTACCTGCAGAAGCCCATCGACGCGCGCTCGTTCGCGCGGACGGTGCGCGGCTACCTCAGGGGCCACCGCGAGAGCACGGCGCCGCAGGTCGACGACTCCAGGCTGCGGCAGCAGAGCCAGCGCATCGTCGCGCACCTCGAGGAGAAGGTCGCGGAGCTCTCCGCGGCCAACCAGCGGTTGATCGAGCTCGACCGCGCGCGCACCGCCTTCTACCGCAACGTCTCGCACGAGCTGGCGACGCCGATGACGCCCATCGTGGGCTACGTGAAGCTGCTCGGCGACGGTGAGCTCGGGCCGCTGTCGCGCGGCCAGGAGAAGGCCCTCCGCAGCGTGCAAGACTGCGTGGTCAGGCTGCGCGGCGTGATCGACAACCTGCTCGACGTCACCGGCCTCGAGACCGGCAAGCTCAAGCTCGCGCTCCGCCCCTACGACCTCGCCGAGGTCCTGCGTCGCGTGGTCTCCGACGCCGCGGCGCGCGGCGCTCACGTCGAGCTCCGGCTCCCGACGTCTCCGCTCGTCGGCGTGGCCGATCCAGAGCGCGTGGCGCGCTCGGTCGCGCAGCTGCTCGACAACGCGACCAAATTCGCCGGAGACGCGGCGCGGATCGGCGTCGTCGCGTCACGGGAGCGCGAGCGGTTCTGCGTGAAGGTGGGCGACGACGGCCCTGGTGTCCCGGCCGGGCGCGATGAGGCGATCTTCGAGCCTTTCTACCAGGTCGATGCCTCGCCGACGCGGCAGCACGGCGGCGTCGGGGTCGGGCTGGCGATCGTCAGGCGGGTCGCTCGCGCGCACGGCGGCGACGCGAGGCTGCTCCGAGCGCCGCTCGAGCTCGACGGGGCGAGGCTCGGCGGCGCGGTGTTCGAGGTGTCGCTCGCGGTGGACCCCGAGCGGACGTGAGCCCGGTCTACCTCGATCACAACGCGACCACGCCGCTCTGCGATGACGCGTCGGCGGCGATGTCGCGCGCGGCCGAGGACGGGTGGGGCAACCCCTCGAGCGTCCACGCGATCGGTCGCGCGGCGCGGCGCTACCTCGACGACGCGCGCGCGGCGGTGGCCGAGCTCGCCGGTGTCTCCGACCGCGACGTCGTGCTCACCTCGGGCGGCACCGAGGCGAACAACCTCGGGCTGAGGAGGCTCTCCTCGCAGGCTGCCCTGGTCACGAGCGCCCTCGAGCACCCGAGCGTCACCGAGTCGGCGCGCGCGCTCGAGCGCGGCGGGGCCGTCGTCGCGTGGATCGACGTCCCGCCCGACGGTCGGCTCGACCCGGCCCATGTCCGCGACGTCCTGTCTCGGGTCCCGCGCCCCTGTCTGCTCGCGATCCACGCGGTGCACCACGAGACCGGGGTCGTGCAGCCGGTCGCCGAGCTGGTGGCGCTCGCGCGCGAGCTCGGCGCCGACGTCCACGTCGACGCCGTGCAGGCGGCCGGACGCCTCGACCCGGCGATGTGGCGAGGGGCCGACACGGTCGCGCTCGCGTCGCACAAGCTCCGAGGCCCGAAGGGGCTCGGCGCGCTCGCGCACCTGCCGACGAAGGGGCCCAGGCCGCTGCTGACCGGTGGACCCCAGGAGCGAGGTCTGCGCCCCGGCACCGTCGACGCGATCGCGGCGGCGGGGTTCGGCGCGGCGGCGCGCCGGGCGCTCTCCGGTGGCCCCGCGCGCTATACCGCGCTCGCGCCGTGGCGAGATCAGCTCGAGGCCGCCGCGGTCGCCCTCGGCGCGCGTCGCACGACCCTCGCGCCCCGCGCGTCGCACGTCTCGCACCTGACGATCGACTCGATGCCCGCGGCCACGCTCGTCGCGGCGCTCGACCTCGAGGGCGTGTGCGTGTCGAGCGGCAGCGCGTGCGCCGCGGGGACCGCCGAGCCTTCGCCCGCGATCACCGCGATGCAGGGCGCTCACGTCGCGTCGCGCGCGCTGCGCGTCTCGCTCGGAGAGCCGACCGTGCTCGCCGACATCGAGCGCTTCGTCGCCGCGCTCACGCGGGTGCTCCAGCGAGCGGGATCGATCCCTCGAGTGTTACTTGAACTGTCTGGCGGGTCCCTCGGCCGGCGGCTGCCACCATGGCGCGTAACGATATGAAATGGTTGATAAATAGCACACGTGTGTCACGCGTGCGCCTCGATCCACTGAGTATACGAAGCCAAAACCCGCGGAGAACGCGCGTTCAGCGCGGGATCGATCTCTAAAGTCATGCGTGAGAGATCGGATCTATCTCGTTGGAGCAGAACGCCTTTGTCGCACTGCCTCGTAGAGGGCGACGGCGACCGCGTTGGACGCGTTCAGGCTGTCGAGGCGCCCCGACATCGGGACCGAGGCCGTACGGGTCGCCAGCGCGCGCACGCTCTTCTTGATGCCCTTGCCCTCGGAGCCGACGACGATCACGGCGGCCCCGGCGAGCGGCGCGCGGTCGATCGTCAGCGGGGCGCCGCCGTCGAGGGCGACGACCTCGCAGGCCGCCGACACGCACTGCTCGAGCGCCCCGCGGAGCGAGCGCACCCGGACCAGGGTCGCGTGCTCGATGGCCCCGGCCGACGCGCGAAACGTCGAAGGTGTCAGCGGCGCCGAGGCGTTCTCTCCCCACATGATCGCGTCGGCCCCGAAGGCTACCGCCGAGCGCACGATCGCACCAAAATTCTGCGGATCTTGGATCTCGTCGAGCGCGACGATCAGCGGCTCGTCCCTGGCGAGGAGCGCGTCGAGCGGCGTGAGCGCGAGGTCGGGCGCGCGCGCGGCGGCGCCCTGGTGGCGTGTCCCCTCGGCCAGACGATCGAGCGTCGCGCGCGCCGACCACGTCACGGTGACGCCGCGTGACTCGGCGAACCGCGCGACGGCGTCGAGCGTCGGCGAGCCTCGCTCGAGCAGCACCTCGTGGACGCGATCGCCGTGCGCGCGGAGCGCCTCGCGGACGCAGTTCACGCCGAGGATCAGGCGGCTCACGCGAGCTCGTCCCTGATGTCCCGCGCGGCCGCGGCTGGATCGAGCGCGTCGCGAATGGGGCGGCCGACGACGATCACGCTCGCGCCTCGGGCGGCCGCCTCGCGCGGGGTCGCCGTGCGGCGCTGATCGCCGCGAACGTCTCCGTCGCGACGGATGCCCGGCGTCACCAGCTCGGCTGCCGGGAACCTCGCGCGCAGCGCCTCGACCTCGAGCGGACTGCAGACGAAGCCGCGCACGCCCTCGTCCCACGCGAGCTCGGCCAGCGCGAGCACGTGCCCCGAGATCGACCGGGAGACCCCGACCTCGCCGAGATCGGTCTCTCCGAGCGAGGTCAGCGCCGTCACCGCGAGCACGGTCAGCTCGGGGGCGTCGCGTCGCGCGCGGTCGACGGCCGCTCGCAGCATCGCCCGCCCGCCAGCCGCGTGCACCGTGAGGTAGCGCACGCCGAGGCCCGCGACCGCGGCCACCGCGCGCTCGACCGTCGCCGGGATGTCGTGCAGCTTCAGGTCGAGGAAGATCTCGGGCCCGAGGCTGCGCGCCGAACGAACCGCCGTCGGTCCCTCGGCGCAGAACAGCTCGAGCCCGAGCTTGAGTACATCGACGTGCGGCGCGACGCGCTCCGCGAGCGGCGCGGCCTCTGCCCACGAGGCCGCGTCGACCGCGAACGCCAGCTTGACCTTGGTCACAAGCCGCAGAGCGGATCGCCGGGCGGGCACTTGGCTCCGCCACCCGCGGGCTTCGGCGCATCGCCGCCAGCCTTCGGGAGCGGACCGCCGACGCCCTTCTGCTTCTTCTGGAGCTCGCCCTGCGCCT
This sequence comes from Myxococcota bacterium, assembly GCA_963169165.1. Lineage (GTDB taxonomy): Bacteria > Myxococcota_A > Polyangia > Polyangiales > Polyangiaceae > JADLFU01. The sequence continues at coordinate 4,027 of CAUJFL010000474.1, read as the reverse complement.
CGGCGAGGCGCTTCTCGAGCTCGAGGCGGGTCTTTTCGTCCTTCGCGTTGGAGAGATCGGCGAGCAGCGCCTTGACCTTCGCGTCGGCCTCGGCAGCCTCGCGCTTCAGCTTCTCGGCCTCCTCGCGCTGCTTCTCGATTTCCATGCGCTGCGCGGCCTCTTTGCGCTCCTGCTCGGGCTTGATCTTGCCGAAGTAGACGCCGAGGCCGCCGCCGATCAGCAGGAACGAGCCCACGCCGACGCCGATGAGCGTGTTGCGGAGCTTCTTCTTGCCCTGGTCTTGCTGGATGAGCGCGAGCTGCCGCTGGTGCTCCTGCTGCTTCGCCATCGCCTCGAGCTGCGCGGCGCGCTCGGCCTCGATGCGCTTCTTCTCGATCTCGGCGTGGCGGAGGGCCTCGAGCCGGGCGTCCTCCTCGCGCTTGCGGAAATCGTCCTGACGGCGGCGCTCTTCTTCTTCGGCGAGGCGCGCCTGCTCGGCCTCGATGCGCTGACGCTCCGCCGCAGCCTGGCGCGCGCGCTCTGCGTCGTCGGCCTTCTGCTTGGCGTCGTCCTCTTGCTTCACGCGGTCCTCTTCGAGGCTCATCAGCTCCTTGAGACTGAAGAGGACCGAGGACTCCTGCTTTTCACCGGACATTCGGGCGGGCTCCTTGAAAACGTGTGAGACGGGGCACGAGTATAGCGGGGTCGAGGGAAGATTTCACCCGTCGACCGCGTAGCGTCACTCTTTCCAGAACAGCTTCCAGGGGTTGTGCTTCAGATCGCGGACCAGCTCCTGGATGTCGTCGTAGACCTGCTCGCTCATCACCAGGTTGCCGACGCTACCGCCGCCCTTCTTGATGTGGGCGACGATGTGCTGAGCGTCGGCGGTCGCGAGCTTGGCCTTCGCGGCGATCTCGGAGACGTCGGCGATCGTGCGCTGGATCTTGCGCTGCTCCTCGTCGGCGGCGAGGGTGCTCGTGATCTTCTTGGTGTTGGCGAGCGTGACCTTGGCGTCGCCGAGCAGCACGTCCGAGTCGCGGCGGATCGACGCGCTCGTGGCCTCGATGTTGGAGATGATGCGATCGATGCGCGGGTTGTCGACGTACTTCGAGCGGCCGGCCTTGATCAGCTCCTGGCTGTCGACGGTGATCTGCTCGACGTTGGCGACGATGCGGTCGAGGCGATCCTTGTTGTTGTTGAAGAAGTGCCCGGTGCCCTTCAGCGTGTCGCGCATCCCGTCGAACGCCTCGGAGATGTCCTTGCGGTTGGCGCGGACCGACTCGACCGCCGTGTGCAAGAGCTCGAAGCTCTCGGCGAGCAAGAGATCGAGGCGCGGCGGATCGAGCCCGCGGACGACCTCGTTCTCGTTGAGCACGGGGCGATCGGCGCTGCCCGGATCGACCGCGAGGAACTGCTCGCCGAGCACGCCTTGCGACGTGACGTAGAAGGCGCCGTTGTTGTGGATCGCGGCCTTGTGGCGCTTCTCGATGGCGACTGACAGGCGGATCAGCGGCTCACGCTTCTGGGTGGTCGGGTTGATGAGCCCGCCGCGGAACTGGAGCTCCTTGACGACGCCGACCTTGACGCCGGCGATCTTGACCGGCGCGCCCGACTGCAGGCCGCCCGGGTTGTCGAAGTCGACGAAGACGTTGTAGGTCGGCTGAAAGCTCAGCCCGCCCATCACGAGCACGAACCCCGCGAGGATCCCCACCGCGAGGAGGATGAGGAGCCCGACCTTGACCTCGATCGATTTGGGGTTCGCCATCGGCCTGCGTCAGGCCAGCGTGATGAGGGTGTCGCCCTCGTTGACAGCCTGGCCCTCGGCGCAGTCGATCGACGCGACCTTGCCGCCCTCGGGCGCCTCGACTGGCATCTCCATCTTCATCGACTCGAGGATCACCAGCGTCTGGCCCTCGCTGACGTCGTCTCCGACCTTGCACTCGATCTTCCAGACTGTCCCCGTGATGTGCGCAGGCACCTTCGTCGCCATATCGGGACGGCACCGTACTTGATGACCGCGCGACCGCGAAGGGCCTTTTCGGGGGTCAGGCGACGATCTCGGTGCCGACGCCGCGGTCGGTGAAGATCTCGAGCAGGCAGGCGTGCTTCGTGCGGCCGTCGATGATGTGGGCCTTCTTCACGCCGCAGGCGAGCGCGTCGAGGGCGCACGCCACCTTGGGGATCATCCCGCCCGAGATCACGCCGTCGCGCTTCAGCCGGTCGACGTCGGCGAGCGACAGCGACGGGATCATCTCGCCGTTGGCGCCGCGCACGCCCTCGATGTCGGTCATCACGACGAGCTTCTCGGCGGAGAGCGCGGCGGCGACGTGGCCCGCGACGGTGTCGGCGTTGACGTTGAGCGAGCCGCCCAGCTCGTCGACGGCGATCGGCGCGACGACCGGGATGAAGCCGCCCGCGACGAGCTTCTCGAGCAGCTCGGTGCGCACCTCGACGATGCGCCCGACGCGCCCCGGATCGACCTCGCGGCCGGCCTTGGTCTTCATGCGCGTCACGCGCTCGCCGCGCAGGAACCCGTCGTCCTTGCCCGAGAGCCCGACCGCGCGGCCGCCGTGGTGGCAGATGAGCGAGACGATCTCCTGGTTGACCTTCCCGCCGAGCACCATCTCGACGACGCCCATCGTCTCGTCGTCGGTGACGCGCAGCCCGTCGATGCGCTCGGACACGACGCCCATCGACGCGAGGGTCTGGTCGATCTGCGGGCCGCCGCCGTGCACGACGACCGGGTTGAGGCCGACGTACTTCATCAGCGTGATGTCGCGCGCGAAGCCGTCGCGGAGCGCCGGATCGACCATCGCGTGGCCGCCGTACTTCACGACGAACGTCGCGCCGCGGAAGCGCCGGATGTACGGCAGCGCCTCGTGCAGGACGTCGGCCTTCTCGATGAGGTCGCGCATCGCTCAGCCCAGCGCGGCGAGCACGGCGGCCGCGTGCCCGTCGACCTTCACCGGAGAGAACACGCGCGCGACGTTGCCGGCCTCGTCGATGAGCACGGTCGTGCGGATCACGCCCTCGACCTTCTTGCCGTACATGTTCTTGGTCCCCCACGCGCCGTACGCCTCGTGCACCGCGCGATCGGCGTCGGTCAACAGCGGGAAGGTGAGGCCGTACTTCGCGCGGAACCTCTGGTGCGCGGCGGCGCCGTCGCGGCTGACCCCGAGGACGACGGCGCCCGACTTCGAGAGCGCGCCGAGGTTCGCCTGAAAGTCGCACGACTCGCGCGTGCAGCCGGGCGTGTCGTCCTTTGGGTAAAAATACAAAACCACGCGCTTGCCGCGCAGCTTCGCGAGCGACACGGTCGCGCCGTCGTCGGCTGGCAGCGAGAAGGCGGGCGCGGGCGCGCCGATCGTCAGCGGCGACGACTTGGGCGCGGGCTTCGGCCTGGGCGCGGGCTTGGAGGGCGTGGCGGTGGGCGTCGACTTCTTTTCGGCCATGCGCGCTGTATCGGGCGCGGGGCGCGCGCACGTCAACGAAAACTCGTGAGCGACGCGGCCGCTTCGCGCGCGGCGGGTCTGTCGCCGGGCGTCGACGCGAGCATGGCTCGGACCGCGCCCGCGAACGGCGCGAGCTCGGGTCGTCCGAGGTCGACGGGGCGGGGCGTCTCGCCGGGCAGCGCCGCGAGCCGAGCGGCGGGGCTCGTCGTGGGACGATAACGCTCACAACGCAACAATTCCCACAGCATCACACCCGCGGCGAACACGTCCGATGCGCTCGTCGCCGCGCCGGTCGCTTGCTCGGGCGCGAGGTAGCCGAGCGTGCCGCGCAGCGGTCCGCCCGAGCCCGACGGCGCGCCCGCGAAGCCGAAGTCGACCAGCACGACCTCGTGAGCGCGCGTGAGCACGTTGCGCGGGCAGACGTCGGCGTGGACGAGGCCTGTCGAGTGCAGCCTCGCGAGCGCGGCGAGCGTCGCCCTCGTCCACGCGAGCGCGCGAGCCGGCGGCACGAGGTCGCCCCGCGCGCGGGCCTCGTCGAGCACCCTCGCGAGCGACGGGCCCGGGACGTGCTCGAGCACGAGCGCGAGCTCGCCGCC
>CAUJFL010000473.1 GCA_963169165.1 Myxococcota bacterium | reverse complement strand
CGCTGGCGCGCAATCGCCTCGGAGTAGAGGCGGAGCGCGACCGCGGGTTCCTCGGCGAGCCGCCCCGGCGAGTCGAACGTGAGCTGCTGGTCGAACGACACGAGGCCCCCGCCGACGGCCTCCTCGTGCGGCTTCCTTCGGCCGATCACCGGGCGCGCGCGCCGGGCCACGAGCTCTCGCACCTGCGACACCGTCCGGGCTGCCCGGTAGTAGTCCGACATGAACGCCTCGACCGCGGCGCCTCCTTCGCCGTACCCGAGCTCAGGCGCGAGCCTCTCCTGCTGGTCGAACGTCAGGCGGTCCGCGCGCCTCCCCGCCGCGGCGTGCAGCCGGTTGCGCACGCGCCAGAGCAGCTCGCGCGCGCGAGACAGCTCGACCGCCTCGCGCTGCACGAGCACGCCGTACCGGAGCAACCCCGCGGCCGTCGAGACGCCCCAGCGGGCGCGCGCCATCCAGCCCACGAGATCGAGGTCCCGCAGCGCCCCCGCGCCGTTGCGCACGTCGGGCTCGAGCAGGTACACGCTGCCGCCGAAGCGCTCGTGGCGCGCCGCGCACTCGAGCTCGAGCCTGTCGACGAACGCGGCGATCCCGGCGTCACCGAACAGCGACGAGCGCGCGCGCGCCGCGAGCGCCTCGGAGCGGGCGGCGTCTCCCGCGAGGTGCCTCCAGTCGAGCAGCGACGTCGCCGTCGGGAGATCGGTCCGCGCGAGCTCGAGCAGCTCTTCCAGCTCGACGAGCTGATGACCGATCGTGAGGCCGCCGTCCCACAGCGGGTAGAGAAGCGCCTCGGCGAGCTCGCCCCCCCGCGCGCGGTCGGCGGGATCGACCAGGAACCGCACGTCGAGATCGCTCGCGAGCGCCATCGCGCCGCGCCCGTAGCTCCCGACCGCGGCCAGCGCGTGGCCGACCGCGTGCGTCGACGCGGCGATCGCGTGCACCGACGACAGCAGGCCATCGAACACCTTGGCGTGCCGCACCCCGAGCGCCTCGCCGCCCGAGCTCGGGTCCTCCGGGTCGAGCAGCCCGGCGAGGGCCGCGCGGTGGCGCGTGACGTAGGCCCTCACCTCGGTGACGAGGGCAGGGCGGGCAGCGGATGGACTCTCGGAGCTCACGCGGCGTGCTTTGCTGCGCCCGCGCACGCTCCGCAAGCGTCCCGGCGCCCGCAACGTTTTGCGGGGCTACGCATGGCTTGCTCGGCCGGGTCACCAGCGAACCGCTCGATCCGCGGGATTCTTCCTCTCGGAGCAGCCGAATCAGGCGGCATACGGCTTGCTTGCGGCGACCTAGCCCCATGCTCCGCTCGCGCGCCCTCTTCCTGGTTTTCGCGACCGTGCTCCCGCTCGCCGGGGCCGCGTACACCTCGGGTTGTTCGACCGAGGATCCATCCGCGACGCCGGGCCTCGGCAACGGCGATGTCGGGGCGGGCGGCGCGGCGCCGCTCGACCCTTGCGCCGATCCGACGCACATGGGGTGCCCGTGCGCAGACGAGGGCAGCACCGCCGACTGCGGCATCGTCAAGGAGAAGTCAGGCGATTTCGTGCTCTGCTCGCAGGGCACCTCGACCTGCACCGAGGGCAAGTGGGGCGAGTGCAAGGGCGAGTACCAGATCATCAAGAGTCAGGGGGCCGTCGCGCTGACGACGGGGCGCGGCGGGGTCAAACCGCTCGACGTCAGCCCCCCCGCGGGATGCGTGAACAACCCGTGCAGCCCGTCGTGTCAGGTGATCGGCGACAACAGCAACGGCGTCCCGGTCGAGGACGGCGGCCCGATCCCCACCGACGGCGGAGGCTACACGCTCGAGTACCACCCGATCGTCGCCGAGTGCAGCGGGCTGCAGTGCTTCCAGGTGCAGTGCCCCGGCAACGGCAACACCACGATCAGCGGCAAGGTCTACGATCCTTCGGGTCTGCGCCCGGTGTCGGGAGCGCTCGTGATGATCCCGAACGGGCCGGTCCCGCCGCTGCCGAGCGGCGTCAACGGCACCTCCGACTGCTCGAACAGCACGCTGCCGAAGGCGATCTCCTACGCCTTCACGGCCGCGGACGGCAGCTTCACGCTGAGCGACGTGCCGGTGACGACCAACCTGCCGGTCCTGATCCAGATCGGCCGCTGGCGCCGCGAGATCACGGTCAACCCCGTGCAGTGCGGCAACCTCCCTATCAGCGCCGCGCTGACGCGTCTGCCGAAGACGCAGGCCGAGGGCAACATCCCCAAGATCGCGCTTCGTACGGCGGGCTGCGACGCCTTCGAGTGCCTGCTTCGCCGCATCGGGATCGCCGACTCCGAGTTCACGAACCCGAGCGGCAGCGGTCGCGTCCACCTCTACCGGACGGGAAGCGGCAAGCGGATCAACAGCTCGACGCCGGACACCGGCGCGCTCCTCGACAACGTCAACGTCACCAAGGGCTACGACCTCGTGATGCTGCCGTGCGACTGCGGCAGCGAGTACAACACCCAGTCGACCGCCCGACGGACCAACCTCCAGACCTACGCCAACCTCGGCGGCCGTGTGTTCACGTCGCACTGGGGCCGCGAGTGGGTCGAGCACACCTCGTGGAGCTTCGTCGCGCAGTGGTACGGCGGCTCGTGCGGCGCCTACGGCTGCGCGGACCCGGTGACCGGCTACATCGACACGTCGTTCACGCGCGGGCTCGCGTTTCAGCAATGGATGAACGCGGTCGGCGTGAGCGGCTCGACCTTCAGCATCTCTCCGTCGCGCTTCGACGTCCGCAAGCTGCTCTCTACCCAGGCGATCCGCTGGGTGTACGCGTGGAGCAACAACAAACCCGCCTCCCATCCTGGAGCGCCCGACGCGGTGGCAGATTTCACGTTCGATACGCCCGTCAACATCCCCGACTCACAGAAGGTCGGCCGCGTGATGTACACCGACATGCACCTCGCCGACCCCAGCGGCGGGCCCGGCGGTACCTTTCCGAACGGCTGCAACAACCCGTCCGGCAACATCAGCAACCAGGAGAAGGCGGCCGAGTATCTGCTGTTCGATCTCGGAGGCTGTGTCGGCGCCGAGGACCCGATCAACACCAGCGGCGAGTACCTGCCGGGGACGCTGACCCGCGACTATTCGGCCGTGTGCCCGGTCGGCAAGCAGGTCAAGTGGCGGCTCTTCAACTGGAAGGCCTCTCTCCCGACGCCACCGATGGGCGTCACGGGCGCCTACATCCACTTCGACGTGCAGACCGCCGACACGCCGGCGCTGCTGGCCACGGCGACGCAGATCTCGCTCGCGGACGCGCTGGTGTCGAACCCGACCACCTGGAACGGCGCCGACGTCGACGTCGCGCTCAAGGCCGCCAACCTGATGTCGCTGCCGCACCTGCGGGTCACGATGCAATTCCAGCCGTCGAGCGACGGCAAGCAGCCCCCGACGTTGCTCGCGTGGGAGCAGATGTTCGACTGCGTCGACTCCGAGTGATCGGCGCTAGCGCTTCGCGAAGAGCTTCCCGAACAACCCCTTGGTCGGCGTGGTGGTCGCCCGATCGGCGAGCGCCTTGACCTCGGCGTCGTCGGGGAGCTGCGCGCGGGCGTGGGCGATCTCGCGCTGCGCGGCGTCGAGCGCGCCCTTGGCGAGCGCCTCCTCGGCGTTGATGCGGTGCACCAGCGCGCGGTACTCGGGGTTGCGGCTGTCGTTGCGCAGCGCCCACGCGGCCGCCTCTCGGGCGGTCGCGAAGTCACCGGACGCGAGCCGCGCGCGCGAGGCCTGGAACAGCGCCTCGCGCCCCTCTTCGGTCGTCGCGAGCCGGATCGGGACGTCGGTGACCTCGCCGCGGGCCGCGCGGGCCGAGACGGGCGCCACCTCCTGCAGCAGCTCGTCGAGGATCGCTTCGAGGCGGCTCGTCGCTGGCGGCGACAGCGCGCTGAAGCGCAGCCCGAGCCGCGCGGCCTTGCTCCCCGGCTGGTCGCGCCGGGTGAGCACGACGGCGGGCAGCGGCGGCGGCGCCTCTTCGCGGCCGAGGATCGGGAGGCCCTCGGGATCGAGGAGGATCGTCACCCTGGCCTTGGCCGGTGCGGGTGACAGCACCACGACGGCGGCGCCCTGCGTTGAGAGATCCACGACGTCGCCGACCGCGGTCGCGCCGTCGACGAAGGTCAGCATCGCCGGGCAGTGAAGTCTCACGCGCGGGTGGCGGCGGGCGTAGCGCACGAACCCTCAGACTTTCACGGCTCGCTCCCCTTGTCGATGGCCTCGCCGCCAGCGCGCTGTCGGCGCTTCAGCTGGGCGTATCGCCAGTAGGTGTAGAGCACCGGCAAGATCTCCAGCGTCAGGAAAGCCGAGGTCGCGAGGCCCCCGACCATCGGCGCGGCGACCCGCCTCATCAGCTCGGCGCCGGTGCCCTCCGACCACAAGAGCGGCACGAGCCCCGCGAACATCGTGCCCACGGTCATGAGCTTCGGCCGCACGCGCATCACGGTGCCCTCGGTGTGGGCGTCGACGATGTCGTCGAGCGAGTTGATCCGGCCCGCGCGCAGGCGGCGCTCGTAGGCGTGATCGATGTAGACGATCATCACCACGCCGGTCTGCGCCGCGAGCCCGACGAGCGCGATCACGCCGACCCACACCGCCGCGGAGAGCCGGTAGTCGAGCAGGTACAGGAGCCAGACGCTCCCGACGAGCGAGAACGGGATGCTCGCGAGCACGAGCAGGACCTCGGTGATGTTCTTGAACTGCAGGTACAGGAGCCCCACGATCGACGCGAGCGCGAGCGGGACCAGCAGCAGCAGGCGCTCGCGCGTGCGGGCCAGCTCCTCGTACTGCCCCGCGAAGCGCCACTCCTCGCCGGGCGCGAGCCGCAGCTCGCCGTCGCGCGTCGCCCGCTCGAGCGCTTCCCGGGCGCGCGCGACATAGCCGCCCATGTCGGCCGACGGTGAGAGATCGACGAACACCTGGCCCACGAGCCGCGACTCTTCGCTGCGCAGCATCGCCGGCCCCTCGACCACCTCGATGGCGGCGACCTCGCCGAGCGGCACCGTCGCGCGCGGGTCCCCCGGGATCGGCATCGGCAGCGCGCGGAGCGCGGCGGGCGAGCTGCGAAAATCCTCGAGCACGCGCACCGAGATCGGCACGCGAGCGCGCCCCTCGACCGCCGTCTCGACCACCACCCCACCGACGGCCGTCTCGACGAGCTCGAGGACGTCTCGCGGCGCGAGCCCCCTCCGCGCGAGCGCCTCGCGGCGCGGCGTGACGTCGATGTACGCGCCGATCGACGCGCGCTCGAAGAACGCGCTGCGCGTGCCTGGTACGCGCTGCATCACGCGCTCGATCGCCGCGCCTGCGCGGTCGATCGACGCGACGTCGTCGCCGAAGATCTTCACCCCGACGGGCGTGCGGATCCCCGTCGCGAGCATGTCGACGCGGGCCTGGATCGGCATCGTCCACGCGCTGCGGAAGCCGGGCGACGACACCGCGCGATCGAGCTTCTCGACGAGCTCGGCCTCCGTCTCGCGGCGCGTGTCGGAGAAGACGGCGCGCATCGGCGCGTGGGTCCACCTGGGCCAGCCCGACCAGAACCGCGTCACCTTCACGAGCGGCCACTGCTCGCGGGGCTGTAGCCGGACGACGGTCTCGACCATGGAGAGCGGCGCAGGATCGGTCGCGGTCTCGGCGCGCCCGACCTTGCCGTGAACGACGAGCACCTCGGGGAACTTGCGCAGCTCGGCGTCCGCACGGACCAGCTGGCGCTGCGCCTCCTCGATCGAGATGCCGGGCAACGTGGTCGGCATGAACAGCAGATCTCCCTCGTCGAGCGCCGGCATGAACTCGGACCCGAGCCGCATCGCGGGCGGGATCGCCGACGCGACCGCCAGGAGACCTATCGCGATGGTCGCGCGCGGGCGCGACAGCGCGAGGTGCACGAACGGGCGATAGACGTGCCGGATCGCCCGCGAGATCGGGTGGCGCTCCTCCGAGACGACCCGACCCGTGAGCAGGAGATCGCGCAGCGCGGGCGCGAGCGTCACCGACAGCAGGGCGGCCGCGAGCATCACGCAGGTCTTCGTGAGGGCCATCGGTCGAAACAGCTTGCCCGCGTGCCCCGTGAGCCCGAACACCGGCAGGAACGCGACCGCGACGATCAAGAGCGACGAGAAGATCGCCGGCGTCACCTCGCGCGCGGCCTCGCCCAGCCGACGCGCGCGCTCCGCGGCGGTCAGCTCGCCCGCGCCCTCGAGGTGCTTGTGGCACGCCTCGATCATGACGATCTCGGCGTCGACGGTCGCCCCGATCGCGATCGCGAGCCCCCCGAGGCTGGTGATCGTGGCCGGCACACCGAGCAGCGTCACCGGCACGAGCGCGAGCAGCACGGCGAGCGGCATCGTGACGACCGGCAACAGCGCGCTCCGCGGGTGCAGCAAGAACAGCATGATCACGATCGCGACGACCACTCCCTCCTCGATGAGCGAGTGCACGAGCGTGCGGATGCTGCGGTCGATGACGCCGCTGCGATCGTAGGTCGTGACGAGCTCGACACCCTCGGGCAGCGTGCGGCGCAGCTCGACCAGCCGTGCCTCGACCCGCTCGATCACCGCGCGCGCGTTCTCTCCCTGGCGCGCGATCACGATCGCGCCGACGGTCTCGCCGCGCCCGTCGAGGTCCCCCGAGCCACGCCGGGGCGCGGGGCCCTCGACCACGGTCCCGACGTCTCGCACGCGAACGCCAGCGCCGTCGCCCGGATCGACGCGGACCGGGAGCGTGGCGAGATCTTCGGCGCGGTGGGCGTACGACGAGGCCCGGACGTAGTGCTCGCGCCCCGAGATCTCGAGCGCGCGGCCGCCCGTCTCTCCGTTGCCGCGCCTCACCGCCTCGGCGACCTCGACGAGCGACACCCCTCGCTCTCGCAGCTTGAGCGGGTCGACCCGGACCTCGAGCTGCCGCACGAAGCCGCCGAGCACCGCGACCTCGGCGACCCCCGCCACGCCCTCGAGCGCGTAGCGCAGGCGAGTGTCGACGAGCGTGCGCAGCTGGGCGGTGTCGTGCTTGCCGGTGCGATCGATCACGGCGAGCTGCATCACCCAGCCGACGCCGGTCGCGTCGGGGCCGAGCGTCGGCGTCACGTCGCGCGGCAGCCGATCCTTCAGCGTCGCCAGCCGCTCGGAGACGCGCGTGCGCGCGCGGGCGCCGTCGGCGTCCTCGTGGAACACCACGTAGACGAAGCTCATCCCCGCCATCGACAGCCCGCGCACCGCCGCGACGCCCTGCGTGGACAGGAGGCTCGACGACAGCGGGAAGGTGACCTGATCCTCGACCGTCGCCGGCGCGCGTCCAGGCGCCTCGGTGAACACGATCACCTGCGGATCGGACGTGTCGGGGACCGCGTCGAGCGGCAGGTGCCTCAGGGTCAGCGCGGCGCCGAGCGCGAGCACCGCGTAGACGCCGAGCACCGTCCAGCGGTGGCGGGCCGACCAGTCGAGGATCGCGGAGATCAAGGCGCGCTCGCCGACGGCGCCGCCGCGCCAGAGAAGGTCGCGGTCAGGCGGCTCTCGGCGTCGACGAGGAACGTGGCCGCGACGACGATCTTCGCGCCGGCGTCGAGCCCACGCGTGATCTCGACGAGCTCGCCGGTGCGCCTGCCGACGGTCACCACCGCCGGGGCGAGCGTCTCGCCGTTGTCGATGAAGACGTAGGCGCGCG
>CAUJFL010000472.1 GCA_963169165.1 Myxococcota bacterium | reverse complement strand
CGGGCGACCATCCCGTCGACGTCCGCGCCGTGGGGGACCGGCAGGGCGTTCGACAGATTGGAGAGCGCGTACTCGGTGACCGCCGCCCCGGAGCGCACGAAGACCGCGACACCGGGCTGCACGACCACCTCGTCGGCGCCCGACGCGACGCTCGTGGGCGTCAGGAGGTTGCGCCCCCAGCAGCGCACCGCTCCGGCCTTCGAGAGCGCGCAGTTGGGGCCCTGCCCGGCGAGCTGGACTGTCGGATCGCCGTTGGGGAGCGCCACCTTCGTCGGGAGGATGGGCGCACCGCCGCCGCCCTGACCGAGCTCACCGCCGCCGCTGTCCTTGCCCCAGCAGTAGACCGATCCGTCGTCGAGCAACGCGCAGGTTCCATGCTGCTCGACGGTGCGGAGATCGATGACCTTGGAGCCGGGCGGCAGCTCGACGGTCCCCGGCGCCGCGGACTGGTCAGCCCGGCCGAGCTCTCCGTCGCCGTTCCCGCCCCAGCAGACGGCCGAGCCAGCCTGCGCGACGCCGCAGATGTATGTCTCTCCGACCGAGACGGCCGTCAGCGGCGGGACGGACGGCACCTTGGTCGGGAGGCTGACGTCGTACGGTCCCAGCGGGCCGGGCGCCGGCGAGAACTTGTCTCCGTATGCATCGACGCCCCAGCAATAGAGGTCTCCCGACGCCTTGACGGTGCACACGCCTTGGGGCCCCGCGTCGAGAACGCGAGGGCCCTCCTTGGCGCTCGCGACGACCGAGCCGCCAGCACCGGCGATCCCGCCGCCGCCGCCGGCCCCACCGCCAGCGAACCCGCCGCCGCCACCGTTTCCGCCGCCGCCGCTGATTCCGCCGCCGCCACTGTTGCCACCGCCGCCACTGTTGCCACCGATCCCCCCACCGCCAGTGGATCCGCCGCCGCCACTGTTGGCACCGCCAGCGAACCCGCCGCTGCCACTGTTGCCGCTGTTGCCCCCGCTGCCGCTGTTGCCCCCGTTGCCGCTGCTACCACTTTTTCCGCCGCCGCCACCGTTGCCGCCGCCGCCCCCGCTACCACCGTTGCCGCCGCCGCCACTGTTTCCGCCGCTGCCCCCGCTACCACTCTTGCCGCCGCTCACGCCCCCGGCGAACCCCCCTTCGCTCCCGCCTGCCCGGCCGCCTCCGCCTCCGCTCGCGCCCGCGGCGCCTGCCGCGCCCCCATTGGCGGCTGGCCGCGCGCACACCGGCGTCGCCTTCTTGGGACACGTCGGCGAGACGACGACGGCCTGTACACCCTTCGACGCGCAGAGCGCCGGAGAGAGCGTGACCTTGCTCCCGTGCACCTGGTAGGCGATCTCCGGCTCGAGGACGACCGGCGCCGCCGCGCCCATCCAGAGGAGGCCGACGTTGTATGTGCCGGGCGCGAGCGAGGTGTCGAACGCGCACCCCGACAGCTGCTGCGGTGCGCCGCCCGCGAGGCACGCGGGCTCGTCGAAGCAGCCGACGGGCGCGCCGGCGGCGTCGTTCGACACGAACTCGGGCAGGGCCGCGCCGTCGACCTCTTCCGACCTGCACTCACCGTCGAAGCAGGTGGAGCCCGGCTCGCACACCTTGTCGAGGCACGCGTACTGCAACCTCACGCGCAGCAGCTTGCTCTTCTCCTTGGTCGCGGTCAGCCGCGCGCTGCGCTCGACGAATTGCCCCGTCTTCGTGCTGCGCGCGCGGACGAGCACCCTCAGCGGCGCGCCGTCCGGGTCGTCGCTCAGATCGGCCGTCAGCGTGCCGGGCAGCGGCGCGTCCGCGCTCGGCAGCTGGTAGGTCCGCGCGAACTTGCCCGTGCCGCCGCGGCCGAGGGTGACGGTCAGCTCGTCGAGCTGCTCGGGGACGCGCGGCTCCGCGCTGAGCGCGAGGACGACCGCCGTCGCGGGGCGGTCCGCGCAGGCGACGGCGAGGCACGCGCCCACCAGGCCCGCCCACCCGAGGCAGCGCCGGATCGCCAGGCGAGGCGCGGGGCGAACGTGAAGACGCGGAAGGCGAGGGCGGGCGTGCATGGATCTTCGACCCTAACGCGGACCTCGCGGCGATGAAACACGACGGGCGGCGCCCGCCGCGGACTGCGCGCTCGAGCCGCTGCGTCTCGCGCTCAGACCACCGGTGGCAGCCTCCTCGCCCACGGTCGCGCCTCCTCGAGTTGCGCTGCCAACCGAAACAGCGTCGCCTCGTCGCCGAACCTGCCAGTGAACATCGCGCCGAGCGGCAGGCCGTCTTGGTTCCAGTACAAAGGTACGCTCATCGAGGGTTGCCCGGTCACGTTCGCGACGGGCGTGAACGACACGTACGCGAACACGCGCGCGGCCATCGCGTCGACGAGGCCTGGCAGCCTCAGCACGGAGTCGACCTCGGCGCTCGCCACCAGCTCGTGCAGCAGCCGCTCGGCGCCCTTCGGGGACAGCTCGCCGTGCCGCACCGGCGGGCGCGACAGGGTCGGCGTCAACAGCACGTCGTAGCGGTCGTACAGGCGCGTGATGGTCCGAGCCTCCTCGAACAGCTTTCGTCGAGCGAGCGTCAGATCGACCGCCGACAGCGTACGGCCGAGCATCGCGATCAGCTGCGTCTCGGTGTCGAGGTCACCGCGCCTCGGGCGGCGCCCGATCACCTCCTCGCAGCACACCGTCTCGGCCGCCGTCGCCGCCGCGACGTGCACGACGAACGCGCGCGCGAACCCGAGCGCGTCGACGAGCGGGCTCGCCTCCTCGACCTCGTGCCCGAGCGACTCGCACAGCTTGGCCGCGTCCTCGACCGAGGCGACGCAGTCGGGGTGTGTCTCGCCAGGCAGGTGTGGGCGCGAAGTGAACGCGATCCGCAGCCTCCCGGGCGGGCGCCGCGTCTCCTCGAGGAACGGGCGCTCGGGCGTCGGAGCGCCGAACACGCGGCACGCCTCGGGCGCCGAGGTCGCGTCGAGCAGCGCGGCCGAGTCGCGGACGCTGCGCGTGATCGCGTGCTCGATCGCGAAGCCGAACCAGCCCTCGCTCGCGTCGGGCCCCGTCGGGTTGCGGCCTCGCGTCGGCTTCAGCCCGAACACGCCGCAGCTCGACGCGGGGATGCGGATCGAGCCGCCCCCGTCGCCTCCGTGCCCGATCGGCACGACGCGCGCGCCGACCGCCGCGGCCGAACCGCCGCTCGAGCCGCCCGACGTGTGCCCCGCCCTCCACGGCGTCTCCGTGGGCGCGTGGATGCGCGGCTCGGTGACCGGCGTCAGCCCCATCTCGGGCGTGGAGGTCTTCGCGATCGGGATGAGCCCCGCCCGCTTGTGGCGCGCGACGAGCTCGCAGTCGTGGTCGTGGACGAGGCCGTCGTAGAGCTTGCTGCCGCCGCGGCTCGGCGCTCCCTCCACGGCCGACAGGAGATCCTTCACGACGTACGGCACGCCGGCGAACGGTCCGTCGCCGAGCGGCGCGCGCGCGGCACGACGCGCAGACTCGTACATCCTGTGGACGACGAACGACAGCCTGGGGTTCGTACGCTCGGCGCGCGAGATCGCCTCCTCGACGACCTCGCTCGCGGAGAGCTTCTTCTTGCGGATGAGCCCAGCCAGGCCGAGCCCGTCGTGCGCGTCGTAGTCGGAGAAGGACACGCCGCGCACCGTAGCGCCGACCGCGCCGCGCGGCCGCATCGTCGCGCGCGGACCGCGCGACGGCAAAATTGTGTTCGTCCTTCACGGACGAGGCTCCAGTGCCTTGTTTTGTAGCCAGCGCGATCGCGTCACGCGCGGGCGCCATCGCGTTGCCCCGGAGAAACGCCGCATGTTAGCGTCCCCCGCCCTCATGGATCCCCGGCAAATCGAAGCGCTCGTCGCGCGGCTCGTCGCGAACCCTCACGATCAGGAGGCGCTCGCATATGCTCACCAGGCGGGCGCCGCGGATCCCAGGGTCTACGCGACGGTCCTCGAGCGCGTGGGCGGCCAGACGACCGATCCAGCGTTCGCCGCGCACTGGCTCAGCGAGGCCGCGAACGTCTACTCGCTGTCGCTCGGCGACGCGCACCACGCCGCTCAATTGCTGATGTCCGCCGTCGATCGCGATCCGTCCGCCGAGGGGCCGGCCGAGCGCCTCGGCGCGCTGTACCGCGAGCGCGGCGAACACAAGGGCCTCGCCGCCCTGACCGAGCGGCGCGCCAAGGCGCTGTTGCCCTACGTGCAGCAGTCGCCCGAGACGCGCGCGGCCGTCGGCGCGATGTACGAAGAGCTGGGCCGGATGTGGAACGAGGCGCCGCTGTCGCAGCCGCGCAAGGCCGTCGAGTTCTTCCGCCGCGCGCTCGAGCTCGAGCCGCGCAGCGTGTTCTCGATCTACGGGCTGCGCGAGATCCACAAGGCCGCCGAGCAGTGGGCGGAGGCCGTGCCGTACTTCGACCTGGAGCACGCGCTCGTCGACGATCCCGCGCGCAAGGTCGCGCTGTACCAGGACGAGTCCGCCGTCCGTCAGCAGGCCGGCGACAAGGTCGGCGCGACCCAGGTCCTCCGCAACGCGCGGATGTACGCCCCCGAGGATCCCACCCTGCTGCAGGGCATCGGCGCCCTGGTGGTCGAGCGGCTCAAGTCGGGCGAGGCCGTGGCGATCGAGGAGCGAGAGGAGGCCGCGCAGCTGTTCGTCGCGCTCGCGGAGATGTACGGCGGCGAGCACGGCCTCGCGTTCTGCCTGTCGGCGCTCGACGCGCAGCCAGGCAACGATCGCGCGATGCAGCTCGCCGACTACTTCGGAGAGCAGCTCGGGCGCACCGACGAGCTGCCCGCGCGCTGGCGCGGGTACCTCGCCGCCAACCCGGGCGGCGCGCTCAGCGGCGAGGTCCGCGCGAAGCTCTCGACCGCTGGCCCCGTCGCGCCGCCGCCTCCTCCCGGCCCGCCGGCGTCCGGCGAGCGCCGCGCGACGTCGACGCCCCCGCCGCGCCCCCAAGAAGCGTCGCGCAACGCCCTCGACGATCTCCACGCGGCCGATCAAGCGAGCCCCGAGAAGATCCGCGGCGTCCTGGCGCAGGCGAGCGAGGCCGCGTCCAAGGGCAACAAAGCCGGCGCGTTCGCCAAGTACAAAGAGGTGCTCGGCCTCGATCCGGCGAACGGCGAGGCGCTCGCGTGGGTCAAGGATCACCTGCGCCAGAAGCGCCTCTACGGCGATCTTCGCGACGCCCTCGTCGCGGCCTCGCGAGGCAACCTCGGCGCCGACGAGAAGCGCCAGATCCTGCGTGAGCTCGCGGGCCTCTGCGAGCAGCAGCTGCGCGACGTCGAGGGCGCCATCCAGGCGTTGAAGCAGCTCGTGTCGCTCGACCGCAGCGACACCGCCGCCAGCGAGTCGCTGCGTCGGCTGCTCGAGAAGGCGAGCCGCTGGGACGAGCTCGCGAGCGTGCTCGAAGAGGAGGCGATGGGCGCGTCCGACGTCGAGGAGAAGATCTCGCTCGAGAAGAAGCTCGCGACGCTGCACGAGACGAAGCGCAAGGATCTCGTCGGCGCGGGCGAGGCGTGGGCGCGCATCGCGACGCTCTCGCCCGACGATCAGGCCGCGTGGACGGCCGTGAAGCTCTTCGAGAAGGCCGACCGCCTCGATCTCGCCGCGCAGGCGATCGGCGACGCCGTCTCGGGCATCGACGACAAGGTGCAGAAGGGCGCGCTGCTGTTCAAGCTCGCCGAGCTGCGCGACAAGGCGGGCGACGGCGCGGCCGCCGCCGAGGCCTACATGGAGGCGGCCCAGCTCACCGAGAACGCCAAGACCTGGCAGCTCGCGGAGGACGCGTTCATCAAGGCCGAGCGCTTCGGCGACGCCGCGCAGTGCGCCGACGCGCGCGCCGAGCTCGCCGCGGGCGACGCGAAGCTGCAGGCCACCTTGTACGCCGCCGCCGCCGAGCTCTTCGAGAAGGCCGACGACGCCGCGTCCGCGTTCGCGCGGCTCGAGCAGGCGACCGAGCTCGATCCGGCGAGCGACGACGTGTTCTCCAAGCTCGAGGCGCGCCTCGTCGCCGAGGAGCGGTGGGACGATCTCGCGCTCGCGCTGCTGAAGCGCAGCGACGCCGTGCAGGACAAGGTCGCGCGCAAGCAGGCGCGGGTGCGCGCCGCGAGCATCCAGCGCGAGAAGCTCGACAACATGGAGGCCGCGCGCGAGAGCCTGATGAAGGTGCTCGAGGACGGCGACGATTTCGACGCGCTCGCGCTGCTCGCCGACGACGCCGAGTCCCGCGAGGACTACAACGAGGCCGCGTCGCTGCTGCGCCGCCTCGGGGCGGTCGCGAGCGACGTGCCGAAGCGCGTCGAGGTCCGCATGCGCGAGGCGCGGCTGCTCGCCGACAACATCGACGACGTCGACGGCGCGGTCGCGCGGTACCAGTCGGTCCTCGTCGATCTCGATCCCAAACACGTCGGCGCGCTGCTCGCCGTCGCCGAGCTCGAAGAGCGTCGCGAGAACCCGAAGGCCGCCGCCGCCGCGATCGAGCAGCTCGTGCCGCTGCAAGAGGGCGAGCCGAGGGTCGAGACGGCCCGCCGCCTCTTCGCGCTCTACGAGGGGCCGCTCGACGATCCAGAGGGGGCGATCCGCGCGCTCGACGTCGTGGTCGCCGGCGACGAAGAAGACTTCGAGGCGATCGCGAAGCTCGCGGCGCTCTGCGAGTCGACCGAGAAGTGGCCGCGCGCCGCCGAGCTGCTGAAGCGACAGATCGAGGTCGAGGGCGACGAAGAAGAGCTCGCGACGCTGTCGCTCAAGCTGTCGTCGATCGTCCACGAGAAGCTGGGCATCGGCGACGAGGCGCTCGCCGCGCTCGAGGGGCCCGCCGACGAGGGCAGCCGCGAGTGCCGCGACGCCTACGTCGCGTTGGGCGACAAGCTCGGGTGGCAAGGGATCGTCGCGACGAAGCTCGTCGCCTGGTACGAGAGCGCCTCCGCCTCGGCCGAGCGAAACCAGGCGCTGCGCGGCGCGTTCGACAGGTTCGCCGCGATGAACCGCGACGACGAGGCGACGCGCGTCGCGCTCGAGCTCGCGCGCGGCAAGGGCGGCGACGCCGAGCTCGCGACCAAGCTCGAAGAGATCGGGGTCCGCGCGAAGAACCTCGACGCGCTCCACACCGCGCACGATCTGCTCGCGCGAGAGGTGTCGGGCCCCGCGCGCGCCGAGGAGCTCGTGCGCCAGGCCGAGGTCATGCGGACCGCCGGCGTGCCCGCCGAAGAGGCGCTGACGCACGGCGAGGCCGGACTCACCAGCGTCGCGCCGGGCGACGCCGAGCCGCTGCTCGCGCGCCTCGCGGCCATCGCGCCCGACAAGGCCGCGGCCATCGACGTGTACGAGCGCCAGATCGGCCGCTCGAAGCTCCCCGCCGATCGCACCCGCGCCCTCGCCCGCGCCGCGCACGTGGCCGCCGAGCGGGGCGAGCTCGCCCGCGCCAAGTCGTTCTTCGAGCTCGCGCTCGCGGCCGGCGCCAACGACGAGCTGCTCACGATGCTCGAAGAGGCGGCGCAGGTCGCCGACGGACCGTCCGGCAAGGAGGTCCAGCGCACGCTCGCAGAGGCGCTCGCGACCGGCGGGGGCGGCTCGCGCGACGGAGGTCGATCACGCTCCGCGCTGTTGCGTCGCGCCGCGCGGCTCGCCGAGGGCGCGCTCGGCGACGTCGAGCTCGCGTTCAAGTGGCTGGGCGATGGCCTGATCGCGCACGTCGATCCGGCGTCGCTCGACGCGCTCGAGGCCCTCGGTCGCCAGGTCGGCGATCTGGCGCGCGTCGAGGCGACGCTGACCCGGGCGCTTGCCGAGGTGTTCGACGGTCCGCTCGTCAAGCAGCTGCACGCGCGCCGCGCCGAGCTCCGCAAGACCGAGCTGGGCGACAAGGTCGGCGCCGCACAGGATCTCAAGAAGCTTCACGATCTCGCGCCCGCCGACGTCGCCGTGATGGAGCAACTGACCGAGCTGCTGACCGAGCTCGGCGACTACCGCGGCATGGTCCAGGTGCTCGAAGATCAGATCCTCCGCGGCAAGGATCCCGCCGCCCGCGCCGAGGTCGCTCGCAAGGTCGCCGTGCTGTGGGAAGAGCGCCTCGGCGACGCGCGCGAGGCGGCCGACGCGTGGCGACGCGTGCTGCGGATGAAGCCCGGCGATCCCGACGCCCAGGCGGGGCTCGACCGCGCGAAGGGCAACATGCTGAAGAAGCCCGACGACGGCGGCGCCCCGGCCGCGCCGATGCCTACGCTCGGGTTGAAGCCGTCCGCCGCCGGGGCGTCGACACCCGCGCCAGCCAAGCTCGCGCCGCCAGCCGCCGCGCCCACGCCGAAGCCCGCGAACCCGCTGCCGACGTCGGGCTCGCGCGCTCCCGGCCCGTCTCCCGTCGCGCGCTCCGCACCGCCCGGCGCTCCGCCGAGCAGCCGCCCCGTCCCGCCGCCGAGCAGTCGCCCGGTCGCGGCGCCGCCCGAGCCTTCGCCTGTCTCACCGCCGCAGAACGAGCGCACCGCGCCGCCGCCCGTCGGGTTCGCGCCGATCCTCGACGAGCCGACGGCGATGCTGCGCACCGACGCCGCCACGCTGATCGCGCTCGAGCGTCGCTACGCCGAGACCGGCGACAACCCCGCGGCCGGCTCCGAGGACGACATGCTGAAGACGCAGATGATGCCGGCCGCGCCGTTCGAGGACGAGCCCACGCGCATCGGCACGTTCATGTCCCCCGAGACGAGCGACGACGCCGGCGAAGAAGAGATCGCCGACGTCGACGACGCCGAGCTGCTCGACGACATGCTCGACGAGGAGACGACGGCGGCCAAGGAGGGCGATCCCTTCCCTCCGAAGAAGGGCTGACGCTCAGAGCTCGGGCTCGAGCAGCGGCTGCTCCTCGGCGCCCTCGATCGCGGCGCGCGTCGGCTTGGGCTGGCCGAACACGACCCACTCGGCGAGGCCGTCCTGCGCGTCGGCCTCGGAGATCACGCCGCGCTTCGGCATCCCGCGCATCAGCCGATGCAAGTAGCCCATCCATGGTCCGCTGACGCGACCGCCCGCCGCGAAGTGCTGCACCTTCGGGTTCGGCAAGATCGACGCGAGGTACAGCGCCTGGCCGAGCGAGAGCTGCGACGCGCTGCTGTGAAAGTAGTGCGCCGACGCCGGGCCAATTCCGTACACCATCGGGCCGTACTCGATGATGTTGAGATAGAGCTCGAGGATCTGCGGCTTCGAGAGCGTCTGCTCGAGATATGAGGTCAGGATGGCCTCCTCGAGCTTTCGACCCAGCGTCTTGTCGCGGTCGAGGTAGAGGTTCTTCGCCGTCTGCATCGAGATCGTGCTCGCGCCGCGCAAGAACTTCCCCGCCTTCAGGTTCTCGCGGATGCTGTTGCGGATCGCCTCGAGGTCGAAGCCTCGATGCCTGTGGAAGCGGCCATCCTCGCAGGTCAGCACCGACGCTTCCATGAACGGCGAGATCGCACCGTATGGCACCCACTCGGGCGTTCCGGGGCCCGTCTCGACCTCGACGCGCTTGCCGTCGGGCGCGTAGACCATGCGACGAAACGGCTTGCGAAAGCGCTCGGTGCTGACGGCGTCGGGGGCGTGGGTGACCCTGCACTCATCGGAGAGGGAGAGCTCGATCTTGGCCTTGTCGGGCGCATCGGATGAGAAGTCGACGGCGCCCTTCACCGCGAAGGTGCCGGTCATCTTCATCCCCGCCACGTGCGGCGCGAGCCCTGAAGGGAGCGCGTCGAGCGCGCCCTGGCATGACGCGAGCGGCACGCCGCCTCGCACGACGATCCTCGTCGTGCGCTCGCCGCGCGTGAGCTCTCCCGTGCCCTCGGCGTGCACCGTGCCCACGTCGAGCTCGCCGCGATCGACGCGGACCCAGCTGCCGTCGAGGTAGAGCGCGCCGTCGTACGCGAACCCCAGCTCGAGCCCCTGGACCGGCAGCTTCGCGAGCTTCGGGTGGGTGATCGAGAGCGCGCGGAGCTTGCCGCGGCTGGTCGCGTGGAGCTCCTTGCCTCCCGGCAGGAGCCGCAGCTTCGCGGTCGCCTCGACCGAGGTCTTCGCGACGTCCGAGAGGCCGAGATCGCCATCGCGCACGCCGAGCGACGAGAGCGGCACTGGGCCGCCCGAGACGTCGAGCGCGAGCGGCTGCGACGCGTCGCGCGGGAGGCGGGCCGTCAACGAGAGCGGCGGCGCCCCGCTCGCCCCTCGCGGTGATTGAAACGACAGCGACGTCTCGGTCGCGCCGAGCTCGAGCGCGAGCACGCCTGGGCCCACGTGGAGCGTGTCGTCCCCGCGCTTCACCGTCGCGGACGCGCGCTCGATCCTCGCCGTCGCGCCGTCGGCCAGCGCCGCGCCCAGCGCCGTCGCGAGCGCCGTGGCCCTCTCGCGGAGCTCGTTCGCCCGCGTGGTCAACGTCGGCCGCGTCGCTGGCTCGGTCGTCGCGGCCTCGGTGGTCCCGAGCCCGGCGCTCACGTCGACGTCGTCGGCGGCCACGCTCTTCGCGCGGAGCCCCGCCGCTCCCCGCTCGAGCGAGACGCGCAGCCCCTTCACCGACGCCGAGAGCGTGGGGCGGCTCCACGACAGCCGGCCCACCGACGCCTCGAGCGCGCCCGCCTCACGACGGGCGGCGACGGCGTCGGCCGAGACCTCGCCGTCGGGCGATCCCCACGCGACCGAGAGCCCGGAGACACGGACCGGCGTCGGCGCGGCTGCGGGGCCCGCGCTCGCTGGGCGGCGCGCGGCGACCTTGGAGAGCTGCGCCGCGAGCTCGTCGCGCGAGCCCTTCGCGTCGATCCTGCCGCCCTTCACGCTGACCGCGCGGACGCCCGCGAGCGGACCTCCATCGACGTCGACCTCGTCGAGCGACACGCGGAGGGACGGCGCGTCCCCGAACGTCACGCCGACGCCGAGCAGGCGAACGCCCGACAGCGAGGGCCGCACCTTCGCGATCTCGACGGTCGCGCCGTAGACGGCGGCGCGGTCCCGCGCGCGCGCTCGCACCAGCGCGGGCGCCGCGAGCGCCGCCGCGCCGACGCCCGATGCAGCGACGAGGAGCGCGATCAAGAGCTTGCGCGTGCGAGCCACGAGCGTCGCTATGGACGCTACTCGGGCGCCGACTTCAGGCAAACTTAGCCGCCGCCCGACCCATGTCGAGCCCGCGCCGCTACGTGACGATCCATGGGCATTTTTACCAGCCCCCGCGCGAGAACCCCTACACGGGCGAGGTGCCGCGGCAGCCCTCTGCCAGCCCGCACCACGACTGGAACGCGCGCGTCACCGCCGAGTGCTACCGCCCCAACGCCCACGCGCGCCGCCTCGACCCCGTCGGCGCTCGGCTCGGCGAGGTCTCCAACTACGAGCGCATCAGCTTCGATTTCGGCCCCACGCTGCTGTCCTGGCTCGAGGTCGCCGCGCCGGACGTCTACCGCGACGTCCTCGCCGCCGACCGCGCGGGGGTCGCGCGGCGCGGTCACGGCCCCGCGATCGCGCAGGCGTACAACCACATGATCCTGCCGCTGGCCAACGAACGCGATCGGCGCACGCAGGTGCGCTGGGGCAAGCGCGACTTCGAGCACCGCTTCGGGCGACCGCCAGACGGGATGTGGCTGCCGGAGACCGCCGTGTGCACCGGCTCGCTCGAGGCGCTCGCCGCCGAGGGGCTCCGCTTCACCGTCCTCGCGCCGCGGCAGGCGCGACAGGTGCGCGAGGCGCCGAGCGGCGCGTGGCTCGAGGTCGACGCCGGGCGCGTCGATCCGTCGCGACCCTATTTCGTGCGCCTCCCGTCGGGCCGACGCATCGCGGTCTTCTTCTATGACGGGCCCGTCTCGCAGGGCGTCGCGTTCGAGGGGCTGCTGCACCACGGCGAGCGCTTCGCCGCGCGCCTCGCGGGGCTCTTTCGTCACGCGGACCGCGACGCCGAGCTCGTCCACATCGCGACCGACGGCGAGACCTACGGCCACCACCACGCCAAGGGGGAGATGGCCCTCGCGCACGCGCTCGAGCTCCTCGACGCCGAGGGCGTGACGCCGATCGGCTACGCCGAGTACCTCGCGCGGCACCCCCCGACGCACGAGGCGCGCATCGTCGAGCGCTCGTCATGGAGCTGCGCGCACGGGGTCGGCCGATGGATGGAAGACTGCGGCTGCTCGGCGGGGACTCCGGGCTTTCGTCAGGCGTGGCGCGGGCCGCTTCGCCGCGCGCTCGACGGCCTGCGAGACGCGCTCGCGGCGCTGTTCGAGCGAGCCTGCGCGCCGCGCCTGCGCGATCCGTGGGCGGCGCGAGACGCGTGGATCGACGTCGTGCTCGAGCCGAGCGCGGAGGGCGACTTCTTCGATGAACACGGGGTCCCGGCGCTGACCGCCGAGGGCCGTCGGCGCGCGGCCACGCTGCTCGAGGCGCAGCGCTACGCGATGCTGATGTACACGAGCTGCGCGTGGTTCTTCGATGATCTCGCCGGCATCGAGCCGGTGCAGGTGCTCGTGTACGCGGGGCGCGCGGCCGAGCTCGCGCGCGAGGCCACCGGCGTCGATCTCGGGCCGCTGCTCGCCCTGGGGCTGCGCGAGGCGAGGAGCAACGTGGTCGACGAAGGAACGGGAGAAGACCTCCTCGCTCGGGCGATGGCCGAGGCGCGCGCCGCCGCTCGTCGCTGAGCGCGCTTGGTGCCAGGCCCGGGTTCGCGCTAGAGCGCCGCGCCGCCCATGCCTTCGTACTCGGTCGTCACCTTCGGGTGCCAGATGAACGTCCACGACTCGGATCGTATGCACGACGTGCTCCGCGCCGCGGGCTACGTCGAGGCGCCCGGCGCCGAGCAGGCCGACGTCGTCGTGCTCAACACCTGCAGCGTCCGCGAGAAGGCCGAGCAGAAGCTCCGCAGCGAGGTGGGCCGCCTCGCCCAGCTGAAGCGCCGCCGCGGCGAGCTCGTGATCGCCGTCGCGGGCTGCGTCGCGCAGCAAGAGGGAGAGCGGCTGGTCGCGAAGATGCCCGCGATCGACGTCGTGCTGGGGCCCGACAACATCCCGGAGCTGCCGTCGCTCCTCGCCGACGTCGCGACCGGCGGGCTGCCCGCGGTGCGGACGGTGTTCGATCTCGACGCGCCGCGGTTCCTGGTCGCCGCGCCGTCGCGCGCGGGCGGCGCCGCGCCGAGCGCGTTCGTCACGATCATGAAGGGCTGCGACGAGCGCTGCTCGTTCTGCATCGTGCCGACGACCCGCGGCCCCGAGCGCTACCGACCGAGCGACGAGATCGTGGGCGAGATCGCGCGCCTCGTCGACGCGGGCACCGCCGAGATCACGCTGCTCGGCCAGACGGTGAACAGCTACCGCGATCCGCGAGGGCTCCTGCCGCTCGCCCCCGACGTCGCGCCCGACGATCCCGACGAGAGCGAGTTCGCGGCGCTGCTCCGAGAGGTCGCGCGGCGCGTGCCGGGGCTGCGTCGGCTGCGCTACACGAGCCCGCACCCGCGCCACCTCACCCGCTCACTCATCCGCGCGCACCAGGAGCTCGAGGTCCTCTGCGAGCACGTCCACCTGCCGGTGCAGTCGGGCAGCGACCGCGTGCTCAAGCGCATGATCCGGCGAACCTCGCGCGCCGAGTACCTCGAGCGGATCGAGCGCCTGCGCGCCGCGCGGCCTGGCTTGACTTTGTCTTCAGATGTGATCGTTGGTTTTCCCGGCGAGACGGACGAAGACGCCGAGGCGACCGTCTCGCTCGTGCGCGAGGCCGGGTTCTTGGGCGTGTACGGCTTCAAGTACAGCCCGCGCCCCGGCACGCCCGCGCTGCGGCTCGGCGACGACGTGCGCGAAGAAGACAAGGCGCGCCGCCTCGCGCGCGTGTTCGAGGCGAGCGAGGCGAACCTCGCCGCGCACCTTCCGACGCTCGTGGGGCGGATCGAGGAGGTGCTCGTCACCGGCGACAGCAAGTCTGGCGGGACGGTGAGCGGGCGCACGCGGCGAAACGAGATCGTGCACGTCGAGGGAGCCGCCGGGCTCGACGTGCTCGGCAAGCTGGTCGACGTCGAGATCGCCCAGGCCAACAAGCACAGCGTCCGCGGCGTGCTCACCAGGGCGGCGCAGGCGTCCCTCCCCACCCGCCGCCCTGCGCGGGTGGCGCTGCCGGTGGTCTGACGATGGCGCTGCTCTATCCCTACGAAGGGCGCTCACCGAAGGTGCACCCGAGCGCGTGGCTCGCCGACAACGCCGTGCTGATCGGCGACGTCGAGATCGGCCCGGAGGCGAGCGTGTGGTTCGGCTGCACGCTGCGCGGCGACGTGGGTCCGATCAAGATCGGCGCGCGGAGCAACGTGCAGGACGGCTCCGTCGTGCACGCGACGCTGGGGCTCTCGCACACCGAGATCGGCGCCGAGGTCACGGTCGGTCACGCGGTCGTGCTGCACGGCTGCTTCGTCCGTGATCGGGCGCTCATCGGGATGGGCGCGATCGTGCTCGACGGCGCCGACATCGGCGAGCAGAGCGTGGTCGGCGCGGGGAGCCTCGTCACCGGGCGCACGCTCATCCCGCCGCGCAAGCTCGTGCTCGGGAGGCCCGCGCGGGTCATGCGTGACGCGACCCCCGAAGAGGCGCGCCTCGGCGTCGACGGCGCCTCGCACTACGTCGCCGAGTCCGCGCGCTACCGGGGCATCAGCGCGCTCGGCACCACGACCAGCCCGCGCTGACCTGCGTCGAGCGTGACCGACGCCATGCCTCTCTCTGCGAGGTACCGGGTCGCCTCGTCGGCGGCGTCGCTCGCTCGCGGGCCAGGCGTCGCGTCGGCCACCACGCGCTCGATGAGCACGTGCGCGGCGTCGAGGCCGCGGATGGTCGGCAGCGCAGCGAGGCCCGCCTCGCACCCCGCGACGACGACCCGCGCGGCCTCCAGCGTCGCGGCGGTGCGGGGCACGGCGATCGTCGCGCGAGCGAGCGCGTCTCGATCGCCGAGCGTCGCCGGCGTGTCCGGGCGCGTCCGCCGCGCCGCCGCGCGAGCAGGCCAGGCGAGCGTGAGCAGCCGGTCGCGGGTGTGCGCGGCGTCGGGGCGTCGCGCGGGATCATCGAACGAGAGCGCCTCGAAAAGCGCGTCGTGCTCGGCGCCGAGGCCGAGGCCGAGCTCGCTCGGCGCGCGCCGGTCTTCGTCCTCTCCGGTCAAGGCTCGCCAGAGCACCCGCCCCAGCGAGTACACGTCGCTCGCGGGGCTCGCGGGTTCGCCGCGGCGGACCTCGAGCGCCATCGTCGCCAGCGTCCCCGCGAGCCCCGCGGTGACGGTCGCGGCGTCGTCGCGCGCGTGCGCCGCGCCGAAGTCTGCGAGGTAGGCCGCGCCCACCTCGTCGAACAGGACGTTCGCCGCGGTGACGTCGCGGTGCACGAGCCCGCGCCCGTGCGCGGAGGCGAGCGCGTCCGCGATCGACGCGCCGATCTCGGCGACCCGCGCGGCGACGAGCGGCCCCGAGGCCAGCGCGTCCTTCAGCGAGCCCCCGCTCATCCACGGCGTCACGAGCATGCCCGACCGCTCGTCGACCTCGAGCAGCGGCACGACGTGCGGGTGGCGCAGCGACGCCTGCGCGCGCGCCTCCGCCGCGAGGCGCCTCCGCGCGTCCGCGCCGCAGGGCGCTCGCAGCACCTTCACCGCGATCTCTCGCCCCGTCACCGAGTCTCGACCTCGGAGCACGCGGGCGACCGGTGACGTCGCCACCTCGACGAGCTCGACGTACCGACCGCGCGGCGCGTCGGTCGTCCCGAGCGCCTCGTCGACGAGCGCGGTCGCCCGGCGGCGCAGCGGTGACGCCGACTCGACCACGCTCGCGGTGGCGGCCGCGGCGGCGGGCTGTCCCAGCGCGAGCTGGAGTGACGCGAGCGTGAGCGAGGCCTCGCCGTCGTCCGGCGCGATCGTGAGGCGCGCCCGGAGGTGCCCCGCCGCGGCGTGTTCGTCGCCTCGCGCGAGCGCGACGCGCGCCGCCGAGCGGAGCTCCCTCGCTCGCACGAAGCCGCGCTCGGCGAGCTCGAGCGCTCCGGCGGACTCCCACGCCAGCGCCGCGGCGGCGTCGAGGCCGCGCCGGGCGAGCCGCGCCGCGACGCGCATTCGATCCGTGTACGTGATGTTTGGTAGTATGACCCGCAGCTCGTCGAGCTCTCCTCCGAGCCCGAGCAGCTCGGCCGCGCGGGGCAGATCGCCGTCCCGCGACGCCACGCGCGCGGCGTCGGCGTACCTCAGCTCGTCGATGAGCTCGTCGAGCTCGCGACTCAGTCGTCCTCCTCGTGGTCGAGCGTGGTGTGCTCGTGGCGCGCGGGCGCCGCGCCGTCGCCGCGAAGCGCGCCGTCGACGCCGCCGGGCCGCGAGAAGAAGCTCGGGGCCGCGACGCCCCTGGCCCGCGCGCGCGCGTCGGCCTGCGTCGCCTGCGCGCGCTGCACGGGCAGCTCGCGCGCGCGCTGACCGGGGCCGCTCGGGTCGACCCAGAAGTAGCTGTGCGGGCGCACGTCGAGGTGACAGAAGCCGCTGTTGGGATACAGCCCGACACCCGTGAAGCCGAGCGTGCGCGCCCACTCGGCGAGCTTGGCGTCGGCGACGCCCGGCAGGACGAGGTCGATCGCGCGCCCCTTGCCGTGGTTCGACGTGCCCGCGCCCCGCGGGGCTCGGTAGCCCGACACGATCCTCACCCGCGGCGCCGAGAAATGGCGCATCGCCCGGTAGACGAGATCGAGCGCGCGCGGCTCGATGGGCCGCCGGAGCCCGCTCCGCTGGTCGCGAAGCGCGCGCGAGGCTCGCTCGAGCGCCTCACCGTCGAAGCCCCCGTCGTCCCCCGCCGCTGCCAGCTCGACGAGCTCTCCGGTGTTCAGCACGTCGAGCACGAGCATCGGGCGCGCCGCGCCGTCGAGCACGGGCGACAGCCCCTCGGTCGAGTGCCAGCGCTTCACGGCGGCCTGGTGCTCACGCCACGACGCGCGACGCGGGCGACCCCGCGCCGGAGCGCCGTACGCCAGCCCCGCGATCGACAGCGCGGACAGCAGCAGCAGCCAGGGCGCCGCGCGCCTCACGAGCCCGACGGCGCGAGGGCGGGTCCGAGCACCTCGGTCACCTCTCTGCGCACGGTGACCGCCGCGTCGGTCCTGGTGCGGTCGCGGTGCACCGACACCCAGCCATCGAGCTCGTCGACGGTGAACGCGCCGCTGCCCCGCGCGACGACGCACCGCGAGGTCCCGCGCGAGCCCGTGACGTCGACCCACGTGCGATCGCCGGGCTCGCCGGGCGTGAAGCTGACCGCGCCTCCCACGCGATGGGCGTCGAGCGTCGGGGCGTCGATCCCCAGCGCGACGTCGTCGCCGTCCACGTCGTCCCCGCCCGTCCAGCGGAGCCGCGCCTCCGAGCCCAGGCGCTTCACCTCGCCGCCGCTCGTGTACATGACGCCAGACACCCCGAGCACATCGGGGAACGCCCTCGCCACCAGGCGCGTTCCGTCGCCGCCCTCGAGCCAGACCTCACCGACGTCGACCAGCCGCGAGACCGCGCTCGCCGACCGCGCCACCTCGACGGCGCGGCACTCACCCTCCCGGGGTAGGTCCGGCTCGAACCCCAGCATGCGCGCGGCGTCCGCCGTGGAGCCGCCGTCCAGCACCCTCACGAAGGCCGCCTGCGCCGTGGTCCGCTCGGCCGCGCCGCTCACCCGGCTCGTCACCACGAGCACCGAGGTCGACGGGGCGTCCTCCTGGTGCACGTACGGGGTCGCCCGGGCCGAGCACCCGGCGAGCACCACCGCAGCGAGGCACGCGCGCATCGGCGCAGCGTAGCCGCCAGGCGCGACCACGGCAAACCGGCGGGGCGCCGATTTCTGCTCTCGCCAACCGGACGCCCCTGGGATAAGTGCCTCGCCCTCGCGGGCGGCACGACCGTCAGCGCGCTCGCTCGATATCCCGTCAGCTTCCTTACGAGCCGGCCTCCGTCGGCGCTGTCTCTCGCAAATTGCAGCCGAATTTTAGCAGGCACGGCGTTTGCTCTCGCTTTCACGTCCCTATGTCTCGTCAAGGAGTCATCGCATGAGGTCCCTCAAGTCTCGCGCAACGGTCGCCACCATCCTCTTCGCCCTGGGCGGCTTCCAAGGTTGCGCCGAGGAGCGCGCCGATATCGACCGCACGCAGCCGAACGCGCTCGACAAGAGCTTCTTCGTCGGCGGCGACCTCGCGAACCCGGCCGACGATCCGATCTTCTACTCGCGCTACATGGTCGTCGACCACAGCGTGGGCCAGTCGAACTTCACGATGGGTCTCGGCGGCGGCCTCGACAAGATCCGCTGGGAGATCACCGAGAACATGCTGATCGGGCGCAAGGCGTACCAGGCCACGCCCGGCCGCGACAACAAGGGCCTCGAGGGGCCCGACTCGGTGCCCAACGGCACGGTCGTCGCCGCCTACCGCATCCTCGGGCACTTCGACATCCGCCGCGGCTACAACCCGATGACGGGCGAACAGACCAACGTCCTCGACGAGAACACCACCGATCGCCCGTGGAACGAGCGCCAGTACATGCGCGTCGACTGGTCCTCGAACGAGATCGTCAACCCGATGGAGGACGAGTTCTTCTTCTCGGCCATGTTCGGCGACGGCAAGGTCACGCCGCTGCGCTACTGGGTGTCCGATCCCAACAGCGACGAGGCGCCGATGTTCGACTTCGCGGACGGCTACTTCGACGTCACCAACCGCTACTGGGTCGAGCCGGGCAAGATCGAGTTCTCGTGGGGCAGCCTCCCGTCGTGCGCGCTCCAGGGCTGGATCGGCGGCACCGCCATCAAGGACTGCAACGCTCAGGAGGCGTCGATCCGCCGCTCCTTCTGGAAGGTCCAGGACTCCGACTTCGAGCCGATGCCGCTGCCGCCCGGCAACCGCGACATCGTCGCCAACTTCGGCGGCGCCGGAAACTCGTTCCAGGCCGCGTACGGCCCGCCGCTCCAGGCCTACGATCCGCAGTACGGCTACACCGACAAGGGCTGGGTCGTCTTCGCCAACAAGCACAACATCTGGAAGAAGTCGCACATCCCGGGCTCGTTCTGCACGTCGGCCGAGGACAAGAACGACGACGGCACGCACGACCAGTGTCAGCCCGACACCCTCGCCGACAAGGACGGCAATCCGGTCACGTACGACGGCTCGAAGGGCTCGCGCTGCGACGTCATCAAGCAGCAGTGCACGATCCCGTACCGCGACCGCGAGGTGAAGACGGTCCCGTACTACACCAACCCTGACTTCTCGGCGAACCTGCTCGACCAGTGGGACGGCGTGTCCACCGAGGCGCCCGCCACGCGCGGCGCCGCCGAGGACATCGTCTACTCGTGGAACCAGATGATGCGGGGCTCGGTCGCCTACACCCGCGAGGCCGAGTGTCGCCGCACCGGCGACGGCGATCGCGCCACCTGCCACGGGCTCTACTTCAACTCGACCGACGATCCCAACACCAAGGTGATGGTCAGCTACGGCGGCTGGCTCATCGACGACGCGAAGGAGACCACCGAGGTCTTCACGCTCTGCCACAACCCGATCCGCCCCTACGACAACCCCGTCTGCGGCCCGGCCGGCAAGAAGACCCGCCTCGGCGAGATCCGCCACCGCTACATGGTGCACTGGCCTTACGACGCGAGCGCTCGCTACGGCGGCGTCGCCGCGCTGGTCGGCGACCCCGAGACCGGCGAGGCCATCGGCAACACGGCGACGTCCATCTACGTCGAGCGCCGCGCGAACCGCCTGCTGCAGGCGCTGCTCGTCGCGATGGGTGACATCTCGCTCCAAGACTATCTCGACGGCGTGCCCGGCGACATCGTCGCGCGCACCCTCTCCGCCACGCGCCCCGAGGCGATCAAGCCCGTCTCGCTCGAGGAGATCGACGCCCGAATCAAGGCGATCGACGTCGCGAACCTCGCCAAGTCGGCCGGCACCGCGCCCGGCCTCGAGAACGTGACGCCCGAGCAGGCGCGCATCGCGCAGATCCGCGCGATGGCCGTCACCGGCGACGCCAAGGACGCGCGAGCCCAGGCGATGTCCAAGCTCCGCGCCGCGGCCAGCCCGCTGAAGGGCACCAAGCTCGCGGCCGGCCTCGTCGACGGCACCACGATCTCGGCCCAACTCGGCATGGATCCGTCCACGCCGCTGACGCCCGACACCGTCGCGGCCGCGTCCCCGCTCGACGGCCTCGAGCCCGGCAAGCTCGCCGAGGTGCGGGCGTTCGTCGCCGCGCGCAACGCCGCGGTGGGCATCTGCTTCGGCGAGGAGATCGAGGCGGCGACCCCCGAGATCGTCGTCAACGCGTCGCTCGCCAAGCACTTCAAGGACAAGTACGGCGCGCTGTCGCGCGAGGAGCGCGCCCAGAAGATCCTCGACGAGCTGATCCCCGAGTCGTTCAAGGGCGTCATGCTCCACGAGTTCGGGCACTCGCTCGGCATGCGTCACCAGTTCGCGTCGTCGTTCGACTCGAAGAACTACATGCCCCAGTACTGGCAGCTGCGCACCAACGGCGGCGCCAGCGGCGGGGTGTGCGCGCCGGGCCAGGCGCCCGAGACCTGCATGGGTCCGCGCTACGTCGATCCCGAGACCGACGACGAGCTCGGCCTCGCCGACGAGTCGCGCCCCGGCATCACCTACTTCGCGAACACCTCGACGATGGAGTACCAGAGCGAGCGCTTCTCGGAGACGTCGGGCCTCGGCACCTGGGACTACCACATGTCGAAGGCCATCTACGGCGGCGTGCTCGAGACGTTCGATCCGAAGCTCTTCCCCCGCGAGAAGGCCGGGCAGTTCACGCTGATGCACTACACGCAGCTGGCCGACGCCAACCTCGTCTCCGGCTTCAACTCGAACTTCGCGCTCCACTACACGAACCTCGCGCGCGCGATGACGATCTTCGACATGGCCCGCGACTGCCGCGACGCCACCCCCGAGGAGAAGGCCAAGGCCGACTGGCGCATCGTCCACAACAAGGTCTGCGCGCCCATCCCGCGCGATCACGCGCACTGGGACGAGTTCCTCACCGACGCCGACCAGGGCCTGGCGTCGGCGTTCGGCGGCGATCCGCCCGTGCTGCCCAAGTGGCACACCAAGCCCGGCTCGCTCTCCAACCCGGCCGCGGGTCAGGACCGAGTCCGCTGGCACTATCGCTACGGCGAGAACTACTCGAGCGCGCACATCCACGCGAACCTCACCGACGCGGGCGCGGACATGTACGAGCTCGCCGTCAACACCATCCGCTACTTCGACGCCAACTATCCGTCGCGGTACTTCCGCAAGAAGCAGCGCGGGTTCAACGACTGGTCGACCGCGTCCGCCGTCGCCGACTACGACTTCGAGCGACTGCGCTCGTACCACTGGTCGGCCGCGACCGACTTCCTCCGCACGCTGTCCGCCAACAACGGTCAGGTCGCGCTCGAGAAGGCCATGCAGAACGACGACGACGCGAAGCCCGCGGCGCTCGCCAACGTGGCGGTGTTCAACGCGCTCGCCCGCGCGGTCGTCATCCCGCAGCCGGGTGACTACCGGGTCAGCCAGCCGATCGTGCCGGGAGACCCCGAGGTGTGGGAGGCCAGCCCGACGCCGCTCCAGGGCGCCGCGTTCAACGTCCCGCTCGTCGACGGTCGCTACGTCGACTCTGAATACGACACCTCCGCCGACGGCGGCGGCTCGTGGATGTGGCAGGGCCGCCTGAAGCGCGCCGGCTTCTCGGTCGAGAAGGCCTACGCGTTCCTCGCGCTCACCGACTCGCGCCCGACGCTCTCGACGATCTCTCGCGACAACTTCCTCGACGGTCGCGCGCCCGCGCTCAACTTCCGCAGCGATCTGCCCGAGGCGTTCGATCGCCTGATGGGCGGCCTGCTCTCGGAGGACTGGGCCTCGGTCGCGATGTATGTCTCTCCGTCCAACGGCGGGGCCGCGACGGTGCTCGATCTCACGGCCAAGACGCCCGCCCGCCCGGCCGACGCGAAAGTCCTCTTTCCCAATATCGGCTACTTGCAGCAGCTGTACGCGAGCATCTTCTCGGCGCTCTACGCCCGCGTCGACACCGACATGACGCTGGTCAACAAGATGCGCATCTGGGGCGACGGCCTCGAGGGCAGCATCTCGAACCTCGGCATCCCCAACCCCGCCGACCAGGTGAGGTTCGTCGATCCCGACAGCGGCATCACGTACATCGCGCACACCTACGGCAAGGAGGCGATCGCCGGGCGCCAGGTCGAGCGAGGCATCGCGTCGCGCATGCTCATCCGCGCCAACGAGCTGCTCGCGGCGTCGTACGAGGTCGAGGTGGACGCCAACGGCGCCACCCGCTTCGACAAGTACGGCTCGCCGCTGCTCAAGCTCGACGCCGTGACCAAGCAGCCGATCCGCAAGGATCCCTCGGCCGCGCCGGTCTCGCACTTCCGCAAGTATGTCGGGTTGATCGACGCCGTCCGCCAGATCGGCCAGATCCTCGGCCAGGGCCCGCTCTTAGCCCCGACCCCAACGCTTTCATCGAGATTTTCAAGGAGTCTGAACATGCCTCGTCTTTCCAAGTTGGGTGTCATGCTGTCGCTGCTGGGTGCCACCGTCGCGTGCGGCGTCGGTGGAGCGGGGTGCGCCGAGGAGAAGGCCCCCATCGTCCGCGTGCAGCCGAACGCGCTCTCGAAGTCGTATTTCGTCGGGGGTGACATCCGCAACACCGCCGACGATCCCGAGTTCTTCTGGCGCGCCTACGTCGTCGACAACGCGGCGTCCGCGTCGTGGGTGACGGTGGGCACGTGGAACCACGTCGACCGCATCAAGTGGGAGATCTCGGAGGACATGCTCATCGCGCGCAAGTCCTACCCGCTGTTGCCCGGCGCAGACGCCCACGCGCTGCCCGGCAACACCGACGGCACGGTCGTGGCGGCCTACAAGATCTCGAGCCACTTCGACATCCGCCGCGCGTACAACCCGTCGACCGGCGAGGAGCAGAACGTCATCGAGGAGAACCGCGATCGTCCCTGGTACGACCGCGAATACTTCCGCGTCGACTGGTCCACCAACATGGTCCAGGACCCGATGGGCGAGAACTGGTTCGCCAGCATGCAGGGCGCCCTGACGTTCACCCCGCTCACCTACACGGTGACCGATCCGACGAGCCAGGACGCGCCGCATTTCGAGCCCGACTACTTCGACATCACGAACCGCTACTACGTCGCGCCGGCGAACACCCGCATCTGGGGCTTCGACATCCCGGCGTGCTTCCTCACCGGCATCTTCTTCGGTGCCAACTCTTACGAGTGCGACGCGCAGGAGTCGACCGTGCGCTTCTCGTTCATGCGCACCAACGACGAGGAGCAGGACTTCGAGCCGCTCGAGAACACCAAGGCGTCGCTCGACGTCGTCGGGAACCCCGGCGGCATCGGCACGAGCGGCGACGTCAGCGTCGTCACGCCGGGCCGCGAGGGCTTCGACCCGTCGTTCGGTTACCTCGACAAGAACTTCCACTCGTTCGCCAACATCCACAACATCTGGAAGAAGAGCCACGTCGCGCAGGAGTGCGCGAGCAAGGGCGACGCCGATCACAACGGCACCGACGACGAGTGCGAGGGCGCGGCAGCGACGTCCGGCTCGCAGTGCGACGTCTTCGCCAAGAAATGCACGATCCCCTACCGCGAGCGCGAGGTGCGCACCGTCGGCTACTGGGTCAACCGTGACTTCCCGGCCGATCTCCAGGACACGCTCGACGAGGGCGGCGCGCCCATCGATCGCGGCGCGGCCGAGGACATCATCTTCTCGTGGAACCAGCTCATGAAGGCCGCGGTCGGCTATGCCCGCGAGGTCGAGTGTCGCCGCACCGGCGACGGCGATCGCGCGTCGTGCCACACGCAGTTCTTCGACGGCAAGGA
>CAUJFL010000471.1 GCA_963169165.1 Myxococcota bacterium | reverse complement strand
ACCGACGACGAGAACGCGTTCAGCTTGTTCTGGATGAAGGTGATCTCGTCGTTCATGCTGCCCGAGTTGTCGATCACGAAGATCACATCGACCGGGAGCGTCTTCGGCGTGGTCTTCGAGGTGACGCCCGCGCACGCGCCTCCCTTGGCGCCGGCTCCGCCGCCGCCCGTGCTCGTCCCGCCCGTGCCGAAGGGATCTCCGCCCGCGCCGCCCGGACCCGCGCCGCCCGCGCCCGCTGGATCCGCGCCGCCCGCGCTCGTCCCGCCCGCGCTCGTCCCGCCCGCGCTCGTCCCACCCGCGCTCGTCCCGCCCGCGCTCGTCCCACCCGCGCTCGTCCCGCCCGCGCTCGTCCCGCCCGCGCTCGTCCCGCCCGCGCTCGTCCCGCCCGCGCTCGTGTTCCCGGCGCCCGCCGCGCCGTCTTCGAAGCTCGACTTCGAGCTCGCCGCCCCGCACGCACACAGCGACACCAACGCCCAGGATGACAGCCAACCAAGTGTGCGCATCGAACGGACCTCCAGCGCGGACCATACGTTCCGCGGCGGGTTCGCTCAAGCGATGGAAAATTACGGCTCGGACGCGACTATCGTCAGGCGGTAGCGCCCCGCCGCCGCGACGCCCGCCTTGCGAAAGGTGTCGACCACCACGAAGGACTCACCAGCCGGGGCGTCGACCGAGAGCGCCCTGTCATCGCGGGCGACGCACGCCGAGGGATCGGCCTTCGACAGGAGGTGGACGTCGACGTCGGTCGACGCGTCGTCGAACACGCGGACCGACAGCCTCGCGGGCGCCGAGAGAGAGAGCCGGTAGACCACCTCGGGCCCCCCCTCGTCTTGCGCGCCGCACGAGTAGCCCGCCACGCTCGACGCGGCGCCCATGGTGTCGCCGTGGTGCGAGAACGGCAAGGCGTCGACGACGACGGGATCAGCCAGCGTGCCCGCGCCCGCGAGCGGCGGCGGCGGCGCCTCGGGAGGTTCGTCGCCGACGACGAGGCGCCTCACGCGATCGAGCGCCTCGAGCGTGACGAGGTTGCGCTGGTTCATCCCCGCGGTGAGCCCGGCGTCGTCGAGCCAGCACCCGTGCGCGCCGCCAGACGTGTAAGTGGGCAGGTGCACGCCGTCGCCGCCGACCCCGCCGTTCGGCATCGGCTCGAGCACCGAGAAGAGATCGACGAGCGGCACCTGGCGCTCCTCGGCCAGCGCGCGGAGGATGGCGTTCATCTCGGGCACGAGCGCCGTCGCGGCCGGATCGTCGCGGCGCGGCGGCAGCGTCGTCACGATCGGCACGACCCCGAGCGACGCGAGCGAGTCGAGCACGGCGGACATGCTCGCGTCGAACGGCGCGACGCCGGCCGCGTAGGTGTCGTTGGTGCCGAGCAGGATCACGGCGAACGCCGGCGCGATCGCGGCGACCTCTTGCTCGATCGGCGACGGCGAGCCCTCGATGGTCTTCTTCGCGCCCCAGCCGACGGTCGCCGCGAGGGTGACGCGATCGAACGAGACGTGACCGTCGTCGACCTCTGTCTGACCGAAGTGCGTGATCGTCGGCGCGAGCGCCCCGTGCGCGCCGAGCTTGACGTCGCTCGTCGCGAAGCACCGTGAGAAGCCGGCCGACACGGTGTTGGACGCGCCGATCTTCGCGAACACCTTCGGGCGCCCGGCCCCGCCGGCGATCGTGGCCTTCAGCTTCGCGACGACGGCCGCCGTGAGCGGAGAGTGGACGCGCCCGGTCGGGTACCTCGTCGCGCCGGGCGATCCTCCCGAAGCTCCCGAAGCTCCCGAAGCTCCCGAAGCTCCCGAAGCTCCCGAAGCTCCCGAAGCTCCCGAAGCTCCCGAGGCTCCCGAGGCTCCCGAGGCTCCCGAGGCTCCCGAAGCCCCCGAGCCTCCCGAAGCCTCCGAGCCTCCACCGAGGCCCGGGGTCACGTGGACGACGGGATCGTCTGCACCTCCGCCACACGCGACGCCCAGCGACAGCGCGGCGAGGAGGGCCGTCGCGCGCATCATTTCGGAAGCCTCAACACGACGTTTGACGCGCCGGTCACCAGCGCGAGCACGTGGTGCTCGGTGAGGGCGAGCTGCTGGATCGCCTCGGTGGGTTCGAGCTTGCCGAGCGCCTCGGCCGCGCCCCCTTCGACCTTCGCGCGGAGCACGAGCGGGCGCCCTTCTGGCGAGTCTACCCAGTAGACGTGGCGACCGTCGGAGAGCGGACCGGCGAGGATGCCCGAGGTGCGCGAGACGACCGAAGGGGCGCCGACGTTCGGCAGTCGGACGAGCTCGCGTCGTTGCGCGAGGTGGACATAGAGCGCGCGGTCGTCGGCGGTGAGACGGTCGACGTTGTCGTCGAACGCGGCGACGAGGGCGGGCTCGCCCACGCCGCGCACGCGCAGCACGACGCTGCGGGACGGCCCGCGCGCCGTCGACGGCAGGAGATCGGCGAACGCCACCTCGCCCGCGCGGGCCGTGAGGGAGGAGATGACGGTCGCGGTGCGCGCGACCACGCGCTCGTCCCCCGCGCGCGTGATCCGTAGCAGCCGCTGCTGCGACACGACGAACGCGGCCTCGCCGTCGGCCGCCAGCGCCTGCGGAGCATCGATTCCGCGCGTGAGCACGCGGAACGGGCCCCCGGACTGCGGGATCGTGACGAGGAGCCCGCCGTTCGCCTGCGCCGCGAACACCTGCGCCCCGGCGGCCACCGCCAGCGTGAACGGCGTCTCGTTGCGGTAGAGCACCCGGGACTGTTTGTCCGCGTCGACCCGCAGGACCTCGCCCTGCCGGTTGCAGAGCACGAACGCGGCGTCACCGGCCGACGCGAGCGCCACGGGACCGCACCCGACGTCTTCGAAGAGCACGTCGCGCGGAGCCGTCGGCCCGTCGAGCGTCGCCGTGTAGGCGCCCTCCGGGAGCTGGAGCAGCGGCGCCGTCTCCCAGTCCGCCACGAGCGACGCCGACGTCGTCGGGCGCGGCGACGGGCCCGACGCGACGGGCTGGGGTGGAGGCGGCGGGGCGGCGCGCTCGCGCGGAGCGGTCGCGCAGCCGACGAGCGACAGCGAAAGCGCGACGGCGAGCTTCACCAGCCCGTCGTAGCAACTCCGCGCGTGCGAACAAACAGACACGCGAGCGTGAGCGACACGAGCGAGCAGGACGCGGCGGCTCCTCTCTCCGAGCGAAGGCCTCGCGTCCTCGGCCGCGCTGGGTGAAGGCGTGCTCGACATGCTCCGCCAGCGAGCGCGCCACGGCGAGGTTCACCCGGCCGTCGTGGCGCCACCGCGCGGGCGGACGAACAGGCACGCGAGCGCGAGCGACGCGAGCGAGAAGGGCGCGACGAACGGCAGCGCCGCCGCGAACAGCAAGTGCATCGCGACGGCGAGCGCGAGGCCCGCGCGCGGCGCGAAGACGAGCGCGAGCGGCGTCGCGAGCTCCGCGAACAACGTCGCCGCGCCGAGCGCGCCGTCCCAGCGCGCCTCGACGCCCAGCAGCGCCGCTATCCCCGGCGACGACGAGAAGCCCGCTCGCAGCTTGTGAACGACGCTCATCCCGTACACGAGCAGCAGCTGCGCCCGCAGCAGCCCGAACGCGTGGGTGCATCCGCTCCGCGGCGGCGCGAGCGCGAGCGACACGAGCGCGATGCACAGGAGGGCGCGACCGTTGGTGTAGCGCTGCGTGATCGACCAGCACGCCACCGCCGCGGCCCAGCGCGTCGCCCGCGCGACGCCTCGGCCGCTCGCGAGCCACGCGCCCGCGACGACCGCCGCGCACCACTCGAGCCCGAGCCACGTCGTCGAGACGAGCGGCACGCCCGGCAGGTGTCGATAGGGATAGAGCGCGCCCGCGTGTACGCGCCACGTCCCCGACGCCGCCTCGACCACCACGAACGCGAGCTGCGCGGCGCCCAGCAGCGCGAGCGACGCACGCGACGCGCGAGGGTCGACCTCGCGCGTGATCACCATCGGACTCGGCACCCCGGCTCGACGACGGCGCGGCGCGCGCCGAAGACGACGACGAGCGGCGCGGCGACGAGCCCACGCGCGCAGCCCCATCGCGCGACGTCGGCGACCGCGCGCACGTCCCCTAGCCTCGCGTGCCGCGGGAGCCACGTGTCGAGCCGCACGGCGGCGCCGTGCGCGTCGGTCACCGAGTACGCGGGGGCCGCACCGTCGGCGAACATCTTCCACCCCGGCAACCCGGGCAGCGCGAGCGACGCCGCGCACCACGCGACGTCGAGCCAGAGCAGCGCACGAAACAAGCGCGCCTCGGTCCCGTCGCGTGAGCGCATGGCGCCGCGGTGCGACGTGCCCGCGCGTGTGTCAACGAGCTTGTGGCGCCTGACCGCGGGCGCGGCCGGTCAGAGCGCGGAGCGCGGCGAACGCCCTCGGTCCGACGCGCCTCTGTCGGAGTCCGGTGGGCGCACGGGCGACTGCCAGCGGCAGCTCGACGCGGCCTGCGGCGGCGGCTGACCTCGACCTTCTGCTTCTCCTCGTCTCCCGTGATCGAGTAGCGGATGAGCGCGCGGAGGTCGTCGTCGTGAGGCACGTCGCCGAGCAGCGGGCCCGGCGCGCGACGACGCTCAGCGGTGCGCCGCGAGCCAAGCGCGCGCGGCCTCGGGCGCCCTCGACCGCGCGGCCATGTCGGTCATGAGCTCGGCCGTGCACGCGGATCGGATGCGGCCGAAGCGTTCGACGATCAGCGCGTGCGCGCGTGAAGACGCGTAGACCTCGGTGTACTTGCGCCAGAGTTCGAGCTCGACGCGATAGACGTCGTCGCCCCCGAGGTACACGAGACGAGGGTCGGGGAGCGTGTACCAGGGGTTGGCGGCGCCCGCGCGGCGCGCGGCGACGAGGTCTGCGGCGGTCGCGTGCACCACGGTCCGCGGCGGCGCGACGAGCGACGCGCCTTCGAGCGTCGCGATGCCGAACCTCGCGCGTTGGTCCGCCGCGATCGCGGCGCCTTCTGCCCACGAGATCAGCCGCTTCCGAAGCGCGGCGCCGACGCGGGCCGGCGCGCGCGACAGGAGCATCGCGATCGGATCGAGCCACTTGGCGGAGACCGGCGCACGCCGGAAGAAGAACGCGCGGTCGGCTCCCTCGAGGCTGGCGACGAGCGCCTCGAGCGTCGGCACGGTGCCGAGCAGAGCCTCGAACAGGTAGAGGATGACGTCCGTCGACGGATCGACGAAGCCCATCATGTGGCCGATGAGCCCCGGGAGCTCGTCGACTCGAAGCGGCCCTCCCGACGCCAGCGCCCGCTTCGCGTACTTCGTCAGGACGGGCCTGCCGCCGGGTAGATCGACCGCCCCTCCCCCGGCCTGGGCACGGACGAACAGCGTCGCCGCGCCTCGCGCGAACGATACCTGACGGTGTGGGTAGCCCTCGAGCAGCATCCAGGTCGCCTCCACGACCGGATCGCGACGGTCGTCGAACAAGAGCGCGAGGTGCGGATAGCCGAGCGCGAAGAGGTCGTCGTCCATCGCGCTGTAGCCGAAGCCCGCGACCCGGCGATCCGCGACGTTCGCGACGCTCTCGAGCGCGCCTCCCCCGAGCGTGTCAGGAGCAGGCGCCTTCGGTGCGGGCTGCTTCTTCGCGGGCGGCTTCGCCGTGACCATGAAGGCGTTGCTACCACACGCGTACCGCGCTTCGCACCGGCGACTCCGTCGCGTGACGCTGTCGCTCCTGCGGAGCATCCGCGAGTCAGCTGGGCGAGCTCGGCGGGATGGCCCCTTGCCGCCCTGGACGCGAGCCGACGACGGAGCTGGGCGACCGACGAGCGCGCGCGGCAGCTCCGCGTCGAAGCCTCGCTCGTGTCACGCCAACGATGGGGAGGAATCACTTGAAATCCTCCGCGACGAACCGTGGACCGGTGTCCGAGGTGAAGCGAGGTCCCGCGTCGGGGTACTTCTGTCGCGCGCCGCACGATGCGCTCGAGCACGGCCCACAAGTCCTTTGGGATTCGGCGCAGCGTGCCCCCGCGCCTCACGGCGCGGCGGTGCCCGCGAGGCCCAACACTCCCGCAGGCCCCGTCGGCATGGTGCCGAAGAGCGCGAGCTCGCTGATGCACACGGTCGGCTTGCCGACGCCCGCGTGGAACTCCTTCGGGCGGATCTCGACCCACGTGGACACCGGCGAGGGGAGCTCGCCGCGGACGGTGCTCGCGCCGGGCTTCAGGGCGGGCGAGTCCACGATCGCGCTCCCCCCCTCCCAGGCGAGCTCGGTTCGCGCCGGACGACCCGTGGGGCGCTTCGAGTCGACGTAGTACGTGAAATCCACGGTCGAGATGCGCGCCGCCTGTGACAACTCCAAGCGGAGCGCTGGAGCCAGATCGCTCGAGCACCAGGCCGGCGCGTCGACCCCGTCGAAGAGCGCGCGAGCAGGAGCGTCCACGCGGATCGTCGCGCGGCCGGGGCACTTCGACGTCAGCCCAAAGAACGCATGCGCGCGGAGGCAGGCTTGCGCTCGGTAGGCCGCGTTTCGTGCCTCACGCTCGCTCTCGTACCTCTGCGCTCCGCGCTGCATCTCGTCCAGATGGGAACCCCCGGTCACCCACAAGAACCAGCCGACCAGCACCCAGAGGGCGACGACCACGACCCACGGCCAAGTCTTCATCGATTCCCCGGGTCCACCCAGAACGCGTCGCAGTCGCCGAGTTCGGAGGGCGTTCGCGCCCTGCCGAGGCAACTGGTCTGCGCGGTGGTGACGCCTCGGCTCACGCACAGCTCGACAGCGCGGTCGCGTTCCCGAGGATAAGTTGGTGATGATCGATATGCCTCCGGCGAGCCGTCGTCGGCCGAGAGCGTGTCGATGACGTGGGCCACCGCCTGCGCGCACTCCGCCCTCGAGGCCAGCGCGCCCGACACCGCGCCGGACTGCCGGAGATGTACGAAGATCGCGAACGCCGCCGTCGTCGCCACGAACGCTCCGATCGCCGCGGCGGGCCGCAGGGCAGAGAACAGCCCGCGGCGCAGCCCCGCGGCGAGGCCGAGGGCCCCCGCCGTGAGGACCGTCCCCCTCGCCGCGCTCTCCGTCAGTGACCCGGCGTCCAGCCAGAACGCCTGGGCCGCCATCACACTGTACGCGTCGAACGCGTCGCGAAGGGAGACGAACAGCAGCGCGAGCGG
This sequence comes from Myxococcota bacterium, assembly GCA_963169165.1. Classification (GTDB taxonomy): domain Bacteria; phylum Myxococcota_A; class Polyangia; order Polyangiales; family Polyangiaceae; genus JADLFU01. Next base: position 14,384 of record CAUJFL010000471.1, on the reverse strand, counting down.
CATCGCCCCGAGGAGCCCCCCGCCGGCCATGCACCAGTAGAGGACGTCGAGCGCGACGGCCGGCTCCCCGCGTGGGCGCGTGGCGCCCGGCCGGAAGAATGCAAGCACCCCCACGAGGAGCCCTGCGCCGAGACCGCCACCGAACCCCCCCACGCACCCCACTGCTTTCCCCTGGATGCAACCGCAGCACCCCACGAGCGGGGCGAGGCAGAGCAGGCCAAGCCCTCCGATGGTCATCGAAGGTCCCAGGTGCTCGGCGCGGGGGAGCACGCGACGGAGCTTCACGCCGACGAGGACCCGGAAGACCACGAACGCCGCCAGGGCGAAGGCGGCACCGAGGAGCAGCGCCTCCGACGACGGAGCTCCCGTCCGGCCGCGTTCGAGCGCCACCAACGCCCCCGTGCCGGCCAGCACATCCCTCGTGACCGCGGCGTAGCCGGCGCCGAGCAGCAGGCCGCCCAGCGTCCCGACGACACCCCACGCCGCAACCTTGCCTCCGGGGAACCCGACCCGGAACGAGACCCTCTCGCTCGCGACCTGGGCTGGCTCCACGCCCGCTGACGGCGGCGTCGGCGAGGCAGAGGGCGACGCGGTGATCTCCATCCACCTGTTGCCCGCGCCCGTCCCTGACTTCGACTCGACCCGAACCATCAGCCTCGCCTGCTGTCCGGGCTCGAGGCACAGCGTGCGCGCGCTGGCGCCGTCGAGGTCCACGGTGACTCCGTCGCTCGCGCTGCACGAGACGACGATGTCGAGCGTGCGAAACGAGTCCACGTTGATCACTGTGCACTCTGCGATGCGCACGCCCCCCTCGCCCATCCCCGCGCGGAGGGGGCTGGCGTCGACCGCGATCGTCGGCGCGGCGGGCACGTCGCCGAGCCACATGACTAGACGCGCGAACGCGCCGTCGTCGAACCCACCGCCTTCACTGAGCACCTCGGGGACGCCGACACGGAGCCCTTCGCGCAGCCACAGCGGGAACAACGGATCGACGCTCGCGGCCCGTACCGTCGCCCACCCCTCCGGCAGAGCGAGGAGCTCGAGCAGGGCCTGGCGCGACGCGACGACCACCGACTCCGACAACCAGAGGACGGGGTGAGACAGCCAGGTCCACGCGAACAGGTGAGCGGCCACGTGCGGCGGCAGCTGCCGCAGCTGTTCCTCCAGCGGGCCGGCCGCGTCGCCGAGCGCTCCGCCCATCTTCATGCCGCCCCCCCATCCCAGCGCGTCGCGGATGCGGTCGCGGACCTCCGGGTCTTGCAGCGCGATGATGTTCTCGCGCCACTGGAGCCCCGCGCGCAGCTCCTCGAGCGTCGAGGGCGAGAACCGCGGGGAGATGAAGCAGCGTGGATCCTTGGCCGTCCAGCGGAGCATCGCGTCCACGGCCACGCGGCGCGTCTGCCGGTCTGGGTGCTCGCGGCACAGCTGCGCCCACCGCGCCGCGTGCGCGACGGACTCGGCGTCGGGGGCGAACCACTGCAGCCAGGTCGAGAAGACGAACGTCGGGATGAGCTCTCCGACCTTGTCCCGGAAGCCGGGTTGATGAATCGCCGCCAGGGCCTCGGCCAGGGAACCGAGCTCGAGCGAGAGGCCGGGCGCCGAGAGCGGGAGGGTGCGCTGCTTCGCGACGATGCACGCCAGGAGCCCCTTGTGCTCGGCAGGGATCGGCGCGGCCGCGAGGCCGTCGAACTGCTCGACCAGCTCCGGGGCCATCTGGCGGAATCGCCGCTGCGGGAGCCCCGCGGCGAGCGCCCCGGCGATGTCCTCCCACGAGACGTCCCGCCCGCGGTGCACCTCGAGCGAGAGCGCGGCGAACGCGGCCGGAGTCGACGCGTCCGCGGCGCCGATGCGCAGCTCACGCGCACCAGCCCCCTGCCGCCAGAGCTCCGCCTTCTGCGCGCGACCGCTCGACCGAAGCTCCCGGGCGGAGGCGGCCAGCTTCGGGTCGCGGAGCACGAGCTCGCACCAGGTCTCGAGCGCCGTCGAGTCGATGACGTCGTCCGTCAACGCGGCGTCGCCGCCGTCGGTGATCTCCAGCAGCTCCCTCAGCGAACCCACGATCGCCCCGCCGGGCGAGACGGCGAGGGATCTCCCCCCGTTGAGCCACGCCCACGTCAACCCGGGCAGCGGGCCCTTCACGCGCTCGAGCGTCTCGGTCGCCGAGGGGTCGACGCGAGAGAGCCACGTCTTCATCGCGCCGGTGGTGATCGCGCGGTCGACGATCTCGGGCGCGGCTCCCGCCTCATCGATCACGCTGACGAGCTCTCGCACGCTCCTCACCGCTTGTCCGGCGCGAGACACGACGGGGAAGGCGGACATCCCCGCCGTCCACAGGGTCTCGAGCACTCCACGCCAGAGGACCGCTGGGGCAAGGCTGTTCAGGCAGCTCCGTTCCTCGCGGCGAGCGGCGTCGGCCACCTGCGCGGCGCCCTCGTGCTTCGCGACGATGCGGAGCCAGCTCGACAACAACCCGGCGCTGAGCATGGGTGCGAGCTTGTCGAACTCCGCGGGGTGCCGGACGTGCTCGAAGAGCTCGGTCAGCGTCCGCACGCGCGCGCTTGGCTCGGGCTGGAGCGCGCTGCTGAAGTGGAGATCCGGGACGCCGGTGCTCCACAAGAAGACCCAGGGACCCAGCGCAGGACTGAAATCTTTGTTGCGATCCGTCACCAGGGAGAGCGCGGTCCTGGCCGCTCTCGAGGCCTTCTCCTGGTCCGGTGAGTTCAGCTGCCCTTCGAGGTAGCCGACGAGCGATCCCCCCTGCTCTTCATCGGCCGCGCACGCGGTGACGGCGCGCTGGAAATGCCGCAGCATGGCCTGCTGGAGATCTGCCAGCTGCCAGAGCTCGGGCCCTCCCTCCCTGAGGGCGCGGAGGGGCTTCCAGCCGTGTTGGGGAGGGGGCGGCCTCGAGCGACGGATGAACGTTCCGCCACGCGGCCCCTTCGTCCGCTGGATCTCCGTCGCGGCGGCGGCGTAGGCGCTCTCGACGTCCGCTTCGGTCAGCCCCAGCTGCTTGGCCGCGGCCAGCATCTGCTCGTGTTCCGACCAGTCCAGGCTCCAGTCTTCCAGCGCGTAGCCGGCTTGGATGACGAGCCGCTCCATCCCCCGCTGGTGCGCCTCCTGCTCCGCGGCCCTCAGCAGCGCCTCCGCGGGCCTCGGGGCCTTCTGGATCTCCGTCAGCCGCTGGGCGAAGGCCGTGTACTGCCGGAACGAGTCCGCGATGGCCTTGCGCTGCGCGCCGCCCAGCTTCCCGGCGATCCGGAAGAAGTCGTCGACCTGCGCGCGGACGGCGCGGTCGTCGAGCTTGCCCGAGCGCGCGTCGCGTTCCGGAATGTTCAGCACATCACAGATGCCAAGCTTCCCGATCTCGACGTCCCTCGCCAGGTCCATGTTGAGCTTCCGTGGCGCCGGGAAGCCGCTGGCCGCGGGGCCCTCCCCAGCGCCCTCCCTGGCGTCGCCGAACGCGACGTCCGGCCCCCCGAGCGGGTCGTCCGCGCCCTGGATGGGACCGTCGTCGAACGAGACCGAAGGCTTGTGGTCTTCGTCGACCGCCATCAACGCACCTCCACCGACTCGATGAACTCCCGCCTCGCGGCGAGCGCGCCCGCGGAGAGGACGCGCCGCTGGTCGAACACGATCGGCGCCTCGCGGTCGCCGGTCGGCGTGACGAGCTTGATGACCTTCTCGCCGTTCCCGCGGAGCTCGATCTTCACTTGCACTGGAGCGCCCGCCGGCCCCGGCTCGAGGCCCGACAGCGTGCAAGTGCCGACCGGCACGCACAGCTCCGGGTCTTCGTCCTCCCCCTCCCACAGTTCGAGCTCGAGCGACGACTGGCCGGCCCGGCTCGTGGTGAACCGACGGGTTCGCTCGTAGGGGAGGCGGCTGTCCTTCGGCACCATGTTGACGACGATCTTCGCCTTCGACTTCGCGTCCCACGCGAGGATGCCGAGGCCGCGCGCGAGCGCGCCGTGGTGGCTCACGACCGAGAGGAGCCTCGAGCCGCCGAGCGACTCACCCTGCTCACGCGCGGCGAGGGCGCGGGCGTGCAGGGCCGCCCCGCGGACCACCACGGTGTCCGGGTCGGGGTCGACCGTCACGCTGCGGGCCTTCTCCGCCAGCCGGGCTTGCAGCGCAGGGATGCGCGCGGAGCCTCCGACCATGATGACGCCCTCCAGCGCCCCCCACTCCAGCCCAGCGTTGCGCAGGACGTCCTCCGTTGTCGCCATGCAGTCATCGACGAGCGGCTCGGTGATCTCGTCGAACTGCGCGCGTGACAGCTTGAGCTCCGTCTCGCCGGGCGCTTGAAACTCATCCGTCGTCCTGGCGACCAGCCCCACCCAGACCTCGCGCTCGCCCGAGCACAGGCGCCGCTTCACCTGCTCGGCCTTCGCGAGCCAGAGCTGCCGCGTGCGCTCGTCGAGGTAGTCTGGGTCGAAGTCCGGGAGCTCCCCGCGATACTGTTCGACCAGGTACGTGTAGACAGCGTCGTCCCAGCGCCGCCCGCCGACGTGCTTGCCGTCGCTCGTGACGATCTCCGTGCCCCCGCCGGCGCTCTCCGCCTTCACCCGCAAGAGGACGATGTCGAGCGTGCCGCCGCCGATGTCGAACACCATGTACAGCCCGGGGGAGCCGCCGATACCGAACGTCAACGCCGCCGCGTCCGGCTCCGTGATGGTGTCCAGCACCTCGAGCCCCGCGAGCCGGACGGCCTGGCGGGTGGCCTCCCGCCTCGCCTCGGAAAAATTTTGCGGGTGCGTGACGACAATGCGGCTCATCGGCGGAAACCGGCGGTCGGCGACGGCGCGCTTCACCCGGCGCAGCACGAGCGCGCCGATGTCCTCGGGGCGGTACCCCCAGTCATGGGGGTCGAACCTCCACGGCGGCGCGTCTCCGGGCGTGGTGGCTGGGTCCTCGCCTATCCAGAGCTTGCTCTCCTCGAACCGCCTGCACTCCGGGGCGGCCGAGTTTTCTGGGTCCCACGCCGAGAACACCGTCGACGACGCGACGCCGACGTGCGCCACGCGGCGACCGCCCTCCGTCGACACGGTGACGGCAGACCTCAGCAGGTTGGTGGGGGCGCCCTCGAGCACGTCGAGCGGGACGATCTCCGCGAGCTGGTTGCCCTCGCGCACCACCGCGCACTTGGTGTACGTCGTCCCCAGATCGATGCCGTAGACGGTCACTGCGCCCTCGTGACCGCGAGCTGGACCCTCCCCATCGCCGCGTCGCCCACGGCGGGGACTCCCAGCACCGCGCGCGCGACCTCCTTCAGGCCGAACACGCGCTCTGGCATCGAGTACGAGTCGGGCGACGACTGTTGTCCCAGGAACGACCTCTCCAGCGCCCCGTCGTCGAGCGTGACCTTGCGTCGCAGCCCCCACTCGAACAGCCATGCGTGCGCCTGGACCGCGAGCGGCCCGCACTGCGTCGCGAGGCGATACCCCTTGCTCGCGGCGTCGTAGGCGCACTCGCCCTTCTGAAGGTCGCACACGCTCACGTTGGGTGTCAGCGGGCCTCCGCCGCCGGCCACGGGTCCGCGGAGGAGCGTCGTGACCCTGACGAACGGCGGAAGGGCCTCCGGTCCCGCGGTCTCCTGCACGTGGGCGACGACCCAGGCCTTCCCCTGGGCGCCGCAGGCGAGCTCGGCCTTGACGCCCGCGCCGTCGACCGCGCTCTTCGTGAGCCGGAGCTCGGCTGTGGCGACCGGGTCGAGGCCCGGCTGGGCGGTGGGCTTCTCGACGGCCGTCAGGGCGAAGCTGGGCAGCGGCAGCGGCGCGAGCTCCACCGCCTGGACCACGTCGGTCAGCTTGCCGGGCTTCACCACCGGGCTCTGCTTGAGGTCGTGGACGAGGACGCGGACGAGCTCCCTGCCCTTCGCCGGGTCCTTCGTGAGCACGAGCAACGACAGCGGGCGGACGCCCTTGTACGAGAGCAACGACGCGTCTTCGTTCTTGGTCCCGGTCTTGTTGCGCCCCGGTGCGTCCTTCAGGGTCGTGCCGACCTTGAAGTCGACCCCCGCGAAGCGCGGCGGCTCGCCTGGCGCCACCTGCTTGAGGCTGTCCACGTGCTGCTTGACAGCGTCGATGTGGCGCTTGTCCGTCACGCCGACGAGCAGGTCGCCGTCGAACGGCATCATCACTGTGACCCACCAGGCGCCGTAGCCCTCGCGTACCCGCTCCACGAGCGCCGCGCTCACGCACGCCGGGCTGGGGCCACCCTGGCACGCCTTCAGCGCGGAAGGTTCCTTCGTGGTCAGAGAGCCTGGGTCCAGCCCGCTGATCGCGAGTACAGTGATGCCCGCGTCGTCGAGCGGATCAGGGGGGAGAGTGGCCGGATCGTAGCGCTCCGGCAGCGGCGCCCGCGCGAGCACGTGGTCGAACCGAGGAATGTCCGCCTTGAACGAGCTCTCCGCCTCGAAGAAGCCGGGCGCGCGCTTGCACGAGGTCGCCTCCAGCTCTCCCCACTCCACACAGCGGCTCTTCGTTCGGCCGTCGACGTCGACGAAATCCCCCCATTTCTTGCACGCGTGCGCGTTCGCTCCCAGCGAACAATCTGCGCTCTTGCCCGCCCCCGCGCTGCCCATGGCTCGTTTCGCTATGCGGAGCACCTCCTCGAACGCCTTCGCGTCGGCGTGCACAAACCCGCGCATCGACAGCGTGATATCGACGTACAGTCGGCCGTCGAGCGTCGGGGGGGCAGGAGGCGGCCGGCGCGCGGAGCCCGACGCGGCGGGCGCCGAAGCCGTCACGGCGGCCGAGGCGCTGCCGCGGCCAGCAGGCCCGGGGGGCACGGGGGAATCCTTGCTGCAATGCAGGCTGAGCAGCGCCAGCGCCACCGCGGCCGGAGCGCACCGCCCGGGGCGCCAGTCAACCGACCGCACGCTGGGCCTCCACGCTCTCGTCGCCAGTGATGGCGCGCTCCAGGAGGGACGGAAGCGCGATCTCCGCCCGGATGACCTCGGCGCTGCGCGCGCTCAGGGTGAGCTCCACCAGCAGCCTCGCCGGCCGCCCGGCGAGCGCCTCCTCGACCGCCCGGACGTGCGCCTGGCGTCCGTCGATCAGCACCGCGAAGCCCCGCTCCGCGCCCTGCTTGGCGACCCACAGCAGCTGCCCATGGTCTGCGCGAAACTCCCCGATCCGAGGCGCGTCGGCGGCGTGCCGCCAGGAGAACAGCGTACCCACGACGACGTCTCCGTCGGGCGTGGCGACCAGGTGGGACGGCAAAGACATCAGGCGATCTCTCCGAGCTTGGGCTTGAACAGCGCTTCCAATGTGACCTCGTAGGCCCCCTTGTTGAACCAGTTGCCCTCCCCGACCTTGCACTGCGCGCGCAAGGTCGCCCGCGTCTGGTTCAAGCCCGGGTCGAGGCGCTCGGGCTGCCGCAGCGAGTCGGGCACGACCATGTGCTCGAGCGGCCAGTCCAACCGTGCCCCATGTGCAATTTGTTTGTACCAGGGCGTGGCGAGAATGGCTGCGTCAGCCGCAGGCGCGGCTGCGGGCCGCACAGGTATCGGGGCGGGCGCTGGCGCGAGGCCCCCGCCGAGCGCGTGCCCGCACCCACAACAGAAGCGCGCGGTGCCGACGTTCTCCGTCCCGCACTCGTTGCAGAACTTCCGCGTCGGCGCGGGCGGCGCGGCCGCCGGGAGCAGCGGTTGCGCGCAGCCCGAGCAGAACTTGGCCGTCGGCGGGTTGGAGGTCCGGCAAGCCTGACACTGCCCCGCGGCCGCCTGAGCCGGGGGAGCCGGCTGCTGCGCCCGGGGCGCGACCTCGTCGTCGCCCCAGTCGGTTGCAGCGGCGCCGCTCCCGCCAGGCGCCGAGGGCATCGCGCCCTCCTGGTAGCGCACGAACCAGGGGATCTCGACGCCGTCCACCTTCGTCGTCCAGCCGAGGATTCCGGAACGCGGCTCGCTCGCGCCCGCCTGCCCGCGACTCTGGCCTCCCAGCACGCCCAGCGCGACGGCGGCCTTCGGGTGAGGGACCCCGCCGCCGGCCCTCGTCGTCCCGACCACGTGGCGGAGCCTGTCCGGGGTGGGCATGATCTTGCGGACGCCCCTCGCGTACTCCGTTCGCTCCGATTTCAGCAACTCCATCATCCTGTCGAAGATCTGCTGCGCCAGCACGGTCTCGAAGCCAGGGCCCGACACTCCCGAGAACCGCCAGCCGTTCCCGAGGAAGTAGAACGCGATCGTCGCCTCCTTCTTGCCCTCGGGGCCGACGCACTGAAACCGCTGGTCCAGGAACCCGGCCGCGAGCAGCCGCGCGACGTACTCCAGCAGGTACCCGTAGAAGTGGCGCGTGCGCCGCTCGACGACCGAGCTGAAGGTGGCCTTGAACAACGTCGGATCTCCGAGCACCTCCTTCGCGGTGGTGGACTCACGGACGCGCCTGCGGAGCACGTCGATGGTGGTCCTGCCGGCCAGGCACGAATTGGGTGTCGCGCCGCTCGGGTCGGCCTTGCCGACGAACGCGGAGAGGAGGTCTCCGCCGGCGTAGGCGACGCTCGTCAAGAAGACTGTCTTCCACTCATCGTTGCTGACCTCCTGCTTCACACCGATGTCACTGCTCCCGCCCCCCATGTCGAGGTACACGAGGATGTTGGCCCCAGGGTCGCCCGCGTTTCGCGCTGCGGCGGTCGACTCGTCCGCTCCCTCGTCGACCGTCCACTCGAGGCCGGTGGTCTCCCGCAACAGCGTCTGGGCGAGGTGGGCGGCGGCGCGCAGCATCTGGAGGTCTGTGTCAGTGAACGCCATCGGGTACGAGTAGATGACGTTCACCGTGCGAGCCGCCTGCCCGCTCGCGATCGCCGCGCGCACGTAGGACAGCATCAGCACCGTCGAGATGTAGTGGGCCTGTAGCGCAGCGGTGTGAGGGGCGTAGGCTGGCGCCCGCTGACGGAGCAACTCGGCCCACTTGAAGTCGCCGAGCGAGTACTCGTCCTCCGGGTACCCAGGGGTCACCCCCGGCGCCGGGATGCCGAAGTCGCGCCCGAACCTCCAGCTCTCGATCGACGCCAGACCGGCGGCAGTGTCGCGCTTGTTTCGTCCAAACAGCAGCTCCGAGGGGAAGAGGTCCTTCATCGGCCCGAAGCCGCGCGGCGGGGGCCAGAGGTCGGGGCCAGCGGGCGCGTTGCTCTCGGGGCCTCCGCGGACGAGGTACAGGTTCCAAGCAGTCTCGGAGACCTCTGGCACCAGCTCGTTCCCCGCTTGTTGCTTCGTCATGGCGCCGCTCAGCGCCACGCAGGTGTTCGAGGTGCCGAAGTCGAGCCCCATGTCGACGACCGCCTCCTTGCTCGTCATGGCCGTGGGCTCCGGGACGGCGAACATCCCGCCCGCGAGCGACGCCGCGCGTTCGGCGCGCGCCGGGTCGACGAATTCGATCGCGACCCACGCCGGGCGGCTGCCGAGCACCCGCGAGCAGGCTGTCCCCTGGCGCTGCACCTGGTCCACCTCCAGCCACTCGTCATCGGCCGCGGCCCGCACCCAGACGCGCAGGCGCCGCTCGGAGAGCAGCGCGTCTCCCGTGGGCCCCGAGGACGCGGCCCCGACGAGGTAGTAGCGCCAGTCGGAGAGCTGGACGTTGGGCCACACACGGAGGTTGACCTCGCGGAACGCGTTCTCCTTGGACGGCGCGCCTTCCTCCGGAAGGTGCAGCTGCAACACCACTGTCACCGGCGCCGGGAGGCCGCGCAGCGGGAGGGACACCTGGTACTGCGTCCCGATGATCTCTCCGATGGGCCCTCGCGCGAGCTGATCCTTCAGGGCGGCCACGTCGACCACGTCGAAGTACTCCGGACGCACCGGCACAGGGGGCACGACGAGCTTGCCGCTCTCGTCGAGGAAGGCGGGGACCCTCGCGTAGCAGACCTCACGAGGCTCGATGCTGCCCAGCGTATCGAACCGGAGCGTGAAGCGGCCGGGGGGGCCGACCTGGACGACTGGCCCCTGCTCGGCGGCCCCCGAGTTGCTCCACCTCGCGAACGAGGTCGCCGCGCCGCTGCCGCGGACGAGCACGCCCTGCTCCTGCACCCGCAGGACGACGCTCGAGCGGCAGAGGGGGCACGTCAGGCTGCGGACCCCTCCCATCTTCGGGTCCATCCGCAGCTCCGCGGGGAGGCGCGCGAGGTCGAAGCCACAGCTCTTGCACTCGATTCGTCCAGTCATTCCGTTGACCCTGCCCTTCGCTAGACCGAGGTGAGCGCGTCGCGCACCAGCCGCGCCTCGACGCCGATGGGCAGCGAGTATTTGCCCGCTGCGACGCCCTGACGCCCCATGGGGGTCACCTCCGCGACGCCCGCGGCCCAGCGCGCGAACGAGCGGGCGGCGCGGTCGAGGATGCCGTCGAGCGGACCCGCGCGCCCAGCCTCTATCGAGTAGCTAGCGACGAAGCGTTGCAGCGTCGCGAGGCGCCTCGACGAGCCACCGGGTGCCTGCGAGACGGCGTCGTACACCCAGGGCTGCGGATCGAGCGTGGGGCCGGGGCCCTGCGTCATCATGGGTCGGCCCGACTCGACCGTGAGCACATTTGCCCCGTTGTCGGACGCTCGCGCGTCGCCGTCGTAGACCGCCCAGAGCACTGCGCCGAGCGCGCGGAGATCGAGGATCTCCACGCCGTCGAGCGAGTCGAGCAGCACGATGCGTGCGGTCCTTCCGCCCGCCTCGACGAGCGCGGTGACGCCGCCCGCCGCCTCCGCCGCCGCAGCGTCCGGGAGCCCGACGCCTCTCGCCAGCAGCAGCGAGTCCGCCCGAGCGCTGTAGGTCTCGCCCCCAGCGACCCGCGCGCGCGTCTTCGCCAGCAGGCGGATCGCGTCTGGGTAGAATGGCAGGTGCTTGACGACGTGCGCGTCGGGCGAGCTCATGTGGCCCCGCTTCGAGAGGGCGACCCTGACAGGCTCGAGCAGCTCGAGCAGACCGCCCGGTCCGTCGACCCAGCGCCTCCCCCCCTCCGGCGCCGCCGCCAGAGCCGCCGGGACGCTCGGCAGCTTGAGCCCCCCGAGCCCGACCGCGAGCGCGTCGGTGTCGGCCCCGACCGGAGGGAGCGCGATGGCGCCCACCACGGCGCCGCTCGGCGCGCGCAGCTCGATCCCCTCCGCGCCGAGCTTGGGCTCCAGCCGACACAGCGCCTGGAAGGCCCGCGCGAACCCCGGCGCGTGCCGAGGCAGGTGGACCAGCTCGAGGCTGGTTGGCTCGGTCGGGTCACCGCTGGGCAGCTCGAGGAGCACGGGCCCCACGAAGCGCGTGTCCTCGTGGAGCGTCCGGAGCCCCTCACTTGCGGGCGTCTCGCCGACCACGGCGTCGACGCCGCGCTGCCAACCGCAGACCCGGCCGTCCCATCGGCCGACGTCACGCAGCGCCTGACGCCAATCCGCGAGGACCTGCAGCGCCTCCTTCTCCCGCGGCAAGATGGCGTGGTGGATCTGGTCCCACTCCTGGCTCTGCCGACGCGCGTGTCCCCAGAACAGGCAGGTGCGGTAGGTCGCGCCGAACGTGGTGGAGCCGTCGCTCGAGAGGACGCGGCAGAAGTACCTGGCTTCCGCGTCCACGCGCAATAGCGCGCTCCCAAAGTTGTCATAGGCAGGCGTCGCGAGGTCGCTCAGCGCGAGCTCCAGCGCGCCGCTCGCGACGCCGAGCAGCATCACACGAAACTGCTGCCACAGCGGGTGCGGGCCTGCGTCCTCCACCTGCGTGAGCACCAGGCGGGTGGCCTCTGCGCGAGCGAACGGCGTCGGGAAGGCGACCGGATCGTACTCGGCGGGCGTCGGCTGCCAGGCGGCGGGGATGGTCTTGCCGTCGAGAATAGGGAACAACCCGGGCCTCACCCCGGAGGGGGCCTGATCGTACGAGTGCAGGAGCGGGAACAGGGGCATCTCAGGCTCCCTTCGCGGCCGCGAGCACGAGCCCGGCGTGGTGTCGCGCGACGTCGACCGCTGTCTGGGTGGCGCCCGGTTTGCGCATCAACGGGCGGTTCTTCCAGACGACGTCCGCGAGGTAGGGCCAGTGGACGGGAGAGTCTGCCCCCTTCTTGCTCCCGTCGAGCAGCTTGTCCATCAACGCGTCGGAGGAGACGTCGAGCATCTTCAAGGGGAAGACCTGCTCGGCCCAGCTGACGCAGAACTCGGCCTCCCTGCGCACCTGCTCGAGCTCGCGCAGGATCTGCTCGACGAACTGTCCCTGTTGCGCGTTGCCCGGGGTGTTGCTGGTGATGCTCGCGTGCAGATCGCTCCCCCAGGGGAACGAGCCGAGGCTGCGAATGATGGCGCCGCGCTGGTAGAATGCGAGCATTTTCGCCGAGTTCTGGAGGATGAAGGTGAGCACGTTGAGGAGCAGGCGTTGCGCGCGCACCAGCCCGCGCAGCGGCACGTCGGCCTCCCAGGGGTCGTCGAGCAACCACCCCTCGCGGGCCCTGTCTTCGTCGTGGGCCATCGCGTAGGCCTTGACGCCGCGGTCGGCGGTGTGGGCCTGGGGGAGGTCGACGAGCGCGCGGGCCGCCACCAGGTGCAAGTAGTGCGGGTGCTCGCCCATGTCGCCGGCGCCGAGCGTCAGAGGTTTCAGCAGCTCAGTGTTGCGCCCCTGGGGGTAGCCGAGGAGCAGCGACGTGGTAAGCCGCGGGAGGGTGTGTTCATAGAAGTACTTGACGCCGTGCTTCGTGTTGCGCTGGATCTTCGCGTCGGTGATGGCGTCGGCGGCGCCCGTCGTCGGCAGGGAGAACCACGGGAGCATGAACACCCCGAACATCTCCTTCTCGTTGTAGCGGCGCACCTCTGCGATGAGCTTGTGGATGACCCCGGCGCCCGTGCCGCCCACGACAGAGCCGCACAGGAACACCGACGACTGGGTCGCCATCGGCTTCAGCAGGTCCTGGAGGGCCGAGCCGTTGCTCCCCTCGGCGAACACCGTCGCGCCCACGCACGGTGTGCCGAACATGCCCTTGTACACGGGGATGCTGGCGGAATTTCCGTCGAACATCGCCTCGAAGAGATCCTGCTCGAGCGGGTTGTCCGCGTCGACGAACATCTCCGAGAACATCTTCTTGCCCACGCGGGTGACGTCGAACGGCGCGAACACGCGCCCCATCCCGAGCGGGTGGCGGTCCGCCGACATGCCGCCGGGGCTCTCGAGCAGCTGGGGCAGCGGGGTCTCCGTGTCCGGATCGATGGCGATGAGCTTGATGTCCCTGCGGAGCGCGCCCATCTGGACGAGGCGGGTCACCGCCAGCGCGACGTGCTGTCCCGTACCTCCAACGCTGATCAGCGCTCGTGACATGATAGATCTCGCTCGGCTCAGCGGCGGGTGGCGCCGATGGTGAAGACGCCCAGCGTGTAGAGGACGGCCGCGGGCAACACCCCCAGGACTACCGCCCGCGCGACGGTGGAGGTCTGGAGGAAGATCTCGGGGCGGAACACGCTGCTCGCGAGGCAGCAACGCAGGTCGTCGCCCCGTGCCGGGTCGAACCCGACCAGCGCTCCCGCGGCGCTGGCGGCGAGCAGGAGCGGCGCGAAGAACTGCGCGAAGGCGGAGCCGTGCCCCTTCTTCGTCCACGTGACCCGCCAGACCAGCGCGACGACGACCGCGACCACGGCGTAGCCGATCGCGACGCCAATCATGGTGGTGTTCTGCTTGCCGCACACCGCGCTCGTGAGGTGGTCACAGCTCAGGCCCGCGACGGCCGTCGCCACGGCGGCCGGCACGGAGGGCGCGCTCGAGGCGGGCGTGGGCGCGGCGAACGGGTCGGGCTGGGCCGTCGCCAGGCCGGTGAGTGTGCTCACGGTCGTGAGCGCCAGGAGTGCCGCAGTCCGAGGGAACGCCGCGCGCGCCGCGGGGTGCGCCTGGTGGAGTGGGAGGGGTGGGCGGTGTTCGCTCATCGTGCCTTCTTCATTTCTCTCGCAGACGGGGCCGTCCCCGGGACTGGTGGCTCCCAGGTGATGGGCCGGAGGTGTGGGGGTGACCCAGGGTCTCACGCGCCGCGTGAAAGGCGCTCACCGCTCCAGGCAACATGTGCGCCAACACGACGCATCAGCAATTTTCGGTCACGAACGGGCGGATCCATTGTCCACCAACGTCCGTGGACATACGCGGACGTCCGAAGCGGAGTGGCGGACACGTCCGGGCACGACGGCGCGTCCTCGAGGTCCATGGCGGCAACTTGTGGGCTGAGGCGCGGCGGGGAAAGACGGGGTGCGGTGATCGTACGCGTGGGTCGCCACCTGGCCCGAGCTCGTCGGTCACGGTCAGCGCCGCGCCGAACTGATCATACGTCGTCGTCCGCGTCTGCCCCAGCGCGTTCGTCGTGCTCGTGCGGTTGAAGCTCAGATCGTAGCTGTGCGTCGTCACCCGCCCGAACGCGTCCGTCTCTGTCAGTGTGTTGTCGAACGCGTCGTACGTCGCCTCCTTC
>CAUJFL010000470.1 GCA_963169165.1 Myxococcota bacterium | reverse complement strand
ATCGATCTCGCCCAGACCGCGCTCGACGCCAGCGAGGTGCGCGAGGTGACGCTGACGGCGAAGGGCGCGAAGGTGACGCTGCTCTCGACGTCGGACGGCTTCCGCTTCGCCGAGGGCACGACGCTGCCCGAGTCGCGGCTCCCGGCGCTCCGCGACGCGCTCCGCGAGCTGAGGGCGGACGGCGTCGTCCACGTCGGCGCCCCACGAAAAGAAGAGGGGTTCGACGCGCCGTCGCTCGAGCTCTCAGGCAAGCGCGCCGACGGCAAACCTTACAAACTCGTATTCGGCGCGCGCGACGCATGGCGCGGCGCGAGCGTGACCTTCGCCCGGAAGGGCGGCGTCGACGTCGTCTACGCGGTGCCGACCTCGCGCGTGAAGGCGCTGCTCGCGCTGTTGACGTGAAGGGTCTCGAGCGCGCCGCCACGGCGCCCGATCGCGCGCCAGCTCACCTCGCCCTGAAGTCTGCGGTGATCTCGCCAGCCGCCAGCACCTCCGCCTCGTGCCCCTCTTCGCGCCACGGCTCCGCGAGCGCCGCCGCCTCCCACTCTCTCATCGCGGGGTGCTCGAGCGCCCGCTCGACCCAGGCCTGACCGCGCCCGACGTCGAGGCCGTAGGTGCGCACACGGAACGCGACCGGCGCGTAGAAGGCGTCGACCGCCGAGAAGCGCGGCCCCGAGAGCCACGGTCCGCCGAAGCGGTCGAGCCCCGTCTCGAACAGCTCTCTCACGCGCGCGACGTCGGCGCAGAGCGCGGCGGACCGTTCGCGCAAGCGAACGCGGAGCCCGACGTTCATGGTGCAGGTGGCGCGCAGCGCGCCGAACCCCGCGTGCATCTCCGCGACAGCACACTGCGCGAACGCGCGCGCCGACTCTTCGGCGGGCCACACACCCTCGTGTCGCTCGGCGAGGTACAGCGTGATGCCGAGAGAGTCCCACACCGTGCGCTCACCGTCGACCAGCGCAGGCACCTGCCCCGTCGGCGAGAGCGCATGAAAGCTCCCGCGGCTCGACGCGCCAGTCAACCGCTCGACGCGGTCGACGAACGGCACGCCGAGCTCGCGCATCAACAGCCAGGGTCGCAGGCTCCAGCTCGAGTAGTTTCTGTTCGCGGTGATCAGCGTGAAGGGCACTCGCCCCGCTTAGCACCGTCAGCCGCCGGAGGGCTTCGCTGGCTTCTTCTTGGGCTCGACGGGCAGCTCGAGCTTGGGCTTCTTCGGGTGACGTTTGTAGAGGAGCGCCGTCCGCCCGAGCACCTGCACCAGCGTCGCGCCGGTCGCGGCCGCGAGCGCCTCGGAGGTCGCGTGACGATCGTCGGGCGCCTCGCCGCCGATCCGCGCCTTCACCAGCTCGTGATCGAGCAACGCCCGCGCGACCGCCTTCACCAGGCCGTCGGTGACGCCCTCCTTGCCAACCTGGACCACCGGCTCGAGGTGGTGCCCGAGCCCGCGCAGGTGCCGCGCCTGCTTGTTGGTGATGGCTGTCGTTGCTTTCACTGACATGTCCCTTCGATCGCAGGCAGCCCGCAGAGATACGGAAATTTGCCCTTCGGATCGACCTTCGGCGTCGTGCCCGCGACGCAGTCGTAGATACCCTCGAGCGTCTGCCCCGGGGTCCAGCTGCACACCTCTCCCGGCTTGCAAGTGAACGGGATCACCCCGAAGATCGCGTTCTCCGCGTACCAGCCGCTCTTGCCATCCGGCGCGCAGCAACCCGGGACACCGTGCGCCTCCTCGCAAGTGGTCGGAGCGCCACCGACGCCCCCAGCGCCCGCCGCCCCCGCGCCGCCCTTGCCGCTCGCGCCGCCCTTACCGCTCGCGCCGCTCGCGCCGCCCTCGCTCGTCCCCGCCGCGCCTGCCTGTGGCGCCCCGGCGAACGGTGAGCCGCCGCCGCCGAACGGCGCTCCGCCCTGCCCCGCGCCGCCGATGTCTGCGCCGCCCGCCCCGGCGCCACCCTGACCTGCGCCGCCCGTCCCGCCTCCGCAGCTGGCCTGCGCGACATAGGCGGCGAGCAGCGCTCCGCAGCCGGTGACGTCAGGCTTCGCCGCGAGCGCCTCGTGGGCGTCGACGCAGCTCTTCTTCGCGCTCGCGCCCGTCATCGCGGCGCAACACGCGGCGAGCGAGTCGCACGTGCCCGCCGTGCCTCCCGCTGCGCCCGCGGCCCCCGCCTTCGCGCCTGGTCCCGCGGACAGCGACGAGTCTCCGCTGTTGCCGCCGCACGCGACCGCGGCGAGCGCGACCCCGAGGAGAGCTCCGTACCGCATGCGCGGTGGATAGCGCGGAGCCGCGCGCTGGAGAAGCGCTGATTTTCGTGGGGACCGGGCTACACCGCGCGTCGTGCTCCGCGCCGTGACCGTGTCGTGCCTCCTCCTCGGGTGCTCGCCTGCCGGGCCGCGGCCCGCCCGTCTGCTTGCAGCTCCCACCACACAGCCATCCGCGGTCGTGGCCCCCGCGACGCCGAGCACACCCGAGATCTCCCGCGCGCCAGCGACCAGTGTGTCGGTCTCCCCCGAGCCGCCCGCGAGCCCGATCACGCCTCCGCGCGCCACGACCCTCGAGCCTCCGTACGCGACGGGGAGGTTTCCATGGCCCGACGATCCGAAGGCGAGGAAGGCGGCGCTGAAGGAGCTCGAGATCTGGAACACGGGCGGCCTCGGCGAAGGCCAGGCGTGGCACCCCGCGCCACGCGTCGTGATCGGCGAGCCCGTGCTTCGAAAGGGCAAGGCGAACACGCGCGAGCTGATGCGAGCGCTGCGCGCAGAGCACTACTGGACCGTGCGCCGCTGCTACGATCCCGCGCTGCGAGGCGCGCCGAAGCTCGACGGACGCGCTGTCCTGGAGCTCTCGCTCGACAAGGCGGGGCGCGTGCTCTCCGCCGCCACGTCGCGCGCGCGGGTGCCCGACACGCGTCAGCACAAGACGTCGATGACCGACGAGGAGGTCGTCCGCTGCTGGCTGCGCGGGCTGAAGGGCGCCGAGCTGCCGAGACCGCGCGGCAAGGCGACGGTCGCCTTCTCGATCGACGTCTGGCCCGGCGACGCGCCGCTGCGCGAGGTGCCCGCGTCGATGCCCGGCTCGCTCCCCCTCGACGAGGTCGAGCGGCTCGTCACGGCGCGTCTCCCCGAGCTCGACGCCTGCGTCGCCGAGGCGCGCGCCGAGCTCCCGGGCGCGTGGGGAAGGCTCCCGCTCCGCGTGGACGTCGACGAGCAGGGCGCGCCTCACGAAATCGCCGAGACCGAGTCCACCTTCCCCGCGCCCTCGATGGTCGCGTGCGCGACCCGCGTCCTGCGGACGCTCACGTGGCCCAAGGCGCGAGGCGGGACCGCGCGCGTCACGGTCCCGCTCCGGGTCGCGCCGCCGCGCTGACTGTCTGCGGCCCGGCGCTTGCACGGCGCGGCGCCATGTCGACCCCTGCCTCCTCAGCGAAGTCCGCGCCGGCCAAATCACAAGTCGGTGAGGCCGCCAGCATCGGCTTCGTCGTAGGCACGTTCGGCGTCGTGTTCGTCGTGTACCTGCTCGCGCTGTTCGCGCTGCGCTGACCGAACAGGTTGCGCGCCGCCCCCGAGCACGCGAAAGTCTTACGGCTTTGGCGCTGGGGCATCGTCGGCCTCGTGACCGACGATCAGCGTCGCCTCGTCGACGCCCTCGACCACCCGGAACCTCCACAGGAACTCGCGATGGCAAGGGCCTGCCGTGCATTCGCCGTCGCGCGGATCGAACCGAGCGCCGTGGTGGTGGCAGATCAGCGAGTCGTCGTCGCCGTCGGTCACGTCGCCATCGCCATAGTCGAGCGGGATGGCCAGGTGACGGCAGACGTTCGCGAACGCGACGAGCTTGCCGTCGACCCTCCCGAGGATCGCCCCCGCCGCGCGCGTGCCGTCGGGCAGCCGGTGCGCGGGGACGATGGGCAGCGTGACGAAGCCACGGCGCGGCAAGAACTGGGGCGGGCCGAGCGAGATCTCGCGGGGGCTCACGCGTACCTCGCATGCTCGCGGTGTGCCTGGACGCTGACCAGGGAGCGCGCGCGCCCCGCGACGTCGGGGACGGGCTCGCCCTCGCGCAGCACGAGCGCGGTCAGGCGCCCGCCGTACACGCACCCGGTGTCGAGCCCCGTGGCGAACGGATGCAGCTGAGGCTCGAGCTTCGCGTCGTGACCGAACACCACGTGCGTCGGCCCGCGCCAGATGGCGCCCCACAGTGCGTCGCCGTGCTTGTCGCTCGGGTGACCGTCGACGATCGTCCGCGTGGTCAGCATGATCTCGGGCGCCTGCCGCTCGAGCGGCACCGACGGATCGAGGCCGCCGTGCACCACGCGCGCGCCGTGCTCGGCGAGATCCGCGTAGAACGGCGTCGCCTCGAGGTCGGCCCAGTCGCGCGCCGACAGCGAGCGCGCGACCGCCTGGTGCATCGACGACAGGCGCTCGCCGGTCGCGCGGTGGCGCAGCAGCTTGTGCTCGTGGTTCCCCCTGACGACGGTGGCCGAGAGGCGCCGCGCGATCGCGAGGACGCCGCGGCTGTCGGGGCCGCGCGCGATGAGATCTCCGACGAAGACCACGCGATCGGCCGAGGTGACGGCGAGCTTCGCGAGCAGCTCCTCGAGCTCGGTCGCGCAGCCGTGGACGTCGCCGATGACGACCGTGCGCCTCACGCCAGCTTCGCGCGCTTCGGGATGACGACGATGCCCTTCTCGCTGACGTAGAAGCGCTCGCGGTCCTTCTTCAGGTCGAAGCCGATCTCGGTGTTCGGCGGGATCTCGACGCCCTTGTCGACGATGCAGCGGCGCAGCCGCGCGTGCCGCCCGACCTGCACGTCCTCGAAGAGCACCGACTCGGTCACCTCGGCGAACGAGTTGACCCTCACGCGGTACGACAGCACCGAGCGGTGCAGGCGCCCGCCCGAGATGATCGAGCCCGGCGACACCAGGCTGTCGGTGGCGATGCCGACGCGCGCGGTCTGCGCGTCCGAGAACACGAATTTCGCGGGCGGATCGTGGTTCACGCCGGTGCGGATCGGCCAGTGTGTATTGTAAAGATTGAAGAGCGGCTGGATCGCGACCAGATCCATCTGCGCCTCCCAGTACGCGTCGACGGTGCCGATGTCGCGCCAGTAGCCGCGCAGCTTGTCGCCGGGCACCGCGTTCTTCGCGAAGTCGTACACGCGCACGTTGAGACCCTTCGCGACCATCGACGGGACGATGTCGCGCCCGAAGTCGTGGGATGAGTCGTCCTTCTCGGCGTCGGCGGCGAGCTCGCTCAGCAGCGGCTTGGTCGCGAAGAGGTAATTGCCCATGCTGACGAGGCACATCGCGTCGTTGCCGGGCATCGTCGGCGGCTCGGCGACCTTCTCGTGGAACGCCAGGATGCGACCCTCGTGATCGCACTCGATCACGCCGAAGTCCTTGGCCTCGGCCTTCGGGACCGGGATCGCGGCGACCGTGAGATCGGCCTTGTTCTTCGTGTGGTCGGCCATCATCTGGCGCACGTCCATCTTGTAGACGTGGTCGCCGCCGAAGATCGCGACGACGTCGGGGCGCTCGTCCTCGATCACGTGCTGCGTCTGCCACACGGCGTCGGCGCTGCCGCGGAACCAGGATTTTCCGGTGCGCTGCTGGGCCGGCATGCACTCGATGTAGTGGTCGAGGATCGGCGAGAGCCGCCACGCGCGCGCGATGTGCTCCTCGAGGCTCGCGCTCTTGTACTGCGTCAGCACCTTGATGCGGTGCAGCCCCGAGTTGACGAAGTTGGACAGCACGATGTCGACGATGCGGTACCGACCGCCGAACGGCACCGCGGGCTTCGCGCGATCGATCGTGAGCGGCCCCAGCCGACGCCCCTCGCCACCGGCGAGGATCATCACGAGGCAGCGGGCCGACTCCCAGGGCGGGTCGAGGACCGGGTCATCCATCTCGAGGACGAGAGGATACACGCTTCGCGCGAGGTCACGCGGCGCGCGCAGCGTCGCTGCATCTTCGCGCCGACAGCGAAATCAGCGCAACGTCGAGCTTGCGGTCGGTTTCTCCCGCGTGATAGCCGTGGCACGCATTCTCTCCGACGGGGCTCGGATCTCGCGGCTCCCCGTCCTCTCTCCCGCAAGGCACGGAACATGACCCACTCGCACTCGCGCGCCGTCGCAACCGCGCTGTTCGCCCTCATCCCGGTCTCGCTCGTCGCGCTCGCGCCGGGCTGCGGCGGCGACAAGGCAGAGTACAAGCCGCGCCCCGCCTACAGCGGCAAGGCGGCCAACCTCCCCGCCGTCCCCACGCTCTCGAAGAAGCCGAAGAAGGTGGGCGACGCGTACACGGTGGCCGGCGCGATCCACGATCTTCGCAGCCGCATCCACGGCCCCAAGCTGGTCGCGCAGGAGCAGGTCGCGATCGTCGGCTACATCATCAAGACCAACCTCGCCGACGCCCCGCCGTGCGCCGTCCACAAGACCGGCAAGGCCGACGGAAAAGAGTGCGAGAAGAACCCGCCGCCGGTGCCGGCGTTCTGGATCGCCGACGAGAAGACCTCGCCGATGAGCGAGGCGATCCCCGTGATGGGCTGGGCGTCCAACTTCGCCAAGCTGTACGACGCGATCGAGAAGTTCAAGTCGAAGACCCCCGCCAAGGATCCCCCCAAGGATGACACCTGGGGCGTCGTGATCCCCAACCCCATCCCCGCGAAGGACGCGAAGGTGAAGGTCGTCGGCAAGTACTCGACCAGCTTCACGCTCGCGTCGCAGGGCGTCGAGGCGAACCCGCTGACGGGCATCGTCACCTACAAGGTGATGGAGTACCTCGAGCCGCCGCCCGTCCCCGGCACGCTCCCCGGCATGAAGTGACGCGCCGCCGCTCGTCGCGGCGAGCGGTGGTGACGCCCGGCTGATCTGCGCTAGGCTCCTCGTTCCAAGTGGGCCTCAAAGAGGGCGAGCGCTTCGAAGGTCGTTACAGGGTCGAGGCTCCGCTCGGGAGAGGGGGCATGGGCGAGGTGTGGCGCGCGTTCGACGAAGAGGACGGCCGCGCGGTCGCGCTGAAGGTCCTGCTCGAGAAGACCGCGCGCAAGCCAGATCTCGTGAGGCGCTTCGAGCGCGAGGCGCGCATCGCCGAGAACCTGCGCAGCCCCTACGTGTGCGAGCTCGTGCGCGCGGGGCGCTCGCGCGACGGCGAGCTGTACCTCGTGCTCGAGCTGCTCGACGGCGAGAGCCTCGGCGACCGACTCAAGCGCGAGGGCTACGTCTCGTTCGCCGATCTCGCGCCGATCGTCGACGACGTCTTCGAGGCGCTGATCGCCGCGCACCGCCTCGGCGTCGTGCACCGCGATCTCAAGCCGGCCAACGTCTTCTTGACCTGCGCCCACGACGGCCACGCTCGCGCGAAGATCCTCGACTTCGGCATCTCGAAGCTGCTGCCTCGCGGGCGCAGCGGCGACGAGCGGAGCCTCACCAGCTTCGACGCGACGCTCGGCAGCTTCGCTTACATGGCGCCCGAGCAGGTGAGGGGCGCGGCGCGCGCCGACGAGCGGGCCGATCTCTACGCGGTCGGCGCGCTGACGTTTCGCGCGCTCGCGGGGCGGCTGCCGTTCGAGTCGACGTCGGCCGCGGAGCTGGTCGCGACCAAGCTCGAGCGCGATCCGCCGAGCCTCGAGGAGATCACCGGCGAGCGCTGGCCGGCGGCGATCGAGGCGTTCTTGCGCGGCTCGATGGCGCGCAAGCGCGAGGGCCGCTTCGGGTCGGCCGCCGAGGCGCAGACGGCCTGGCGGGCCATCACCTCGTCGCACCGACGCGCGATCGCGCAGGTGGCGCGCGACGTGGCGACGCTCGAGGCGACGAGGACCCAGGCGACGGCTACCAGCGCCCCCGACGACGACGGCTGATCACGCGGCGTTGTGTGATAGCTTCGGACGGCTCGTGTCGCGCCCGTCGCCGCTCCTCGGCTTCAACAACAACCTCCGGTACAAGGGCCAGGTCTTTCACGTCCAGACCGAGGACTCGGGGATCAGGCACCCGCACGTCATCACGCATCTCTTCATGGACGGCGGCCGCATCCTGAAGACGACGAAGACCTCGTACGCAGAGCACGTGGGCCAGCCCGGCTACGCGGACCACGTCAAGGCGTTGATGAAGGAGCAACACCGGGCGATGTTCCGCACGCTGAAGGCCGGCGACCTCGACGCGCTGATCGCGCAGAAATCGGGGCGCACGCTCGACGCCGCGTCGGCGCAGATCGAGCCCCCGCCCCCGTCGGAGACCGCCGCCGAACCCCCAGCCTCCCCCGCCCCCCAAGCAGCCTCGTCCGACGACGAGGACGAAGATCTGACCTCCAGCGAGGTCAGGATGGCCGAGGCGCTCGAGCGCGCGGCAGACGAGGCGAGCGGCGTGCGCGACGCGTTGCGGGTCGACGATCTCCCCCCGCCGGCCAGCGTCGCCGCCCCTCGCGCCGATCTGTCGGGCTATCGCGTCGTCGCGACCGAGCCGCCGACGCGGGCTCCGAGCGAGCGCCCGGCGTCCAGACGCCCCAAGCCGCACCTGCCGTCGTCCAGCAAGTTCGCGGTCGGTCGCCCCGCCGCGAGCTTCGGCGAGCAGGCCGCGTTCTTCGGGACCCACGAGGTGGCCGACGAGCAGACGCTGGACGACGTCATCCTCGGCTACCTGGCCGACGATCTCGACCCACCGAAGAACCGCTGACTCACCGCGTGCAGGAAAGCTTCTTTTGACGTAGAGGCAGCACGCAGGCAATATCTGCGCGCTTGGGAGGCACTTTTCTTCGCGCCTCCGTCACGAAGGGAGCCCCATGAGATCGAAGACGCTTGGCGTGTGGTTGGTCGTGTCCTGTTCCATCGGCGGCGCGCTCGCGGGTTGCGGGGGCGGCGACGACGAGCCGACCCTGACGTGCGGCGAGGGCACGCAGCAACAAGGCCAACAATGCGTGGCGCGGGGCGCCGGCGCTGCGGGCGGCGCGGGCGCGGCTCAGGCCGGCGCGGCGGGCAAGGGGCAGGCCGGGAAGTCAGGCGCGGGCGGCAACGCGGCGGGCTCCGCGGGCAAGGCAGGCGCACCCCAGGGCGGCGGGGCGGGGATGGCGGGTTCAGCGGGCTCAGCGGGCAAGGCGTCCTCGGCTCCGACGTTCGGCGGCGTGACGGCGGTCGCGCCGATCTCGACGAGTGGCCTGCTCGTCACGTGGGCCCCCGCGACCGACGACGTCTCGGCCGCGATCAAGCTCAAGTACAACGTCTATGTCGCCGCGAAGTCGGGCGCGCAGACGTTCGCGACGCCGACGACGACGAGCGCGCCCGGCGCCACGAGCGTCGAGGTCAACTCCGGCCTGACGGCCGATACCACCTATTTCGTGGTC
This sequence comes from Myxococcota bacterium, assembly GCA_963169165.1. Taxonomy (GTDB): domain Bacteria; phylum Myxococcota_A; class Polyangia; order Polyangiales; family Polyangiaceae; genus JADLFU01. The sequence continues at coordinate 14,587 of CAUJFL010000470.1, read as the reverse complement.
GTCCGCGCGGTCGACGAGGCCGGCAACGAAGACACGAACACCAAAGAGAAATCAGGCGCGACCAAGGCCGACACCTCGGCGCCGACGTTCGCCGGCGTGGTGTCCGCGGTCCCCGCGGGCGCTGGCGCGGTCACGCTGACGTGGGCCGCCGCGGCCGACGATCTCACGCCGCCCGAGGGCATCGTCTACTACGCCTACTGGGCCGACGCGGCGGGCACGCAGGCGTTCGCGGCTCCCGCGGCCGTCTCCGATCCTGGCGCGACCAGCGTGGTGGTGAGCGGCCTGCCCGCGCCCGACGCGCCCTATTTCTTCGTCGTGCGCGCGCGCGACGCGGCCGGCAACCTCGACCAGAACAAGAAAGAGCTCACCGCCAAGTCGGGCCCCGACACCACCGCGCCGACCTTCGCCGGGTGCGCGACGGCGAGCGCGCTGGACGCGACCTCGGCCACGCTCACCTGGAAGCCCGGCGTCGACGACATGACGCTCGCGAAGGACCTCAAGGTCAACGTCTATGCGTCGACGACCCCGGGCGCCCAGGATTTCAAGGCCCCGCAGGGCTCGTTCGTCGGCGGCACCTCCGGCGTCGTCACCGGCCTGAAGGCGTCGACGACCTATTACTTCGTCTGCCGCGCCGCCGACGCCTCCGGCAACGAGGAGAGCAACAAGACCGAGCGCAGCGCCAAGACGCTCGACGACGCGACCCCGCCGACCTTCAAGGGGCTCAGCAAGATCTCCCTGCCCACGGTCTCGACGATGGACCTCGAGTGGGAGGCCGCGACCGACGACAAGACCGCGCAGGCCGAGATCGTCTACGAGGTGTTCGAGGCGACCGCCGCGGGCGCGCAAGATTTCACGAAGCCCGCGCTCGCGGTCTCCACCCCCGGCGCGACGAAGCTCACTGTCTCGAACCTGAAGAGCGCGACCACGTACTATTTCGTCGTCCGAGCGCGCGACAAGGCCGGCAACCGCGACACGAACACGGTCGAGAGATCGGACGCGACGTTCGTCTCGTTGAAGACGGACGTGCAGCCCGCGCTGACGGACTCCTGCGCGATCGAGGGGTGCCACTCGAACAACAACCCTCAGAACATGCTCACGCTGACCAAGGGCTTCTCGTACGCGTCGATGGTCAACGTGCCGGCAGCCGAGAAGCCCGCCGAGATGCGCGTCGCGCCGGGCTCGCCCGACACGAGCTATCTCTACAAGAAGATCATCGGCTCCTCCGACATCGTCGGCCTGCCGATGCCGCTCGCGCCCGCGCCGCCGCTGCTGCCCGCTCAGAAAGAGGCGATCCGGCTGTGGATCCTGCAGGGCGCGCAGAACAACTGAGCCGATGATGCGCGCACGGTCCCTCTCCCCGCTGTGGATCCCGCTGCTGACGCTCGGCGCCGGGTGTTCACTGATCAACTCGTTCGATGAGGTCAAGCCGCTCGCCGCCCCGGTCGGCTCGAGCGGCGCAGCGGGCGCTGCAGGCGCGGCCGCGGGCTCAGCAGGCACGGGCGGTTCGGAGTCCGGCAGCGGCGGCGGCGGCTCGTCGGCGGGCTCGGCGGGCTCGGGCGCCTCCACCGCGGGCTCGGGCGGCGCCACCGCGGGCTCGGGCGGCGCCACCGCGGGCTCGGGCGGCGCCACCGCGGGCTCGGGCGGCGCCACCGCGGGCGCCGGTGGCGGACCGCTGACGGGCGCGGCCGTGATGAGCGGCCTCGTGCCCGGCACACCCGATCAACGCATCCTCACCGTGCTCGACATGAGCACGGGCGCCGAGACCACCCGCGAGCAGCTCGTCGTCTCCGGTATCGTTCACGATCCGTTCAGCGACACGTTCTTCGTGTTCGAGTCGTCGACCGAGCCCGATCCTGCGCCTGGCGACGCCGTGACCCTGCGCGCTCGCAAGCTCGACATGAGCACCGGCAAGTGGCTGCCCGATCTCGGCTCCGTCAGCGTCCCTGCCAACGTGCGCGGGAGCGCCGTCGCGCTGCACGATCGCGTGGCGTTCCTCACCTATCCAGGCGGGGCCGGAACGAAGCGCGGCGTCGTGATCGTCGACACGAAGGATCCGGCCGCGATGAAGGTGCTACCCGACACGGGCATGACGCTCGGCGCGGCGGAGACGACCGCCGTCATCGCGAGCCCCGACGCGACGTCGACGGGCGGGATCCTCGGGCTCGCGGGGATCACCGCGTGCAACGTGACGATGAAGAGCTGCGAGGCGTCGATCCAGCCCGTCAGCGTGACCGACTCGGGCGTCACGTTCCTCGCGCGCAAATCGATCGGCACCTACGAGTACACGGTCGGCGCGAGCATGGCGTTCGGTGCTGGCAATGACCAGTTCATCGCGGCGTTCCCGCCCGCGTCGCCCGCGAAGGGCTACGTGCAGCGCTACACGACCACGTCGCTGTCCAAGGCCGGCGCGCCGACGCCGTTCGACGCGAGCGGCCCGGCGCTGAAGGCGCTCGCCTACGACGCCTGCGACGACATCTCGTTCGTCTCCGAGCTGACCGATCAGGCGATCTTCGTCGTGCCCACCGATCCCGCGAAGCCTCCCGCGCTGCAGTCGCTCGGCAAGCCGGGGCAGCGGGTCGCGTTCGATCACGCGACCAGGACCGTGATCGTCCCGTACTCGCTCGCGTCCCAGCACTTCATCCGGGCGTTCAAGCTCGATCCGACCAAGCCCGCGAAGCCGCTCACCGAGCGCATCGCCGACTGGAAGCCGCCGACCGACTTCGAGCCCGATCAGACGGCCGTCCGCAACGCCAACCCGCTGTGTCCTTGATCATGACCACGACGCTCAAGAAGCCCGCCCTCGCCGCCGTGCTCGCCGCGCTGCTCGCGAGCGGCGCCGCGTTCGCCGCAGACGCACCCATCTCCGACCAGGCGAAGCGCCACTTCGCCGCGGGCGTGAACCTGCTGAAGGACCCCGAGGGCGCGCGCTACGAAGAGGCGTACCGCGAGTTCAAGGCGGCCTACGCCGCGTCTCCTTCGTACAAGATCCTCGGCAACCTCGGCCTCACGGCGATGAAGCTCGAGCGCGACGGCGAGGCGATCGACGCCTACTCCAGGTATCTCGCTGAAGGAAAGGACCTCGATCCAGCCGAAAAGAAGCAAATCGAGACCGATCTCGCGACGCTCAAGTCGGGCGTCGTGCGCGTGACGGTGCAGGTCGACGCAGAGGGCGCGACCCTCCAGGATCAGCGCGTGCCCTCTCGCGGTGATCGCGTGACCAACCTCTATGGGCCGATCAAGGGCTCCATCGAGCTCGGCATCCGCTCGGGCCACCACGTGCTGACCGCCCGCGCGCCCGGCCACGACGATCAGGTCTGGGAGTTCGACGCCGCCCCGGGCGGCAAGGACTCCCACTCGTTCAAGCTCACCAAGAAGGGCGCCGGCGTGGTCGCTCCGCCGCCCGCGTCGACGACGCCGCCCCCGGTCGCCACGACCTCGGCGCCACCTCCGCCTCCGCCTCCGAAGGAGAAGGTCCGCCCGGTCCCGACCTCGGTCTACATCGCGGGCGGGGCCGCGGCGGTGCTGCTCGCGGGCAGCGCGGTGACCGGCGTGATGGCGCTCGGCAAGAAGAGCGACTTCGACAAGAAGAACGACGGCCGCGATCCCGAGGGCGCGCGCTCCCTCCGCGACAGCGGCAAGAGCCTGAACCTGGTCGCCGACGTGATGCTCGTCGGCGGCGTGGTCGCGGGCGGGCTCGCGGCCTATCTCTACGGCGCTCGCCCCGAGCAAGAGGTGGACGGCGTGGCCAAGCGCCCGCTCCCTCGCTTCACGCTGACTCCCGCGGCCTCGCCGGGCGGCGGCGGTCTCGTCGCGCGCGGCTCGTTCTGACGTCCGCGCGCGATCAGCTCGCGCCGACGCCGCGCGGCGGCGCGTAGTGGTCGACGAGCTCGATCGGCCGCTTCGACAGCGCGAGCGTGAGCTTGGCCTGCGCGCCGACGGGATCGCCGCCGATCTGGAAGGGCGTCGGCGGGTCCGTCTCGATCTCGACGCGGTCGACGAGAAAATCGAAGGTGTTCTCGAGGTTCTCGTACTCGCCCCGCCAGATCGCCGGAAAATTGGCGGCGAACGTGACCGCGTCGATCACGCTGAGGCGCAGGTGCATCTTGTCGGGGCGGTCCTCGGCGAACGGAAACATGCGGAACCCGAAGCCGTAGTACGGGATCGTCGAGCAGCAGATGAGCCGCGCCTTGCCCTCGAACAGCACCTCGCCCGTCGCGATCGGCGCGCCGACGCGCTTGCGACCCGCGCCCATGCGCCACGCCTCGCCGCCGGTGTTGCGCGCGCGGACGAAGGGCACGCCGCGGAGCAGGTAGCTCGGCAGCGTCTGCGTGATGCTGGACACGACGTACGACAGCGCGCCCGGCGCGAACCTCGCGAGCGGCCCGCGCGACAGGACCGCCTTCGTGCGCTGGTAGTCGTGCAGCACCTGGGCGTCGACGCCCCAGCCGCAGAACGGCGTGAGCGTGTCCATCACCTCGATGAGCCGCATCGGGCGGCTCCCCGCGTCGCGGCGCAGCCGCTGGATGTCGGCCGCGAGGCCGCGCCCGTTCTTCGCGGCGGACGCGCCCACGACCCACGCGAGCGAGTTGCCGGTGCCGAGCTTCAACAATCCGAACCTGGGGCGAGGGACGCCCTCTTCGTCGCACGCGCGCACGACCTCGGTGACCATCACGGTGAACGTGCCGTCGCCGCCGCCCGTGAGCACCGTGCCGTAGCCGCGCGTCGCGATCGTGCGCGCGAGCTCGCGCGCCTCTTCGACGCGGCGAGAGACGAACAGATCGCCGCCCTCGAGGATGTCCCCGAGCGTCGCGATGATCTCGTCTGTGACGCTCTTCGCGTTGCCGTTCACGACGACGGCGATGCGACGCGAGAAGGGCTCGGGCTCGGCCATGACGGGGCTCTATCGCGAGGGCCCCGCGCGCCGCAAGTCACCCGGCCTCCTCCATCCGCACGTCGACGGTCATCAGCTCGGCGCCGCCGCCGACGTAGATCGTGCCCGACGTCGGCGTCGCGTCGACGTAGTTGCGGCCCACCGCGACGCGCACGTGCTCGGTCTGCGTGAGGCTGCCGTTGGTCGGATCGAAGCCCTTCCAGCCGATCTCGGGCAGGTACACCTGCACCCACGCGTGCGACGCGTCGCCCATCGCCCGTCGCTCGTCGCGCGCGCCGGTCAGCACATAGCCGCACGCGTAGCGCGCAGGGACGCTGAGCAGCCGCGCGAGGCAGATGAACAGGTTGGTGAAATCCTGGCAGACGCCGCGCCGCGCCTCGTAGACCTCCCACGCGGTCGTGCCGAGGTGCGTCGCGCCGGGCGTGTAGCGATACTCACGGTGCAGCGTCGAGTTGAGATCGAGCAACGTGTCGAACAGATCGTAGTCGTTGCGCCGCACGAAGCTCATCGCGTACTCGAACAGCTCCTCGAGCTGCGTCTGCGGCAGCTCGGGCGGCATCAGGAACGGCTGCAGGAGCTGGCGCTGCCACGGCATCCACGCGATCGGGAGCGTCGCGCGGCTGCGGCGCGGGTGGATGCTCAGCGGCTCGGTGTCGCGGGCCTCGACCGTCGAGCGCGCCTCGATCACGAGCCGTTCGTAGGGCGAGTCGAGCAGCACCTTCCTCACGGCGTTCCCGAACGCGTCGTCGAAATCGAACGCCTCGCCATCGACGGAGAGCTGCAGCTGATGCGCGAGCAGCGACTGGTGCCTGTCGTGCGCCGGGGTCAGGCGAAACAGGTGCGCGCTGCGCTCGACGGGGCGCTGGTACGTGTACTCGGTCCGGTGGCGGATCGCGTAGGTGCGGACGCGCGCCCGCTCGCGCGGCAAGGCCAACCTCGGCGCGCTCGCGCGCTGGGCGCCGCCGCCGGGGCTCGGCGCGAACGCGGTGGCCCTCAGCGCCCCGAGGCGGATCACCGCGAGCTCGCCCGGCGACAGCCTTCGCCACGACACGCGCGCGCCGCCCGCGTGCTCGAGCGGCGTCGACGACACGAGCACGCCGCGCTTCGCGGTCATCCCCCGGCGCGTCAGATCGATCGACAGATCGCGATCGGAGAACACCGCCTGCTCGTACGGCGGGACGATCTCGCCCACGTGCAGCTCTGGCGCGCCCTCGCGATCGGCGTACGCGACGAGATCGAGCCCGTCCGCGAGCACGAGCGACAGCGGGCCCTTCTGGTTGATCTCACCGAGCCACGCCGCGAGCGTCTCGGGCGGGATCTCGCCGAGCGAGCGGTGCCCGTGCTGCGCGATCCGCCCGAGCAACAAGCAGAACACCCGCTCGGTGTCGGTCGACCCCACCGGCTCGAACCGCGGGCTCTGCCCGAGGTCGAGGCGCTCGCGCAGGCTCCCCGAGTGCGCGATGAGCCAGTCGCGCCCGACGAAGCTGCGGACGAACGGCTGCGTGTTCGCGTCGGTGATGGGGCCCCACGTCGCGTCGCGGATGTGGAGCATGAACAGCGGCGACGCGAGGTGATCCCACGCCTTGACCAGCTCGGAGCGGATGCTGCCGGCGAGCGGCACGGGCTCCTTCAGCACGGACGCCGAGGGCTCGCCGCCCGGGTAGTACCCGATGCCCCAGCCGTCCGGGGCCTTGCGGCCGGGCGCGAGGCACAGCAGGTCGAAGGAAGGGGCGAGCTCGCCCTCGAGCGACATCGCGAGGAGGTTCGGCATGAGCGCTGGCGGCCGCGACCCTACACCGTCGACAAGCGGGGCGGCGACCTGGGAACATCCCGGACCGATGCCGCTCGCAAAGACGATCGTCCGACGCGCGCTCGGCCTCGCGGTGCGCGTGTTCTTCCGTGAGATCGAGGTCGTGGGCGCGCCGCCCCGCGGCGTGCGGGGGCGTCTGTTCGCGGCCAACCACGTCAACGGCATCGTCGACCCGGTGGTCTTGCTCACGGCCACCGACTGCGAGGTGTCGCCGGTCGCGAAGGCGACGCTGTGGAAGACGCCCGGCTTGTCGCTGCTGCTCGACCTCGCCGAGGCCGTGCCGGTCGTCCGCAAGCGCGACGAGCCCGGGGCCCCTCCCGGCGCGAACGACTCTGTCTTCGAGAAGGTCGGCGACCATCTTGCAGGGGGCGGCAACCTCCTCATCTTCCCCGAGGGCACCAGCCACAGCGAGCCTCACCTGCTCGAGCTGAAGAGCGGCGCCGGGCGGATGCTCGCGCGCGCCGCGGACAAGGGCGGCCTCGACCTCACCTTCCAGGCGGTCGCGCTCGAGTGGGAGGCCCGCGACACGTTCCGCTCGCGCGCGCTCGTGCAGTTCGGGCCGGTGCGACGGGTCGACGAGCTCGATGTCCCCGCCGACGAGCTGCCGAAGGAGATCACGCGCGCGTTGCGCGACGATCTCCGCGCGCTGCTCGTCGAGGGCGCGACGTGGCCCGAGCGCGTGCTGATCGGCCGCGTCACCGAGCTCGTCGCCAACGACACGACCCGCAGCAACGCGTCGCTCGCCGAGCACAACGCCCTCGGCCGCCGCGTGAAGGCCGCGAACGACGCGCTCCGCGACGACGACGCGCGCGAGGCGATCGCGGCGTCGGTGGAGCGCTACTACGAGCTGCTCGGCCGCGCGGGCCTGTCAGACGATCGCGTCGTGTCGGGAGCACGCCCGGTGGGTGCGCCGCCGCGCGCGCTCCTGTGGGCGACCCTGCCGCTCGCGCTGGTCGGCGCGGCGCTCTACTATCTGCCGTATCAGGTGCCTCGCCTCGCCGAGCGCATGGCAGGGACCGAAGTAGACGTGGTGTCTACTTACAAGCTCGGGCTCGGCTTGCTGGCCTTCCCCGCCTGGGCGGCGTTGCTGGTCGCGGCGAGCGAGGCGCTCCTTCCCCGGCCGCTCTCGCACGCGGCGGCCGCGGCCGCGCTCGCGTCGCCGGTCGCCGCGCTGCCGTGGCTCGATCGGCTCGATCGCAGCCGCCGCGCCACGAGGCGCAGGCTCGGCGCGTCGGGCAGTCCGCCGTCGCTCGAGGCGCTGCGCGAGGCGCGCGCGGCGTGCGTCGACGCGATCGCCCTCGCGCGCGACGCCGTCGCGGCGACGGGGTACGAGCCGTGACGGACGACGTCGCGCTCGGGCGCTCGGGGCTGCGCGTCCCGAGGCTGATGATCGGCTGCTGGGCGTGGGGCGACGAGCGCTACTGGTCCTATCGCCGGGAGCAGGCCGGCGGCCTGCTCGACGCGTTCGACGTCGCGTGCGACGGCGGCCTCGCGGCGTTCGACACGGCCGAGGTGTACGGCGACGGCGCCTCGGAGAAGATCCTCGGGTTCTTCACGCGGCGTCACCGGGGCGCCGTGCAAGTCGCGACCAAGTTCGGGCTGCTCCCGGGCCGCACCGCGAGCACGCTGCCGCTCGCCCTGCGCGCGAGCCTGAGGCGGCTCGGCCGCGCGCGCGTCGAGCTGTACCAGGTGCACTGGCCCGACCAGCGGATGGCGTCGGTGGTCTCGCTGATGGACGCGCTCGCCGACGCGGTCGCCGACGGGCTCGCCGTCGCCGTCGGCGTGTCGAACTTCTCGGCCGACGAGGTGCGACGCGCGCACGCGGCGCTGGCGAGGCGGGGCGTCGCGCTCGCGTCGAACCAGGTGCGCTACGGGCTGCTCGATCGCGCGGTCGAGCGCGACGGCGTGCTCGACGCGTGCCGCGAGCTCGACGTCACCCTGCTCGCGTACAGCCCGCTCGCGCAGGGCGCGCTGTCGGGCTCCTATGACGCGTCGACGCGCCCGACCGATCGGCGCGCGACCGAGCCCTGGTTCGCGCCGTCCGCGCTCACCGCCGCGACACCGCTCGTGTCCAGGCTGCGCGAGCTCGGCGCGGCGCGCGGCGTGGGGCCGTCCGAGGTCGCGCTGGCGTGGACGCTACGAGACGGCGTCGTGCCGATCGTGGGGTGCCGCACCGGCGCGCACGCCGCGGCCGCCGTGCGCGCGCGGTCGATCACGCTGACGGTCGAGGAGCGCGACGAGCTCTCGCGCCTCGCGTGACGAGGGCGCATACTCGGACCCGTGCCTCGCGCGCGCGCGCTCTTCGCCTGGTCGCTCGCCTTCGCGACCGCGCTCGCGGCGCACGCGCCGTTCTTCAGGCCGTCGGCGACCGCGGCGCGGGGCCCCATGCGCTCGACGCCGATCGACGAGGCCGCCCAGATCTTGCGGACCTTTCGCGCGAAGGAGGTCGATTACGCGGGCTTCTTCCTGCGCGCGGAGGCGAGGGAGGCGGGCCGCGATCCCGCCCCGTCGCTCGCGCGGTTCGGGCGACTCGTCGACGCCGTGCGCCGCGAGGACCTGCTGCCCGGCCCGAAGTACCTCGAGGCCAACGTGATGCGGACGCTGTCGCGACTGTTTCGCGAGCTGCACCTCGACAGCTACCGCCTGAAGGAGAGCCGCATGAGCGGCTACTTCGACGACGACGATCCAGGCGGAAACTGCGAGGCGCAGACCAAGCTCGTGCTGTCGGTGCTCACGGCGGCGCGGCCGGCGCTGCCCCCGGGCACGGTGCCGGGCGTCGAGGTGTTCGCGGAGCACCTGCAGCCGGTCCTGTACGATCACCGCAAGAACGAGGTCTGGAGCCTGCTGACCGGCGAGAAGACCAAGGTGCGCGCGCCGATCTTCGCGCCGCCGATCCTCGTGTCGGCCTACCTGCGCGGCCTCGGCAAGCGCCCCCCGGTCGACGACCGCGAGCTGCTGCTGGCGTCGCCGCCGGGCGCGCTCGACGGGCGCGGGCACACGGCGTTTCAGACCAACTCGCGCTCGAGGTTCCCGGCGTCGTCGGTCCGCTTCTCGGGCGGCGTGACGCCAGATCGCGCGACGATGCCGTTCCCGTTGCCCATCGAGGATCGCAAGGACGCGGCGAAGGGCACGCGACCGCCGACGGTCACGCGGGACGCCTTCGTCGAGAAGGAGGACGCGCTCTACCTGTTCGGGATGGATCAGGCGCGCGCGCCGTTCGGAGTGGCGAGGGGCGCGCTCGTGTTCGCGACGCGCGACGCGAAGGCTCGCTACGACGCGCTCACCAACGATCGCGAGCGCCGCGCCGCGCTGCTCGACCTCACCGAGGCGGCCATCTCCCGCGAGCTCGGCTCGGGGCCTGCGCAGGACGCGGCCGAGTCGCTCGCGAGCGTCGACAAGCGGGTCGCCAAGCGGGGCGCGCTGCTCGCGAACGAGCTCGCGGTCGTGTCGAGGGTCGAGCGCCTGATCGGGCAGTGCGAGGCGGTGCTGCGCGAGATGTTCGGCGACGGCACGGGCGTCTCGATGGTGTCGAGCGTGCTCGAGACGCGCATCCCCCAGCTCGGCGCGCTCCGCTTCGCGGTGCGGTCGTTCGAGCAGACCGTCGGACGTGACCCGGGCGCGCTGCTCCGCGAGCTGGCTCGCTACGAGCCGTCGCAGCGAGACGCCCTCTTGACGTTCCTGTCGCCGAGGCTCCCGCCAGCGCACGCGCGCGCGCTCGCGGCGATGCTCGCGGATCCTTCCCGCACGGCGCTCGTCGCGGGCGGCCCCCCGCCGCGCCCGACCAGCGAGCCCGTCGCGTGGATGGAGATCGAGCTGCTCGATCTGCCCGCGTCGAGCGCCGCGCCGACGACCGTGGACGCGCCACAGCCCACGGCCCACCTCCCCGTGACGCACCCGACCGCCGAGCCCGTGCCGGTCGCGGTGTTCGTCGACATCGTGCTGTCCGGCCTGCTCACCGTCACGTCCGCCGGGGACGCGGGGAGAGGTGACGTCGAGGCGCTGCTCTCGCGGTGGGATGCGCGCGTCAGCGAGCTGCTCCTCGCCGTGCTCCCGCCCAACCGCCACGACGTGTGCCGCCGCCTCGCGCAGATCGAGACCCAGCTCGCGGACCGCCGCGCGCCGCACCTCGAGCGCCTGCGCGCGAGGCTGGCGACCAGCTGCGCGAGGTGACGGCCGTGCTTGATCCGCATCACGGCGCGCACGTTGAACGTTGAATCGCTGAGGCGCACGAGGTACCGTCGGCGAGAGGAATCACTTTTGTCTCCCCCTTTTCGCGCGAAGCTCGCCGCCCTTCTCACCGCCTTGTGCATCGCGTCCGCCCCGGCGCTGGCGCACGCAGAGGACAAGACGTTCCTCGCGCAGGCCGCCGAGAAATGGGAGCTAGGCGCGATCACCGAGGCGGCGCCGCTCTACGAGAAGGCGCTCGCGCAAGGCGGGATGTTCCCCCCCGACGTCGTACTCGCCCACGCGCGCATCGGCACGGTCCTCGCGGCCAGCGGAAAGAAAGAGGCCGCGCTCAACGCGTTCCGTGTGGCCGCGGTGATCGACCCCTCGTTCGAGCTGCCCGCCGAGTCGGGTCCGGCCGCGAAGAAGATCTATGAAGAGGCGCGCAAGCAGGCAGAGAAGCAGGGCGGCAAGCTCCAGATCTCCGTCGAGGCGCCCGAGAAGGTCGACGCGCAGAAGGGCTTCACCGTCACCGCCAAGCTCCCCGAGGCGTTCGCACCCGTCGTCGACAAGATCGGCGTCGAGGTCCGCGACACCGCGACGCAGAAGGCCGGCTACAAGGCGGACCAGGCCGCGACGGCGGAGGTCAAGTTCGATATCCCGGCGAAGCACGTCTCCGGCGGCACGACGCTCATCGTCAGGGTCAGCGCGCTCGACGGCTCGGGCAACCGCTGGGCGATCGCCGACACCAAGGTCCGCGTGCGCGAAGGAAAAACCGAGCTCGTGCCGGCCTCCGACCTCTCCGACAAGGGCGAGAAGGACAAGCCCGCGAAGAAGGGCGGGTTCTTCTCTGGCCCGTGGCCGTACGCGATCGCCGGCGCGATCGTCCTCGCGGGCATCGTCGGCTACGCGGCGACCCGCTCGCCCAGCCACGCAGACGTGTCGTCTCCTCAATGGCGGTGAGATGGTCGACCGGCGCTCGCTAGGCTCCCTGAGCGCATCCGCGCAGAGCGGCTCCCTCGGCTCGCAGCCGACGCCGGGGAGCAGCCGGTACGGCACGTTCTTCCTCGGACGCTACCGCGTGGTCGACGAGATCGGCATCGGCGGCATGGCGAGCGTGCACCTCGCGCGCGCCGACGGTCCCGGAGGTTTCCAGAAGTGGGTGGCCATCAAGCGCATCCACCCGCACCTGGTCGAGGACGATCAGTTCATCCACATGTTCCTCGACGAGGCGCGCATCGCGGCGCGCATCTCGCACGCGAACGTCGCGCAGGTGTTCGACCTCGGCGAGGGCGACGGCACCTACTGGATCGCGATGGAATACCTCCACGGCGAGCCGCTGCGGGAGGTGATGAGGTGCGTCGAGGACGGCTTCCCGCTGCCGTCGACGGACATCGCCGCGCGCATCGTCGCCGACGCCGCCGAGGGGCTGCACGCGGCGCACGACCTCAAGGACAAGAACGGCGCGCTGCTCAACCTCGTCCACCGCGACGTCACCCCGCACAACCTCTTCTTGACCTACGACGGCAACGTCAAGGTCGTCGATTTCGGCATCGCGAAGGTCGCGGGGCGCCTGTCCCAGACGCGCGCGGGCACGCTGAAGGGCAAGCTCGCGTACATGTCCCCCGAGCAGGTCCGGGGCGCCGAGATCGACCGACGCACCGACATCTTCGCGCTCGGCGTGGTGCTGTGGGAGCTGACGACGGGGCACCGCCTGTTTCGGATGGAGAGCGATCTCGAGACGCTCGAGAAGGTGCAGGCGTGCATCGTGCCGTCGCCGTCCGCCGTCGTCCCAGACTATCCCGCCGAGCTCGAGTCGATCGTGATGCGCGCGCTCGCGAAGGCGCCCGAGCAGCGGTTCCAGACGGCGCGCGAGTTCTCCCGCGCGCTGCAGCAGCACCTCTTGCGCCGCGGGGTGTTCGTCGGGCCCGAGGACGTCTCTGGCTACGTGCGGCGCCTGTTCGGCGACCGCATCAAGAAGCGCGACGCGCACCTGAGGTGGGCCGCCGAGGTCACGCAGACGATCAACATCGACGAGCTGAAGCGACCGCACGCCGACGAGCCGTCCGAGGTGAGCGCGCACACCTACGCCTCCGACGTGCAACGCACCTCGAGCACCGTCGGCGAGGCGCCGGTCGGGCGCAACGCCGTCACGGCGCGGCCGCCTCCGGCGATGAAGCACACGCTGCCGCTCCCCATCCCTCGTCCCGCGGCCGGGTCGCCGCTCGCCGCGACGACGCCCGACGGGCCAAAGCCCCTGCCCACGTTCGCCGCGCCGCTCCCCGCGTCGCGGCCGCTCCCGATCCCGGGCGACGACGACGACGATGACGACGAGAACGTCGAGACGGTCATCGCCAGCACCAAGTCGCTCGGCACCGATTTCGAGCAACTGCGCGCGCAGGCGCGGCCCATCCTGCCTGCCGCCGGAGCCCCTCCGCCGCAGGGTTACAACCAGCCCGCGCGCACGCTGCTCGGCATGCAGCCGCCGCCCGCGCCGATGCCGAGCGCACCGGGGTTTCACGCGCCGCTCCCTGCCACCGCGACCCAGCCCGCCGTCGCGCAGCCTGGCCCCGTGTTCGCGCAGCCGACGCCCACCGCCGAACCACGCCCCGCGCGCGGCAAGGGTCCGCTCGTCGCCGCGCTCGTGGCGGTCGGGCTGCTGGCGGCCGGGCTCATCGCCGTCGTCGTGGTCCTTCTCCTTCGCGGAAAGGAGCCGACGACGCCCGCGGCGAGCGACCCGGCGATCGCCTCTGCCGCGCCTGCCCCGAGCCCAGTCGCGACCGCGGCCGGGCCCACCGCGAGCGCCATCGCGACCGCGACCGCGGCGCCCACCGCGAGCGCGGCGCCCACCGCGACGACGGCGCCGGTGAACCCCACCTCCCTGCCCGACAAGCCCGAGAAGAAGCCGGTGATCACGGCGCCCACGGCGACGGCCACACACGAAAAGAAGCCCGACGCGCCCGCTGGCGGCACCGGCTACCTCACGGTCGTGTGCAACCCCTTCTGCGAGTCGGTCACCGCGAACGGCCGGAGCCTCGGTCCGTCCCCGGTGGTGAAGGCGCCGCTGCCTGCGGGCTCGGTGCGCGTCACTCTCCGCAAGAGCGGCCTGGCCACGAAGTCTCTGCAGGTCAATATCGTCGCGGGGGAGACCACACCGCTGCGCGTGAAGATGGAATGACAGCCCCCAAGCTCACCCCCAGGACCTCTCGCCGCCTCCTCGCCTCGCTGATGGTCGCGACGGGATGCGCGCCCGCGCTGTTCGTCGCGTGCGCGAAGACTCCTTCGACCGAGATCTCGCTCGCCCTGCGGGGCGAACAGAAGGCGCTGCTCGAGGGCGCGGGAAAGTGGGTCGAGTTCTACGTCTTCGACGGCGGCTGCCCGAGCTCCGAGGTGCTCACGTCGGGCAAGGCCGCCGCGGGCGCGGTGTACTCGGAGCGTCGAAAATACCCCGACGCGCTCCCCCCGATCGGAGAGCTCGAGACGAAATCCTACGGCTTCGCCGCCATCCTGAAGGACCAGGACTGCGGCATCATCGGCGTCGGCTGCACCAACGCGAACCTCACGAACATCCGCAGCGTGACGGTGGTCGTCGGCGGCGTCCTCAGCGGCGACGCGCTCGCGCCGCAGGCCGCGTGCCCCGGCCAGTGCGCGGACGGCGCGTGCACCGGTGGCGCAGGAGGAGCGTCGGGCGGATCGGGCGGCGCCGGCGGCGCGACGGGCGG
>CAUJFL010000469.1 GCA_963169165.1 Myxococcota bacterium | reverse complement strand
CCCCCGCCCGGCCGGAGACCGCGTCGCTCTCGCCGCCACATCCAGTGAGCACCGACGCCGCTCCCACCCACGCCAGCGCGAGCCGCAGCCGACACACCCCACTCATCGTCACGGCGCCTCGAACGAGACGCCGTTCGCGTCAGCCCATGCAGCCAGCTCGCGCTCCAGCTCGAGCGCGAGGCTCAGCTCGCGCTCCCCGTCGACGTGCCTCCTCGGCGTCATCCACGCGATGGCCCCCGCCTTGTGCGCCGTGATGCGGCCTACTCCTTGGAGCAAGTGAGCCAGGCGGCTCGGGTGGCAACCCTGGCGCGCGCGCACCAGCGCGCGCGCGAGCAGCGGCAGCGACGCCTCGACGTCGCGCCGCGCCGCCGCGTAGTGCCCCGCGGCCGCCTCGTCTTGCGCCTCCTCCTCCCGCGCAATCGCCCTGTCCAGCAGCGAGGCTGGCGTCAGCTTCAGGGAAAGCGCCGCCACGTTGCTGACGTTCCCCGCGCCGTCGCGCACCATCATCCAGTACGTCCCCATCGGCGCGCTCGGCAGGCGCGCTCCGTGGATGGGCTGCCACGCACCGTCCGTCGTGTCCGCGCGGCGCCCGATGCGCACCTCGTTCACTGGCGTCGCGACGGTGCCAAGGCTCGGCGCCACCAGGCCGGCGAACACGCCGCTCCACCGCTCCAGCTGCCGGGGCTCCGAGATGCTCAGCTGCAAATCGAGCGCGCGCGAGTGCGCGACGACAGCCAGGGCCTCTCCGAGCGCCGGCGGGTGCGGGTCGAGCGCGGGCGTGACGCAGACACGCTCCGACCACCCGCTCACGCCCGCCTCGGTCGACAACCGCGCCTCGAAGCAGCTCGTGACGCCGTTGGTCAGCCCCGTCACCAGCGCCAGCCCCTCGCGTCGTTCAAAGGGCGTCGTAGCCTGCGGCGCTCCCGACGCGTCCGTCTGCCGCAGCTCGAGCGTCGTCTCGGGAAACGACGCGCCCAGCGTCAGCACCGCGACCCCGTTGCCGACGATCGCGGACAGCGACGGCGCGTGCGCCGCATCGTCGTCCCTCTGCAGCGGATCGCGTCCCGCCGCCACCTCCGTCGCGTCGCTCTCGCCGCCGCCATCGCTGTCCGACTTGCGGGGGCTCGTGCCGGCGAGAAACTCATCACGGTTCGACAGCCCGTCTCCGTCCGCGTCGCCCGTCGCGTCGCTGGCGTCCTGCCAGCTCAGCGCGTGCAGGCGCTCCCACGCGTCGGGCATCCCGTCGCCGTCCGCGTCCAGCTCCTCGCCGCCGCCGATCACAAAGCTGCGATCCGTCGTGCGCCACACATCGCCCGTGGGCGTCGGGCAGATCGCGCCGAACACCACGTTGTACACCCCGGGCACCCGGAACGTCGCGAAGTCGACGCCGTACACGCCGTCCGCCGGGCCGCCTGCGAGGTCGTCGCGCAGCGCTCCCGCCCACACGCTGCCGTCAGGCCGCCGCACGAACGCGCCCACCTGGCAACCCATCATCGCCGCGTCGTCCACCACTGTCACCCGCAGCTGGGCCTTCGCCAGCTTGTTGACGTCGGGCTCCCCCGGCAAGCCCGTGGGCACGCCGCCCACCTCCGCGAAGATGCGCCGGCGGCTCTCGACCGCCGCCTCCACGAAGTCGGCCGCGCCACGCAGCCCCCACGTCCCCGGCGCGGGATCGTGCACGACGAGCACGCGCCCGCGCCCGGCGGTGGCGAGCTCGTCGGGCGTCACGACCGCGCCGCTCGGATCTACGAGCACGCCGGCCACGCCGCCGTGGATGGCCGACACCCGCAGCTCCCGATCGCCGCTCACCACCGGAAACGCGAACAGCCCAGCGCTCGCCGACGCCACCAGGCGCTGCGTGCCCCGCGCGAGGTTCGACGCGCCCACGGCAGACGACGCGCCCTGGAACCGCATCAGCGCCTGCGTGACACCCTCGCTCGTGTCCGGCACGTACGCCAGCGTCCCGCCGGTCACGCCGGCGATCTCTTTCAGCGCGGTGAAGTCCGCGTCGGGTCCGAGCGCCAGCGCGAACACCTTCGGCACGTACGCGCCGCTGCTGCGACGCTTCGCGAGATCGAGCGCCTCGGGCGCGGCGCACCACGCGCCGTCGCCGTCACCGGTCGGTACCGGCGGAAACAGCCCGTTCGGATCGACGCGGGTGAACGTGGGGACGTCGGCGGGCGCGGCCACACCGAACACCTTCGGCGACGGGCGACGCTTGCACACGGCGTACGGCTCGGTGGAGGTGCACTCGACCTCGGGATCGAGCACGCGCCACGTCCGCAGCTGCCCGTCGGGCTGGCGGTCGACGAGCGGATCGGCCGTGACAGCGAAAGGCTTCGACGCGTCGAGCGGCGCCGGCGCCGCGCCGTTGCCCACCCACTCGAACCGCCACCGCGCGTGGTTGCCGTCGGCCGGATCGGCGTTGTAGTCCTTCAGGTACAGCGCGGTGTGAAAGTCGAACATCATGTCCGCGAAGCTGCGGCCGACGTGCGACACCAGCGTCTCGTCCAGCAGCGTCAGGTAGTCCTTCGAGCCGTTCGACGTGCTCGCGTACTGGACGTAGTCGCCAATCAAGTCGAACCCCTCGTCGGACTGGCGCCCCCCGAGCATCGCCGGGGTAGTGGGCCCAAGCCGAGGGATGCTGGATACCATGCTTGCCGGGTGGGCAAGACTGCCGGCAGGATACGAGAACTGCTCCGCGAGGTACTGCAAGAACCCGCCGCCACCGTACGGCACGCGCATCGCGTCGCGGTGCGGCTGGATCGCGTAGTTCCGGAGGTACGGGCTGCCCCGGAGCTGCTGCACCGTGGGCGCGAGCGGCGTGCCCGGCGGGCTCTCGGTCGTGATCCCCGACCAGCAAGGTCGGGTCGGATCGGGATCGATGCCGGAGGGCAGCTTCACGCACGTGCGGTCGACCATGATGTCGGGGATCGACTCTGAGGTCCACGGGACGTCCTCGAGGTTCACCTTCGGCGACAGATCGAGCCTGACCCGGTACATGAAGGCGTGCATCGGCTCGTGTGACAGCTTGTTGCCCATGTACCTGCGCGCGACGTGGTTGCCGACGATCGGCGCGCCGGGAGGATCGACCGTGTCCGCGAGCTCCTGCCGCAGCCACCGGTCGCCCGCCGAAGTGGCCTCCGGCTTGTTGTAGACGTGAAGGGGAAGCTGCAGGCACCCGCCCGCGCCGTCGTCGCCGTTCGCCCAGAACTTGTGCCGGTCAGCCGGCGAGAGCTGCGCCTGAAATCTGTCCTGCACCGACGTCGCGAAGCCCTCGCTGAACTGGGCTGCGTACTCGGCCACGTCGCGCCGCAGGCAGCCGCGCGGCCCCCCCGGCGCTCCGTCGAGCGTCACCTGCGTGCCGACGATGCACGGATTCAGCCCGAAGAAGCTGTACGGCGCGCCGGTCGAGGCGGTCGACGGCGACGCCCAGAGCTTGAACCGCGTGGTCTTGGCGAGGATCTCCGGCCCCACGACGATGCCTTTCGACGCGGCCTGGCTCGCCGCCTCGCGGTTCACCCGCACGAAATACGCTCGGTCCTTGCTCGCCGGTTCGCCGGGCCGCTGCCCGGTGAGCTTCACGACCACGGACATGCCGGCCCCGAGGCGCGCGCTGGCGAGGTCGTCGAAGGCGGCCGCCGGCGCGCTGCCCAACGTGGCGCGGGTCGGGGAGATGGGCGCGCGGTACACGAGGAAGCTCGAATCGTCCGTCGTCGTCGGGCCCGACGCCGGATCGCTCGCGCCGGGCGCGCACCAGCCGTCGGCCGGGCAAACGGGGGTCTGCGTCGCGTGGTCGACGTAGCAGACGTCCACGCAGCTGACCGCGCCCGCTTCCTCGGCGAAGCTCTCGCTGGCGACCGCGCGGTAGCAGACGAATTCGAGCTCGACCACGCGCGTCGCGGGGTCGTTGCCCAGGCCCGGCTCGACGCACGCCGACGTCGGCAGCGGCGTCACCACGGGGTCTGCGCGCCTGCGGTCGCGGAGACGCAGAGCAACGCTGCCCCCGCTATCACCCCGCGGTGCATCCGCGTGGGCGCTCTCCTATCGCTCGGTGCCCGCCGCTCGCCGCTCCTGCCTCGCTGCGCCATGTCGACCTCCGACCGAACGTTGCCCGCCCGCTCCAGCGCTATCCGCCGATGAGCGTCGTGTCAACCGGGCTGGACGGCTCGCGGCACACCTCGGGCGGAGCCCAGGCTCCCGAGGCTCGGGCGCGCGAGCCTCACTCGCACGATGCGCCAGGCATCGCGCGTTGCCGCGCTGCCGCGTGGCCCATGCCCTCGTCGCAACTCTGTCGGTCGCCGCGTGCGGAGGCACGGACTGTTCCGACCCGATCTGGACGACGAGCTCGAGTACACCGCGGCCGACGTGCGCGCGGTCACCACCGGCGACTTCACGCGCACCGCCACGATCGCCGCCGCCCGACCACCGCACTCACGCTGCAGGTGGTGTGTCCGGGCCGGAGGCACCGTTCGACGGCGTGGTCCGCGAGCTGCGAAGACTCCGTAGGGGTTGACCTTGCCGAGGCCCGCATCGACGCAATCCTGCGCGCGCACCGGCACTGGTGCTCCCTTCGGGTGCCACTCCTGGCCTCCGTTGTTGGGTGCAGATCCTACACTACGACACACTTCCGCACACTCCAGGCCGCTACGCTCACGTGGCCTCACGCGGCCTCCTTCACCTGCGGCTTGGCGTCGTGCGTGACGGTGGGCTTGGGCTGCGACGCCAGGCGGAGGGTGCCCTTCGTCGCGAGGTGGGCCTCGAATTTCTCCCAGAGCCCGTTCAGCAGAACGCAGCGCAGCTGAAGCACGTCCTCCGCCCGGGCTTTGCCCCAGCGCATGCCGGGGCCGTCGAGCCTCATCCCGACGAGGTGGCGCACCGTCCCCTCCACGAGCCCGCTCGAGATCACGAGGTTCTCCTCTCGAAGGTGTCGGTAGTCCATGCGGGCGCGGTTCTTCTGAAAGTGGTTGATCGTATCCTGTAGCGCCTTGCGGCGGGACTTGTTGCCGGGACCCGTGGCCGCGGTGCCGTCGAGCGCGGCCTGCAGCGTCGCGATCACCTCGTCCAGCTGGCCCGCCCTCAGACGACACTCCCGCGTCACCACGTCGACCTCCGTGAGGACCGCCTCCCGCCCTCCCAGCCGCGTCTCGATCGCGGCGAACGTCGCCCCGGCAGCGTCGACCAACTTCGCGTAAGCCTGATCCATCGGGGCCTCTCTCTCATGGTCGGCCGTAGCAACCACGACATGAGCCGGTCTGGCCCCGAGTTCTCTCACGATTCGACCATTCTTCTGCGGTTGCTCAGGTGTCTTGAGCGATCTGTACCCATCGAGTGGTTCGAATCCTCGAGCGCTACCCGCTCCTGGAGCCGAGCGCCGTTCGCATCGCGTAGCAAATCCGTGTCTCGAGGAGCCGGACGCGGGGGATGCGGGAATTCTGCACGTCCGGATCTGCGGGGGCCCACGGTCGGCGACAACCGTGGGCGACCCGAGCACCCAAGTGAAGGAGCGACGCTGTCGATCGCCGTGACGGACGGGACGGGCGGCCAGTCTACTGTGCATGGCGTGGCCCTGGTGGGGCGTGAGGTTCGTTAGTGGTCACAGAGTTGGGACACTGGCGGACGCCCTGGCTGCGCAGGGCGATCATCCGGGTGCCTGGGCGCCTGTCGAGGGGCGAGGCGCGTCACTCGCGTCTCCCCGAGGCGCGCAAGATCGGCGCGTCGACGAAGTCCCCGGCGTGCTCGCCGGGGCGTCGCGCGCGTGATAGACGCCGCGGATGCTCTCCTTGCGCCTCCTCCGTCGAGCCCCCCTCCTCGCGGTCCTCGCCGTGGCGCTCGCTGGTGGGTGCGGGTCGAGCGAGCCCTCGGACACGCCTCCCCCGGCGACGTCGACCGAGAGCCCCAGGTTCATCACCGACAGGGAGGGGCGGGTGCTCATCCTGCGCGGCATCAACACGAGCAACAGCAGCAAGGCCGACCCGGAGCGCTCGCCCCGCCTGACGGACGCCGACATCGAGCGGATCGCGCACAGGTGGGGGTTCAACTTCGTGCGCTACCTCATCCTCTGGGACGCGCTCGAGCCCGCGCCGGGGCAGATCGACGCCGCGTACCTCGAGCGGATCGCGGCGGACGTGAAGCGCCTGGGGCAGGCGGGGGTGCACGTGATGCTGGACATGCACCAGGACGTGTACGCGGCGAAATACTGCTGTGACGGCGCGCCGGCGTGGGCGATACGAGACGACGGGCTGCCGTTCAAACAGCAGGACGTCTGGGCGCTCAACTACATGGAGCCGGCCGTCCAGCGCGCGTTCGACAACTTCTGGGACGCCGACGGCCCCCACGCCGATCTGCAGCAGCGCTTCGCGGCCGCGTGGGCCGCGGTCGCGGCCAGGTTCGCCGGCGATACGTACGTCATCGGCTACGATCTGTTCAACGAGCCGTTCCCCGGGTCTGACTTCGACGGCGCCGAGGCGCTCTTCCGGAAGATCCCCGAGGACGGTGGCACCTCGAAGACGTTCGACGAGACGAAGCTCGGCCCCTTCTATCAGCGAGTGATCGACGCGATCCGCGCGGTCGACGCCGACCACTGGATCTTCTTCGAGTCTCGCTACGGCGCCCCCGCGAACGGGGCCCCTTCGTACATCCCCAAGCTGACCGACCGCCGCCCGGGCGGGCCGCGCCTCGTGTTCGCGCCGCACCTCTACTCCGCGGGGGCCGAGGCGAACGGGCGGTTCAGCAAGGGCGATCCGACAGTGTCGCTCTGGGAGGCGCAGCGCGCGACCGATCTCGCCCGCCACGGCGGGCCGCTGCTGCTCGGAGAGTGGTGGTCGTTCAGCTGGGCCGATCCGAACGCGAGGCCGTTCGTCGACCAGATCCTGACGATGGCCGACAGGCTGCAGATGGGTTGGGCGTACTGGGCCTACGATCCGGGCGGGCCCTCGGGCGGCGCGCTGCGTGCGGAGGACGGCACCGACAACCCGGCCGTCGCCGTCATCGTGCGCCCGTACCCGCGCGCGATCGCGGGCGTGCCCGTGTCGTTCGGGTTCGACGCGGAGACGCGCGCGCTCGAGCTCACCTTCGAGCCCCGCGCGGGCGTCACTGGGTCGACCGAGCTCGCCGTGCCGGCGCACACGTACCCGGAGGGCTTCGACGTCGAGGTGCCCACGGATCCGGGCGGCCAGGTCAGCTTCGACGCGGCGACCGGCGTCGTCCGCGTGACGACCGACCCAAAGATCTCACCGCAGCGTATCCGCGTCGTCCCGAAGCCCAAGGGGCCCTGACGCTCGGCCCGCGCCGGGTACGGCCTGGTTGGCGTTGGTCATCTGCGCGAAGAAGAGAGGATCGCGCCGCGAGCCCCATCAGGCTCCCTGACCACGTCGGGTGCGGGCTCGCGGCCTCGGGCGCGTGGCACATCTGTCAGGCGCCAGCGCTGATTGAAGCAGGACGGGTCGAGCGAGCCCGCCTGCGTCCCTGGCAAGTGAAAACCCGCGGCGCCGATGACTTCCGTCACCGTCGACGGGGCGAAGCCTCCCCCCGACGCCGTGGGCTTCACCCTGTCGAGCCGCGATCCTGGCGCTGCGCGGCGCGCGAGGCCGCGATCAGCTGCTCGAACAGCGCGCGCACCGACGCGCCGTCGAGTCCGAGCGCCTCGCCCCACGCCTGGCGCTCGCCGAGCAGCGCGGCCTCGCGCTCTCGGTCGCGCACTGGCAACCCCAGGCCCGCCTTGGCGCGCCCGGCCCTGCGAGCGAGCTCGGTGCGCCGCGCGAGGAGGTGCAGCAGCTCGCGGTCGACCGCGTCGATCTGACCGCGCGCCTCGGACAGCTCGGGCGGCGCGGGCGGGAGCGCGGGGATCGACAGCGCGAGCTCGTCGGCGTCGGCGCTCGCGGTGACGTCGCGGTCGATCGCGGTCAGCGCGTCGACGAGCTCGCGCCGCGCGTCGCCTGCGAACGGGTTGCCGCGCTGGATCGCCGCGAACAGGTGGCCCGCGT
>CAUJFL010000468.1 GCA_963169165.1 Myxococcota bacterium | reverse complement strand
CTCGTCGGCCAGCTCGGGCATCGACCCCTCCGGCAGCGCGCGGGCGAGCGACTCGAAGACGGCAGAGTCGACCGAGCGCTCGCTCGACGGCGGCGGCGTCGCGTCGACCGTCGGCGTCGCCGCGTGCGTCAGGGACTCGGCCAGCGCGTCGAGCTCGAGCGGCTTGGTGAGGAACGCGACCATCCCGGCCGCGAGGCACGCCGCGCGATCGCGATCCTCGGCGCTCGCGGTCATCGCGATCACCCGGGGAGTCGCGCCCGCGCGCGCGCGGATGGCCTCGGTCGTCGCGAGGCCGCCGATGCCTGGCATCTGCAGATCCATCAGCACGACGTCGTACGGAGCCTGATCGAGCCGCGAGAGCGCCTGCTCGCCCGTGGCCACGACATCGCACGCGTAGCCGAGCTGCGCGAGCATCCCCGCGGCGACCCGCTGGTTGACGATGTTGTCCTCGACGACGAGCAGCCGCATCGGCAAGCGCGCGGCGAGATCTCGCCACGGGTGGTGCCGCGACGACGAGCCGCGCGGGCGCTCCGCGAGGTTGGGCTCGAGCGCGGCCCTCAGCTGCGCGCGCCGCACGGGCTTCGTCAGCACGTCGTCGGCCACGTCGAACAGCCCCCGCGCCTCGGACGGCGCGAGCACGAGGATCTTTCGCACCGCGGGCAGCGAGAGCGCCGCGCGCCGAGCGTCGCTCCCGTCGGACGTCCGGCCGACCAGCAGCACGTCGACGATCTGCCTCGACGCCAGCGCGGCCGCGTCGGCCACGCACGAGGCCCAGGTGAGCGTGTGCCCGGCCCCGCGGAGCGAGTCCGCGAACGCCCGCGCGAGCGCCTCGGACCTGTCGAGCAGCACGACCGAGAGGCCGGGAGACGACGGCGAGGGGAGGCTGGGCGCGCTCCGGTCGCGCTCGAGGGGGAGCCGCACGCGGAAGGTCGCGCCGCGCCCGACCTCGCTGTCGACCGAGATCGAGCCGCCCATCCGGCGCGCGAGCCGGTCGCAGATCACGAGGCCGAGGCCGGTGCCGCCCGCGTGCTTGCCGAGCGGGAGCTGGCCGAACGGGCGAAAGAGCTTGATGAGATCCTCGGCGGCGATACCCGGGCCGGTGTCGGTGACGTCGAACGCCAGCCCGTCTTCGTCCGAGTACGAGACGTCGACGACGATCTCGCCGCGCTGGGTGAGCTTCACCGCGTTGCCGAGCAGGTTGACGACGATCTGCCGGATGCGCGCGGCGTCACCGACGAGCCTCGAAGGGACGCTCGGGCGGACATGCACGACCAGCTCGAGCCCGCGCTCGTCGGCGGCCTTCTCGAACAGATCGGCCGCGCTCTCGAAGAGCGCGAGCGCGTCGAAGCTCGCGTGCTCGATCGCGACGTCGCGATCCTCGACCTCGGCGAACGACAGCATGGCGTTGACGACCGACAGCAGCGCCGACGCGCTCGCGCGGATCGTCTCGGCGAGGTCGCGCTGGCGCGCGTCGAGGCGCGTGTCGAGCAGCAGGCCCGTCAGCCCGAGCACGCCGTTCATCGGGGTGCGGATCTCGTGGCTCAGCGCGGCGAACAGCTGCCGCTGGCCGTACGCGGCGCGCTCGCGAGGCCCTATCAGCTCGACGAGGCGCGCGCCGTCGGCGAGGGAGTGGACGCGGAGCCGCGTCGCGCCGCCAGCGGAGAGCTCGGCGTCGAGCGCGCCCGCGCCGCGCGCGACGAGCTCGGTCACCGCGCCCGCGTCGACGAACGCGTCACCCACGCGCGAGACGTCGGGGAACGAGCTGGACCGCTCGAGCAGCCCTCCGGCGCGGTCGACGACGGCGATGTCACCCGCGAGCAGCCGCAGGAGCTCCGAGCGGCGCGGGCTCACACGTCGCTCGGCTCGGGGCCCGCGTCGGTCCAGCGATAGAAGCCGTGCCCCGACTTCTTGCCGAGGCGCCCCGCGCGCACCATCTGGCGCAGGAGCACAGGCGGGCGGAACACCTCGCCGAGCTCGCGGTGCAGGTGCTCGAGGATCGCGAGGCGGACGTCGAGGCCGACGAGATCGCTCAGCTTCAGCGGACCCATCGGGTGGCGGTACCCGAGCTCCATCGCCCGATCGATGTCGGCCACCTTGCCCACCCCCTGCTCGAGCATGCGGATCGCCTCGGCGCCGATGCACACACCCAGCCGACTGGTCGCGAAGCCGGGAAAATCCCTGATGACGATGGGTGTCTTGCCGAGCGCGGCGGCGAACGCGAGCGCGCGCTCGATCGACTCGTCGGACGTGCCGACGCCGCGCACCAGCTCGAGCAGCTCCATCACCGGCGGGGGGTTGAAGAAATGGGTCCCGAGGGTGCGCTCCGGCGCGCCCAGGCGCTGGCCGAGCTCGGTGATCGAGAGGCTCGACGTGTTCGACGCGAACAGCGCGCGCGGATCGGCGCCCTTCGAGGCGCGCCGGAGGAGATCGACCTTCAGTTCCATCTTCTCGGGCGCGGCCTCGATGACGATCGTCGCGCCCGCGCACGCCGCGTCGGCGTCGACGGCCCGGACGCGCGCGAGGGTCGCCGAGGCGTCGTCGGCCGAGAGCTTCTTCTTCTCCACGAGCCGCGCGAGGGACTGCTCGAGCTTGGCCCTCCCGGCCGCGGCCGCGGGGACGTCGACGTCCGCGAGGCGCGTCTCGAAGCCCGCGCGCGCGCACACCTGCGCGATGCCATGACCCATCGTGCCCGCGCCCAGCACCGCGACGACGTGCTCTTCTCTGTCGCTCATGCTCGCCGTGTAGACCAGCTGTCCGCGCGCCGCACCCACGTCCCGACCGCGGCCCGCGCCCTCGCGGCGCCATTTCTCGGTGACGCGTATCCTCCGGGCGGTCTCGCCCGTCTCCCCCCACATGAGCCTCGAGTCCAACGACCTACCCGACGTCGTCCGCGCGAGCTGGCATCGCTTCGCCGACACCTACGAGCCGCTCCGCGGCGAGCTGTACCGATACTGTCGGCACCTCACGCGGTCTCCGTGGGACGCCGAGGATCTCGCGCAGGACACGATGTCGCGCGCGTTCTCCACGCTCGGCAAGATGGGCGCGGCCCCGCCGAACCCGCGCGCCTGGCTGTTTCGCGTGGCGTCCAACCTCTGGGTCGATCACGCGCGACGACCGCGCGCCACGGCCGAGCCCGAGGGCCCTGTGTCTGTGCCTCACATCGAGCTGCGCGAGGCCGCGGGGACGCTGTTGACGCAGCTCGCGCCGCAGGAGCGCGCCGCGGTCGTGCTGAAGGACGCCTTCGACTTCTCGCTCGACGAGGTGGCGGCGATCCTCGGGACGAGCGTCGGCGCGGTGAAGGCCGCGCTCCATCGAGGACGCAGCAAACTTGTCGAACCTGACATCGAGTCGAGGCGCGTGCCCGCGCGCGGGGCCGTCGACGCGTTCACCGCCGCGTTCAACGCGCGCGACCTCGAGCGGCTGACCGCGCTCCTGCTCGACACCGCGCTCGTCGAGATCGTCGGCGCGACGACCTCGTACGGCGCGGACGGGACGCGGGAGCAGATGCTGCTGGGGATGCTGTACGGCAGCGAGCGCCTGGCGCGCGCCGAGACGATGGGCGGGATCGAGGCGCGCTTCGTGAGCGGCGCGCTGCCGACGCCGCCGCGGGCCGAGACCCGCCTGCACCGCGGAGAGGCGCTCGTCCTCTTCTGGTACGCCCACGAGGACGGTGAGCACGTCCGCGCGCTCAACCGCGTCGAGGGCGACGGAGCCCGCATCGCCAGCCTTCGCAACTACTTCTTCACGCCCGAGCTCAACGCGGAGGTGTGCGCCGAGCTGGGCGTCTCCCACCGCCCGAACGGTCACCGCTGGTGGCTGTCGCGCGAGGGCTGTCCATGAACCCGACGCTCTACTTTCACCCGCTCGCTTCGTACTGCTGGAAGGCGCTGATCGCCCTCTACGAGCACGACGTGAGCTTCGATCGACGCGTCATCGACCTCGGAGATGACAATCATCGCGCCGAGCTGTCGGCGCTGTGGCCGTACTGCAAGTTCCCTGTCTTGCGCGTCGGCGAGCGCGTGCTCGCGGAGAGCTCGATCATCGTCGAGTACCTGGACCACCTTCACCCTGACCATCCGCCCTTGTTTCCTCATCGAGGGCTCGACGTGCGCCTCTGGGATAGAGTGTTCGACAACCACGCGCAGACCCCGGTTCAAGAGATCGTCCTCGACCGGTTGACCGCTCGCCGCGGGGACACGAGCCGCGCCCGGGCGACGCTCCGGACCACCTACGAGCTGGTCGACCGGCGGCTCGGCGCGACCTGGCTGGACGGAGACGCCTTCACCGCCGCAGACTGCGCCGCGGCCCCCGCGCTCTTCTATGCCGCGACGCTCGAGCCGTTCCCGAGCCACCTCGCGAGGCTGGGCGCCTATTTCGAGCGCCTCGTGGCGCGCCCGTCGGTGGCGCGGACGCTCGAGGAGGCGCGACCCTACTTCGCGCTCTACCCGTTCGCGGACGCGGTCCCGAGCCGCTTTCGGTGAGGCGACGCGCACCGACGGTCGGCCGCCGAGAGCGGGAGCGGGGGGGAGAGGGGCGCGGAGGACTCCGTTCACGAGGATCGCGCGTCCGCGCGCCGCGGGGGCTCGGCGCGCGCGACGCCGCTACCCTCTGACGGGCGCGTCGATCTTTGGTACGACCGCGGCGCGATGGACGACGTGGAAGAGCTGAAGGCGAGGGTGGAGCTCGGCGCCGAGGTCGACGAGCTGGTCGAGGCGTCGATGCGCGCGCGGCTCTCGCTCGGGCGCACGATGGAGCGCGTCCTCCCGGTAGTCATGCAGCGCACGGGCGCGAGGGCGTTCGTCGTGCGCACCTTCGGCGAGGACATGTCCCTGCAGAGCTTCGCCTGCCCGCGCGACTTCTCGCACGACGCGGTGTCGAGCTTCTTCGAGGAGAACGAGCGCCACCATGATCTCTCGGGCGAGCTCCCTTGCGGCGACGACGTGCTGGTGGGCCAGTCGCTCGACGTCGCGGGCGAGTGGTTCGGCTCGGCGGCGCTCGTGCTCGACGGCGCGCGCGCGGGCGAGACCCGCGGCGCCGCGGCCCTGCTCGAGACGGCGTGCGAGGAGCTCGACAACTATCTCTTCAACATCTTCACCGCGCGCCGCAAGCAGCGCGTCACGATGGCGCTCTCGGTGGCGCTCCGCGAGCCGGTGCTCGCCGACGGCCTCGCGAGGGCGATGGCCATCCTCGCCGGTGAGGTGCAGCTCTCCAAGGCGCTGCTCGTCGTGCAGTCCGAGGACTCGCCGTCCGCGCCGGTCCACGTGCAGGTCTACGAGGGGTCGCTGCTCCAGAAGTGTACGCTCACCGAGAGCGATCCCGAGATCGACGAGCTCGCCCGCCGGTACCTCGCGACCGGCGATCGCGCGCTCGCCGAGGCGATCGGGCTCGCGGTCGGGCGCGAGGAGGTGATGATCCACGGCGCGCGCGGCTCGGCCGTCGGCAAGCTGCTGGTCACCCCGCGCGCGGGCGAGTTCGACACCCACGACCGCGACCTGCTGGCGAGCTTCGCGAGCTACATCTGTCAGCGCGTCGTCGACTTCAACAAGGAGCACCGCACGCTGTCGCGCAGCTTTCGGCACGCGGACGTCGCGCGCATCCTGCAGCGCGCCGACTACGTCGAGCGTTACCTCGCCCCGCGCGAGGCCGTGGTGGCGATGCTCTACGTGGACATCAGCGGCTTCACCCGCGTGAGCGAGCAGGTGCTCCGCGATCCGCGGGCGATCGGCCACCTCGTCGACGTCTGGGGCGGACGCGCGGTCGAGCTCGTGTGGAAGCACGGCGGCGCCTTCGACAAGATGGTCGGAGACTGCGTGATAGGATTGTTCGGACCACCCTTCTTCGAGCAGGACCCGGCGGCCCGGGTCGCTGGCGCGCTCGACGCGGCGCTCGAGATCCGCGCGATGACCGAGGCGCTGCCGGACGATCCTGGCTTCGAGGCGCTGCGGGCGGGTGGGCTGACAGTGTCGACGGGTGTGCACCTCGGGCCGCTGTTCGTCGGGCGCTTCGGCCCCAACGAGAACTTCACCGGCTTCTCGGCCGCCATGAACAACACCGCGCGGCTGCAGGGGCAGGCGGCGCGCGGCGAGATCCTCGTCATGCAGGACGCGATCGACGCGCTCGGCGACGGGCCGTTCGAGCTCGGCGCGCCGGGCACCGCCAGGGTGAAGAACGTCGCCGAGCCGCTCGCGTTTCGTCCGCTCGTGGGGCGTCGTTGAGGCGCCTCGCCCCCGCGCTCGCGGCGCTCGCGCTCATCGCGGCCGGGTGCAAGCAGGCGCCGCCCGCGGACGCCCCGTCGCGCGAGGACGTCGAGCTGAGAGAGGTCGCGGCGGTACACGGCGGCGCCGGTCCGTGGGCGGTGCTCGGCTACCGCATGGGGCGGTTCGCCCTCTCCGAGCTGCACCTGCCCCGATACAGCTTCGAGCTCGTGGTCACCCACGAGAGCCCGGCGGCCGTGCAGTACACCTGCATCGCCGACGGCGCCGCGGCGGCGACCGGCGCGAGCGCGGGCAAGCTGAACCTCGAGCTCGTGCGCGCGCCCGACGCCACCGTCGTCACGACATATTCTAACAAATCTACCGGACAGAAGGTGCGGCTCCGGCCTGCCAAGTCATTCGTCGCGCGCTTCACCAACGTGCCGCGGGCCGACCTCGCCAAGGCGGGGCGAGAGGTGCTCGGGCTGCCCGACGCCGAGCTGTTCGAGGCCGCGCCGGCGCCGTGAGCCTCACAGCGCGAGCGTCACGCTGGTGATCTCCTCCGGCGCGTTGCGATCGGTCTGGAGCCACAGCTGGTAGAGCGTCTCTCCCCAGTTGTCTGTGTGGTTGCCGTCGCGCAGCGCCTCGATGTAGTGACGCGTCACGGTCTGATAGTAGACAGTCACCTTGGCGCTGACGGCCCCCGGGGGGATGGCGTACGACAGGTCCGCCCAGTGCTGGCCCTTCGCGTACGGGAGGCCCACCGCGCCCGCCCCCACGGGGCCGTAGGTCGCCGGATCGAAGCCGCGCGGCGGGATGCGGGTGTCCTTCTCGATGACGTCGGCGAGGGCCATGTGCGTCGTCGGGCCCGCCGGCAGCCCGGTCTTCGCCGCGGCGGCCGCCGAGAGGCCGATGTGCATCTCGAACACGGTGGTCGAGGCCTCGTCGAGCGTGGCCTCGGCGTAGTCGTAGCGCCCCCGCTCGGCGACGACGGCGCCCCCGGTGTCGGTGAACACGACGTTGACCCACGCCCGGCGGCCCTCGATGTGCCCAGTTGGCAGCTTGTGCCCGCTCTGGTTGGTGACCCTCACCTTCAGGTCCGCGCCGGCGCGCGCCGCCTCGACGGTCGCCGCGCGCTTCAGCATCGACAGCGCGGCCGCCTTGCCGGCGGCGATCGCGGCGGGGTTCACCTCGCCCGCCGCGTGCTTGCCGATGATGTCGATGACCCACGCGGAGGCGCCCGCGAACTCGTGCTTGCGGAGATCGGTGCGCGTGGGGCCCTCGACGCAGCCTTCGGCGGTGGTCCTGGGCATGTGGCAGTCTTGACAGGTGGACACCACGGTCACGCCGTCTCCGCCGAACCTGCCTCCCATGTCGACGCCGCCCTTGGCGAAATCGCTCAGCTTCCACTCGGTGTAGGTCCGCTCGAGCGGGAACTGCGCCTGCGGATCGTGCTCGACCGGCGGCTTGCCCGCCTCGTCGTAGGCGTAGCCGCCGCCCGGCTGGCGCGCGACCGCGGGGTTTCCGACGTCGTGACAGGTGCCGCACATGTCGGCGCTCTTGACGAACGGAGACGGCGTCGACGCGTGCGGGGGCGACGCGTCCTTGTAGGGGCCGCGCCGCAGCCCGGTGGGATCGATCACCATCATCGCGTTGCCATAGTGCTGGGGGCGCTCGGGCAGCGCCGCGAGGATCGCGGCGTCGGCCTTCGGGCTGGTCGCGGGATCCCCGAGCGGATCGACGAGGGAATGACACAGGTGACAAGTGATCCCCTCGCGCTCCATCACCCCGAGGCTCTTGCCGGTCGGATCGAGCGCGGCGCCGGTGACCATCCCCATCGGCACGTGGCATCGCTGGCAATAGTAGCCCGCGCCGGGCACGTCCTGGTTGGCGTTGGTCATCTGCGCGAAGAAGAGCGGATCGCGCCCCGCGAGCCCCATCAGGCTCCCCGACCACGTCGGGTGCGGGCTCGCGGCCTCGGGCGCGTGACACATCTGGCAGGCGCCAGCGCTGATGAAGTAGGACGGGTCGAGCGAGCCCGCCTGCGTCCCTGGCAAGTGAAAATCGGGGAACGGGACGAACGCGCCGCCCTGCCCCGCGCCGGCCTGTCCAGACTGGCCCGACTGGCCCGACTGCCCAGCGCCTCCTTGCCCAGACTGTCCCGACTGTCCCGACTGCCCAGCGCCTCCTTGCCCCGACTGGCCCGACTGACCTGACTGACCTGACTGGCCAGCGCCTCCTTGCCCCGACTGACCTGACTGGCCCTCCTTACCCGCGCCGCCCTGCCCCGACTGGCTCGCGCCGGCCTGACCGGATTGACCCGCGCCGCCTTGCCCTGCCGTCCCCGCGCCGCCGCGTCCCGACTGGCCGCCGCCCGCCTGCGCCGCCCCGGCGCTCGCGCCGCTCCCCGCGCGACCCGCCTGGGCCACGGCGCCGGGCGAGGCGGTGGGGACGTCGTCACCACACGCGGCCATCGCGGAGGCGAGGGCCAGCGAAGAGAACAAGAGGCGGCTGCGCATAGGCCGATCTTGCCGTGTCAGCGCGCGGCGCCGATGACTTCCGTCACCGTCGATGTGGCGAAGCCCGCCTCTCGGCGCGGTGGGCTTCACCCTGTCGAGCCGCGATCCTGGCGCTGCGCGGCGCGCGAGGCCGCGATCAGCCGCTCGAACAGCGCGCGCACCGACGCGCCGTCGAGTCCGAGCGCCTCGCCCCACGCCTGGCGCTCGCCGAGCAGCGCGGCCTCGCGCTCACCGCGCGCCTCGGACAGCCCGGGCGGGCGGGAGCGCGAGGATCGACAGCGCGAGCTCGTCGGCGTCGGCGCTCGCGGTGACGTCGCGGTCGATCGCGGTCAGCGCGTCGACGAGCTCGCGCCGCGCGTCGCCTGCGAACGGGTTGCCGCGCTGGATCGCCGCGAACAGGTGGCCCGCGT
>CAUJFL010000467.1 GCA_963169165.1 Myxococcota bacterium | reverse complement strand
TGCGTCCGCCCGAGTACCTCCGTCAGAAGGAGCGAACGCAGTCCGCCAGCTCGACCCTCGACGCCCCCCTCGGATCGGCGCTCGTCATCCGTGGCACGCCCACGCTGAGCGGCCGCGCGCTCGTCTTGACCGATCTCGCGGGGCACGAGGTCGCGTTCGTCGACGACGGGGCGGGCGGCGTCGCCGCGCGCTGGGCGCTCGCCTCGACCGTGACGCTGCGGATCGCCGCGCGGTTCGGCGAGGCGCTGGTATTGCAGGACGATCCCGTCAGCGTCACCGCGATCCCCGATCTCGCGCCCCGCGTGCGGGTCGAGGGCGCGCCGCGCACGGCCAGGCTCGTCGACCAGCCCGAGACCCGCGTCGCGTATCAGGCAGAGGACGACCACGGGCTGCGCCAGGTCGATCTCGTGCTGCGCGCCGGCGGAAAGGAGGAGCGCCGCGTGCTGTCGAAGCTCGAGGGCGACACGCGCGCCGACTCGGGCGGCTACACCGTGCGCGCCGCCGACCGCTTCGTCCGCGCGAGCTACCTGCCCGTCGAGATCACCGTCGAGGCGCGCGACAACGATCCCATCACCGGCCCCAAGTGGGGCAAGAGCGCCGCCATCACGCTCATCCCCCCGGCGATCGGCGAGCTCGAGGCACAGCGCGTACGGGCGCTGTACGAGGCGCGCGACGTCCTCGTCGATCTGCTCGCCGACCTCGCGGTCACCGACCCCAGACCGAAGGACGTCGACACCAGGCGCAAGCTCGCCGCCGCGCGCGAGAAGATCGACGCGATCATGGCGCGCGGCTTCGGGACCGTGACGTTCTCGCCGAAGACGCGCGCGTTCGTCGCCGGGCAGCTCGCGCGCGTCCAGGCGCAGGAGAGGGCGCGCGCGCTCGACGTCAAGAAGGCGACCGAGGCCGTCGAGCGCGCCGCCATCGCGCTCGACCGCGCCGCCAGCACGATCGGCGCGAAGGACGCCGCCAGGCTCGCGAAGCGCGTGTCTCGGGTCGCGAGCGACGTGGCAGACGGCTTGCTCTCGGCCGCGCGCGGGGTCGAGCGAGCGCGCTCGCTGCAGCGCGCCGACGCCGGCGTCGCGGTGCTCGGCCCGAGCGGCGCCGCGATCCGCGAGCTGTCCACGCTCGGCAACGATCTCGGCGAGATCATCGAGAACGGCCAGCGCCGCATCGTCCGCGCGCGCTCGACCGACGATCTCTTCCACGCCGAGCTCGCCGCGCGCGACCTGTCCGCGCGGCTCGCGCACCCCAACCCATCGTTCCGCGGTGGCAGCGGCAAGGGCGGCGGCGGTGACGCGAGCGGCGGTGAGCCTCAACCTGGCGACGAGGCGCCCGCCGACGACGAGGAGGCCTTCGACCAAGATCAGAAGGAGCTCGAGGAGCTCGCGCGCGAGCACGGAGAGAACCAGGAGAGCGTCGAGCGCGCGCTGCGCGACGCGTTGAAAGAGGCCGGCGGCGACGAGCTGCTCGACGAAGCCAAGCGCCGCGCCGCCGAGATCCGTGAGATCGCGGGCGGCCTCGGCGCGTCCGACGGCGAGCCCGACTCGCCGCTCGGGCGAGGCCGTGAGGCCGCGCTCAAGGTGGCCGAGGCGCTCGAGCGCGGTGAGCTGCAGGACGCGCGCGACGCGGCCGAGGCCGCGCGCCGACAGCTCGACGACGCCGCGAAGGATTCCCCCGCGCGGACGGGCGACGACGCCGCGTCCCTGCTGGAGCAGGCTCGTCAGCGCGCGTCGTCACGCGCCGCCGCCGAGGGTCAGCGCAAGCTCGCGCCGCACCAGCAGTGGATCGAAGAGCTCGCCGGGAAGGTGAAGCAGAAGCTCGCGGAGCGCGGGCAGCTGCGCGAGTCGGGCGGGCGCGAGGGCAAGCTCGCCGACAAGGTGCGCGAGCTCGGACGCGGCGAGCGCGGGATGCCCGAGGCGACGACCCGCTCGCTGCGCGACGCGGAGGCGCGGATGCGCGACGCCGAGAGGGCGCTTCGGGACGGCGATCTGCGTCGCGGTCGAGAGGCGCAGGACCAGGCGCAGCGGCTGCTCGAGCAGGCGCGCGAGCAGGGCGCCGACGAGCCCAAGGAGGACGGCGAACCGGGCGATTCGGACGGGAAACGCCCGGCAAAGAGCGCGAAATCCAAGGGCGACGGCGCCGAAGAGGGCGACGGCGGCAAGTCATCGCTGCACGGCGAGGCCCCGCCCAAGGACACCCACAAGGGCCCCGACGAGCTGCGGCGTCGCGTGCAAGAGGGCATGCGCAAGGGCGTCTCGCCCGAGGTCCGCGACGCCG
Organism: Myxococcota bacterium; assembly: GCA_963169165.1. Lineage (GTDB taxonomy): Bacteria > Myxococcota_A > Polyangia > Polyangiales > Polyangiaceae > JADLFU01. The sequence continues at coordinate 2,055 of CAUJFL010000467.1, read as the reverse complement.
CCAGGCGCTACACCGAGAGGCTGCTGAAATGATGAACCGCGCGCGCCGCCTCCTCCTCGCGCTGACGCTCGTCGCCGCACCGGCGGTCGCCGAGCTGCCGGCGGTCCCGCTCGGCGAGGCGCTGCGGGCGCGCGCGTCGCTCGCGCGGCTGGACGTCGACGACGCGAGGAAGGCGCTCGACGGCCTGTCCGACGAGCGCCGCGACGTGGCGCGCGCGCGGGCGCTCCTGGCGATCTACGAGGGGGACTGCGATCTCGCGGTGACGCTGCTGGCGCGCCACGCAGGCTCGACCGACACCGAGCTCGGCGGGATCGACGAGGTCGCGCGCGGCTGCGCTCGCGTGACGGCCGGCGCGGTGACGGTGAAGGACGACGAGCGCGGCATCTGGTTCCGGCTCGTCGACGACGCCGACGCGCCGCTCGTGCCGTACCTCGCAGACGTCGCCGCCCTCGCGCGCGCGTCGCTCGAGCGCGATCTGGGCGTCGCGCTGCCGAGGCCGCTGCGCATCGAGCTCGTCCGCGATCAGTACGGCCTCGCGCTGATGACAGGCCTGCCCGAGGCCGCCGCCGCGACCACCGGCACGGTCGCCGTCGCCAAGTGGGGCAAGGTCATCATGCTGTCGCCGCGCGCGATGCCACACGGCTACGGCTGGGCGGACACGCTCGCGCACGAGCTCACGCACCTCGCCGTCACGCGCGCGTCGCGCGATCTCGCGCCCCTCTGGCTGCAGGAGGGCGTCGCGAAGCGCGAGGAGTCGCGCTGGCGTCCGCGGTGGCCGTTCGATGACACGCCGCCGCCCGAGGCGATCGCGAGATCGGGGTTCGATCGCGGGCTCGCGCTGCCGCTCGACAAGCTGGGCCCGTCCATCGCGATGCTGCCTTCGGGCGAGCAGGCGATGGTCGCGTACGCCGAGGTGCACGCGTTCGTGCGCTACCTCGTGAAGCAGCGCGGCGACGACGCGCTCGCGAAGCTCTTCGCCGCGATAGGCGGGCGGCCGGTCGGCGACGCGTCAGCCTCCGCCGCGCTCGAGTCCTCCACCGGGCGCGGCCTCGCCGCGTGGAGCGAGGACTTCCAGCGCTCGCTCGCCGAGGCGAGTCCGCCCGCGCCCGGCCAGCTCGAAGGACGTCACCCCGACGAGAAGGAGGTCGCCCGCGCCGCGCGGCTCGGCGAGCTGCTCTTGGCGCGCGGGCACGCGCGGGCCGCGATCCCCCACCTCGAGCGCGTCGTCGCCAGGCGCCCGCGCGATCCGGGCGCCAAGGCCAAGCTCGCACAGGCGCTGCGCGTCGAGGGGCAGCGCGACGCCGTGTCCGCGCTCGTCTCGTCGCTCGACCAGCTCGACGGCGTGAGCGGACCGTTCCTCGCGCTGCGCGCCGCCGTGGCCCGCGAGAGGGGCGCCGCCGATCCCGGAGATTCGGGCGCGGGCGGACGGCGCCTCGATCCCTATTCGGTGCTCGTCTCCTGCGGTGATTCTGGCCAGAAACCAGCGGATCCACGCGAATCGGCGCTCTGCGACGCGGCGCGCCAAATGCAGCGACGTTGACCGCGTCGAAAGCGGCAGCCTACCATTCGCCTCGCGTGAACGACAGCGGCGGCCCCGACTCGACAGGCGACTCCGCGCAAGCCGCCGGGCCGCCGCCCCACGGTGATGGCTCGGAGCGCCGCGCGCGCGCGGTCCCGCGTATCCCAGGCGACGAGGTGCCCGACGCCCCGATGGCGCCGATGGCGCCGATGCGGATGATCTCGCTCGACGCGCCGTCCGAGGCGAAATCACAGCTCCCGCCCGCGCCCGGGGTCCACCAGGCGCACGATCCGGGCTGGACGCCGATGGCGCCGCTCGTCGCCGAGCCCGCGCGCACGGTCGAGGTAGACGAGATCGAAGAGGTCGCTCCGCCGCCGCGCGCGCCGTCCATCTCGCGCCCCGACGTCCCACCGCCGCCCCCGCCGCGCGCGCCGCAGGTCACCCGCCCCGACGCGCCGATCAGCCGCCCGCCGCCCCCGCCCCCGGTCATCGAGCCGCCGCCGATCGTGCTCGAGGAGGGCGAGCGCATCAGCGCG
>CAUJFL010000466.1 GCA_963169165.1 Myxococcota bacterium | reverse complement strand
TTTGTGGAATTGTTGGAGTGTGGTTTTTTGGTGCGAGTCTGTGGTGCGCTCTTTTTGGGAGAGTGAGGGTTCGGTCGTCGTGGCCGGCGGATCGAGGCGCGCCTCACCTCGCTCGAGCGCGGCGAGCCACCCGGCGGGGCGGCTGGCGGCCCGCTGCATGCCCGGGATCCGCGCGAGCGACGTCGCGTCGGCGGGGCGTCGTCGAGCGACCGAGAGGAGCGCCTCGGTGTTGACAATCTTGTAGGGAGGGCGATCGAGCCTCTCCGCGACGCGCTCCCGCTCTTGCAGCAATTCAAACAGCGCGCGCCGCGTGGGCGCGTCGAGCGCGTCGAAGCCCTTCACGCGGGTGTGCGGCGGCCGCACCACCTCCGGGCGATAGGCGCCGAGCAGCTTGTGCTGCGTCTCCTCCTCGACCTCGGGCTCGATCCCTGCGGCGCGCACCTGGTGCAGCAGATGATCCCACAATCCGAACAGGTGCTTCACGTCGCCCTCGAGGTACTCGAGCTCGACCTCGCCGATCGGGCGCCGCGCCCAGTCGTGCTGCTGCAGCTCCTTGGAGACGGTCGCGCCCACCTCGTCGAGCAGCGCCGCGAGGCCCAGCCTCGGTCGCCCGAGCATGCGCCCCATCACCTCGGTGTCGGCGACCCTGTCGAGCAGCACGCCCTCGGCGGCGAGGATCCGCGCGTCGAAGCCGAGGTCGTGCAGCACCTTGGGCGGTCCCGCGTAGGAGAGCACGGGGGCGAGCGCGCTCACCGGCACCTTCAGCGTGTCGACGACCGCGCACGCCACGCCGCTGGGCGCCTCCCACGCGAGCTGCACGGTGCAGACGCGCGGGCGGTAGGCGTGCATCCCGTTCGACTCGACGTCGACCGCGAGCCTGCGCGCGCCGAGCAGCGTCGGCGTGAGCGTCTCGAGCGCCCGCTCGGAGTCGACGAGCGTCAAGCGCGTCGACGCCGGAGCACCGCGAGCGTCGCGCCGAGCGCGACCACGAACCACGGCGCGGTCGACCTGCCGATGGGGCTCATCGCGCACGACTCGTCCTCGCCCTCGCCGCAGGTGGCTGAGACCGCGCAGCTCCCCTTGTCGTCGGTGACCGGCAGCTCGCATTTGGTGCCGAGGCCGTGCCGCGGGATGGGGTTGCACGCGGGCAGGTTGGTGCGGTCGGGCGGATAGATCGAGCAGACGCCCTTCTTGTCGTCGTCCGCGAGGTCGCGCATCGAGATCGACTTCGGCGTGTACTCGCGGAACATGGTCGCCTCGCCGTCGGACGAGTGGCCGAGGCCGAGAAAATGCCCCGCCTCGTGCGTCAGGATGCTGGCAAGATCGTTCTGCACGTCGGCGTCGCCGACCGAGATCTTCTGCGTGCCGTTGATCTCGATGTCGGCGTCGTAGATCTCGCCCGAGTCGACGTTGAAGGTCAGCGTCGTCAGCGCGAGCTGGTTGTCCGCGCCCTGATAGGGCCATTTTCCGTTCTTGAAGACGAGCAGGTTCGCGTTCGCCTGGCTCGAGTTGTACTGGTGGAGATCGCACTCCGCGCCGCCGAGGTCTGCGAAGGCGATGGTGGGCTTCTTGCCGCCGCCGCAGTCGACCTCCTGCCACTGCAAGAACGCCTTGTCGGCCACCTTCTGGAAGGTGTCGAACGGGCGGGTGCCGAGCTGCGGCGACGCCGCGTCGTTGAGCGAGAAGCCGATGCACTTCTGCGGCCAGAACAGCCGCTTGTGCTTGGCGGGATCGCCGCCCAGCAGGCACGCGGGGTTGTCGGGATCGACGGGGCAGGTCTCGCGACGCGGATCGCAGGACCAGGTGCGGCAGAACGCGCTCGCGGTCGACGGCAGCAAGGTCGCCGCGGCGAGCGCGGCGGTCACGAGCAGGCGCTTCACTTCTCGACCGCCTTCTTCTCGGCGCGGATCAGGTCGATCGCGGCGCGCAGGCTCTTGCCCATCAGCAGCTCTCTCGCGGGGCGCTCGGGGGTCTTGCCGCGGAGCAGCGCGGCCGCGCTCGGCGTCACCTTGCGCGCGGCGTCGGCGCTCACGAGAAAGTGACCCTGGGCCATCTCGGCGATCGCGTGGGTGCCGTCCTCGCGCGCCTTCAGGAACAGGAGCGCGTGGGCGCCGGAGACGAGGGTCGCCTCGCCCTCGACTCGCTGGCCGATCTTGTCGACGACGCCGCCGAGCGTCCGCACCCAGACGTCCTTCGAGGGCTTGCCGTACGCGGTCTCGGCGACCGCCACGCGCGTGTAGGTGACGATGCGGCGACCCGCGCCCGGCACGTCCTCCCACACGCTGTGCGAGTCCTCGGCGGTGCCCTCGACGACGAGATCCGCGACCTTGACGAGCTGGCGCAGCGACACGGCGAACGCGAGGCCGGCCTGCGCCTCGGGCACGGCGAGGGTAGGACCGAGCAGCGAGACGGCGGCGCAAGGGGCGAGCGCGGCGCAAGCGAGCAACGTCGAAGCGAGCTTTCTCATAGCGGGCGACAGGCTAGCAAAATCGACGATGCCTGGGCCAAGGCATCGCGAGGCACGCCGAATCGTTGTAAGCCACGCGCCCGCGATGGCCGACAGACGCTTCCCCGAGGTGCGCGCCGAGATCGATTTTCCCGCCGACGAGGCGCGCACGCTCGCGTTCTGGAAAGCGCACAAAATCTTCGACAAGACGCTGTCGTCGCGCAAGGGGGCGGCGAAGGGCCCGTTCGTGTTCTACGAGGGGCCGCCGACCGCCAACGGCCTGCCGCACAACGGCCACGTGCTGACGCGCGTGATGAAGGATCTGTTCCCCCGGTACCGGACGATGCGCGGGTACCACGTGCCGCGAAAGGCCGGCTGGGACACGCACGGGCTGCCCGTCGAGGTCGAGGTCGAGAAGGAGCTGCGGATCCACGGCAAGGCGGCGATCGAGCAGTACGGCATCGAGCCGTTCACCGCGAAGTGCATCGAGAGCGTCTTTCGTTACACCGCCGAGTGGGAGCGCCACACCGAGCGGATCGGCTTCTGGGTCGACCTCGAGGACGCCTACGTCACCTACCACCGCGAGTACGTCGAGAGCGTCTGGTGGGCGCTCGCCGATCTCTTCCAGAAGGGCCTGCTCTACCGCGGCCACAAGGTCGTCTGGTGGTGGGCGCAGGGCGGCACCGCGCTGTCGAGCGCCGAGGTCGGGCTCGGCTACAAGACGGTCGACGATCCGTCCGTCTACGTGTCGTTCCCGCTCACGGACGGCTCGGGCTACTCGCTGCTCGCGTGGACGACGACGCCGTGGACGCTGCCGTCCAACGTCTACGCCGCCGTCAACCCGGCGTTCGACTACGTGTTCGCGCGCCTCGGCGACCGCAAGGTGATCGGCGCGCCGAGGCTCCTCGAGGAGGTCGCGAGGAAGCTGAAGGCCAAGCTCGAGGTCGATCGCACCGTCAAGGGCAGCGAGCTCGTCGGCCTCAGGTACACGCCGCCGTTCGACGTCTTCTCTCGCCGACCCGCCGAGGAGGCGTACTGGACGGTGGTCGCCGCCGATTTCGTCACGCTCGACAGCGGCACCGGCGTCGTCCACGTCGCGCCCGCGTTCGGCGCCGACGACTTCGAGGCCCACAAGAAGGTCTTCCGCGACAAGGGTCAAGATCCGCCCGCGCCCCCGTGCGCGGTCGCGCCCGACGGCACCTTCACCGCCGAGCTCCCGGTGTACCAGGGGCGCTGGGTCAAGGCGTGCGACGACGAGCTCGCCCAGGAGCTGAAGGCGCGCGGATCGCTGGTGTTGAAGGAGCAGTACCGACACGACTACCCGTTTTGCTGGCGCAGCGACGACGACGCGCTGATCCAGTACGCGCGCCCCGCCTGGTACATCCGCACCACCGAGCAGAAGGCGCAGGCGCTCGCGAACAACCAGGCCATCGACTGGCACCCGGAGCACATCAAGGAGGGGAGGTTCGGCGATTTTCTCCGCAACAACGTCGACTGGGCGCTGTCGCGCGAGCGCTACTGGGGCACGCCGCTCCCGGTGTGGGTCAACGAGCGGCTGCCCGAGGACCACCCCAGCAAGTACGTGGTGATCGACGGCCTCGCGCGCCTCCGCGCCAAGCGAAACAACAACCTCGCCGAGGTCGAGCGCGAGCTCGCGGCGAAGATCGACGATCCCGCCGCCCAGCGACACCTGCTCGTACACAAACCGTGGATCGACCGCGTGACGTTCGAGGAGGAGGGCGTCGACGGCGAGTATCGCCGTGTCCCCGAGGTCATCGACTGCTGGTTCGACTCGGGCTGCATGCCGTTCGCACAGTGGGGATTCCCTCACAAAGAAGACAGCCTCGAGCGGCTGCGCGAGGCGTTCCCCGCCGATTTCATCAGCGAGGCGATCGACCAGACGCGCGGGTGGTTCTACTCGCTGCTGATGGTCTCGACGCTGGTGTTCGACGACGAGAAGCGGCGGGCGCTCGGCCTGCGCGGCGGCGGCGAGCAGCTCCCGCACCCTTACAAGACGTGCATCCTGCTCGGCCACGTCTGCGACAAGGAAGGCAAGAAAGAGTCGAAATCCAAGGGAAATTACACGCCTCCCGAGGTCATCCTCGACAGGGTGCGGATGGACTTCGCGGTGCTCTCGGGCGAGCCCGTCGCGGGGGCGAAGGCCGAGCGCGGCACGGCGTTCATCGCGCGTGAGGATCTCGAGGGCCTCGACCTCGACGACGGCGCGAAGGTGCAGGTCTCCTCGTCGACGGGTTCGCTGACGCTGTCACTGAAGGCCTCGCCCAAGCTGAAGAGGCGCGTGGTGCTGCTGTCGGCCGCGGACCGCGCGGCGCTCGGGGTCACAGCCAACGAGAAGGGCACCGACGTCCGCCCGGTCGAGGTGCCGAGCCTGCCCGTGACCGAGCGAGTGTCGATCGAGGACACCGCGACGCCCGCGCCCGGCGCCGACGCCTTCCGGTGGTTCTTCTACGCCGGCAGCCCGCCGTGGACCAACACTCGTCACAGCCTCGGCAACGTGCGCGCGCTGCAGAAGGACTTTCAGATCAAGCTGCGCAACGTCCTGTCGTTCTTCACCATCTACGCCAACATCGACGGGTGGTCCCCGGCGATGACGGCGCCTGCGCCGCCCGCTCGCCCGCTCTTGTGCCGGTGGATCCTGTCCGAGCTCGAGCTGACCAAGGCCGCGGTGACCGCGCACCTCGACGCGTTCGAGGCCTACGAGGCCGCCGGCAAGCTGACGGCGTTCGTCGAGTCGCTCTCCAACTGGTACGTGCGCCGCAGCCGCGAGCGCTTCTGGGCGGCAGGGGCGGGCGACGCGATGGGTGACGACAAGCGCGCCGCCTACGCGACCTTGCATCGCTGCCTCTGCGAGCTCGCGAGGCTGTCGGCGCCGTTCGTGCCGTTCTTCGCCGAGGATGTCTATCAGGCGCTCGTCGTCGCGCCCGGCGCCCCCGGCGCGAAGGAGAGCGTACACCTCGAGGACTTTCCCGAGGTCGACGCCGCCCTGATCGACCGCGCGCTGTCCGAGGAGACGGCGATCGTGCGCGAGATCGTGTCGCTCGGGTTGCAGGTGCGGACCCACGCCAAGCTGAAGGTTCGCCAGCCGCTGCACAAGGCCGAGGTCGTCCTGTCGCGCGCCGACCACTGCGATCGCGTCCGCCCGTACGCTTCGCTCATCAACGAAGAGCTCAACACGCACGAGCTCGCGCTGCTCGCGCCCGGCGACGAGGGCGGGCGCGTCTCCTACAAGCTGAAGCCCAACTTCAGGGCGCTCGGCCCCAAGGTCGGCAAGAAGGTGCAGCGCGTGAAGCAGGCCCTCGAGGCGGCCGACGCGGGCGCGCTCCGCGCCGAGCTCGCGCGCACGGGCTCGGTGTCGCTCGACGTCGACGGCGAGACGTTCGCGCTCGGCCCCGACGAGATCGACGTGTCGGTCGAGGCCTCGCCCGGCTACGCGGCGGCGGGCGGCAGGGTCGGCGTGGTCGTCCTCGAGACGACGCTGACCGAGGCGCTGCTCGACGAGGGACTCGCGCGCGAGATCCAGAGCCGCCTGTCGGCCGCGCGAAAGGAGCAGGGGCTCTCGTTCACCGATCGGGTCCACGTGAGGATCGGCGGGTCGCCGCGCGCGCGCGCCGTGGTCGAGCGCTTCGCGTCGTCGCTCGGCGAGGCCGTGCTCGCGACCACGCTCTCGACCGGCGACGACGTCGAGGGCGCGCGGCTCGAGATCGACGGCGAGGCGGTGGTGCTCGACGTGAAGCGCGCGTGACCGCCGCCCCGCTGCTCGTCTACGTCCACTTCCCGTGGTGCCTCGAGAAGTGCCCGTACTGCGATTTCGTCAGCTACCCGACGACGCGCGAGGCGCTCGACCACCGCGGCTACGCCGACGCGATCATCGCCGAGCTGGGCGCGCGCGTGGCGAGGCTGCGCGGCTCGTTCGAGCTCGCGAGCGTCTTCGTCGGGGGCGGCACGCCGTCGCTGTGGGAGCCCGCCGAGCTCGCGCGAGTCCTCCTCGCGATCCGCGCCGCGCTCGGCGGCGGCGACGTCGAGATCACGGCCGAGTGCAACCCCTCTTCGCTCGACGAGCCGCGCGCGCGCGCGCTGCTCGCCGCGGGCGTGAACCGCCTCTCGGTCGGCGTGCAGAGCCTCGACGACGCGCGCCTCACGTTCCTCGGCAGGCTGCACGACGCCGACGGGGCGCGGCGCGCGCTGTCGGACGCGCGGCGAGCGGGCGCGGCGAGGCTGAGCGGCGATCTCATCTTCGGCGTCCACGACGAGGCGCCCGAGGTCGCGCGCGACGAGGCCCTCGCGCTCGCCGAGCTCGGCCTCTCGCACCTGTCGGCCTACGCGCTGACGATCGAGGCTGGCACGCGCTTCGGCGACCTCGCGCGCCGCGGCAGGCTGCCGCTCGCCGACGACGGCCGCGTCGCCGAGTCCTTCATCGCGATCGACGAGGCGCTGACGGCGCGAGGCTTCGAGCACTACGAGACGTCGAACTACGCGCGCTCGGGCGAGGCGTCGCGTCACAACCTCGGCTACTGGCGCGGGCACGCGTACCTCGGCCTCGGCTGCGCGGCGGTCGGCGCGGCGCCGACGAGCCAGGGGTTTGTGCGCTACAAAAACCCACTTTCGCCGAGCAAGTACGTCGCTTTTGCCAACCAATCCGCGCCCGACGACGCGCTCGCGATGCTCGAGCCGCTCGACGCGGAGACCCGCCTGCGCGAGCGGATCATGCTGGGCCTGAGGCTCGCCGAGGGGCTCGAGCTCGCCTCGGTCGGCGACGAGCTGGGGGTCGTGGGCTGGACGGACGCGCGCCGCCGCGTCGCCGACAAGCTCATCGCGCGCGGTCGGCTCGAGCGCGACGGCGCGCGGGTCCGCGTCCCCAGGCCGTCGTGGCTCTTCGCCGACGGCATAGCAGCGGAGCTCTTCTGACCATGAGACCCCAGACCCCAGGCTACTCGTTTCGCGTCACCTCGGTGTGCGGCCACGCGCGCGCGGGCGTGCTGACGACGCCGCACGGCGACGTGCCGACGCCCACGTTCATGCCCGTGGGCACGCAGGGCAGCGTGAAGACGTTGACCCCGACGGAGGTCGCCGACACCGGCGCGCGCGTCGTGCTCGGCAACACGTATCACCTGTGGCTGCGCCCCGGCCCGGAGCTGGTCGCCGCCCACGGCGGGCTCCATGGCTTCGCGGGGTGGCCTCACTCGATGCTGACGGACTCTGGCGGCTTTCAGGCGTTCTCGCTGTCGGAGCGGCAGAAGACGACCGAGGAGGGCTTCGCGTTCTCCTCGCACCTCGACGGCAAGAAGATGTTCCTGTCGCCCGAGGAGGCGATGCGGGTGCAGGGCCTGCTCGGCGCGGACATCGCGATGCAGCTCGACATCTGCCCGCCCGGTCAGGCCCCGCGCGACGAGGTCGGCGCCGCGCTCGAGCGCACGACGCGCTGGGCGAGGCGCTGTCTCGCGAGCAAGCGCGCCGACCAGGCGGTGTTCGGGATCATCCAGGGCGGCACGCACGAAGATCTGCGCCTCTCGCACGCGGCCGAGCTGGGTGAGCTGCCGTTCGACGGGCTCGCGCTCGGCGGCTTCTCCGTCGGCGAGCCGATCGACGACATGCACCGGACCGTCGCGGCGGTCGCGCATAGGGTCGATCCCGAGCGACCTCGTTATCTGATGGGTGTCGGCACGCCGAGGGATCTCGTGGCGTCGATCGTCGCGGGGGTCGACATGTTCGACTGTGTGCTGCCGACGCGCAACGCGCGCAACGGTCAGGCGCTCACGCGCTTCGGTCGGGTGGTGCTGAAGCAGGCGCGCTACCGCGAGGACCTGCGCCCGATCGACGAGTCCTGCCCGTGCCCGTGCTGTCGCGGCGGGTTCTCTCGGGCGTATCTTCGTCACCTCTACATCGCGAAGGAGCTCCTCGTGCTCAGGCTCGTCTCGGCGCACAACCTCACGCTGTACGGTCAGCTGGTCGCGGACGCGCGCGCGTCGATCGCCGCGGGCGATCTCTCGGGCTTCACGGCGCGGTGGGCGGCCGCCGGCACCGATCGGGAGCACGCGTGACAGGCGTCCACCACCTCGCCCTGCGCGCGGCCCACGTCGAGGCGCTGGCGGCGTTCTACGTCGCGATCTTCCGCCTCGACGAGCTGGACCGCCAATCCGACGAGCAGGGTGTCCGCTCGATCTGGCTCGGCCTCGGCGAGGCGATCTTGATGATCGAGCGGCGCACCGCCGACGAGCCCGCGCCCGATCCCAGGTCACGCGAGGTGCAGATCTTCTCTGGCACCAAGCAGGACCGGCTCGACCTCGAGGAGCGCCTCGCCGCCGCGGGCCTCTCCCCAGCCTTTCGCTCACCCTACACGACCTACTTTCGGGACCCCGAGGGGCGCCTGACGGGGCTCTCACACTATCCTGATAAGTGAAGCGTCGTGAGCGCCTCGCCTGGGCGCTGCGCTCTTCCTCCGTGGCTCGTCCCCCGGCGCTCAGCCGAGCCGGAGGTCCTCCACGGGTTCTCCACGAGGCTGCGCCCTGAGGGATCCCCTGGTTTAGAATTTGCATGGGAATCCATCGCAAGTCCCGCTTGTTCCCTTGATCATGACCACGCCCGTGACCATCCGCAGCTCGCTCGCCTCGCGTCCCTCCGACCGCAAAGCCCTGGGTGTCGAG
>CAUJFL010000465.1 GCA_963169165.1 Myxococcota bacterium | reverse complement strand
GCCGCGCGTCCGCGCCTCGGGCGTCTTCGCGAACACGTCGCGGATACCATCGAACAGCTTGGTGTACGTCGCGGGGTTCGAGCGCGGCGTGCGCCCGATCGGCTGCTGATCGACCAGGACCACCCGCTCGAGCGCCTCGAGCCCGTCGACCCGGTCGTGCGCGCCCGGCTGCGCGTGGGCGCCGTGGAGCGCGCGTGACAGCGCCGGCACGAGGATGTCACCTACCAGCGTCGACTTTCCGGCGCCCGAGACGCCCGTCACGCAGACGAGGCGACCGAGGGGCACTGACACTGTCAAATTCTTGAGGTTGTTCGCGCGGGCGCCGACGACCGTGATCGCGCGCCCCTCGCCTTCGCGGCGCTGCGCTGGCGCGGCGACCGTGCGGCGCCCAGAGAGATACGCGCCGGTGGGCGACCGACGGTCGGCCTCGACCTCGACAGGGGTGCCCTGCGCGACGATCTCTCCGCCGGCCTCCCCCGCGCCGGGGCCGAAGTCGTACAGCCTGTCGGCGCGTCGCATCGTCTCCTCGTCGTGCTCGACGACGAGCACGGTGTTGCCGAGGTCGCGGAGCGCCGTCAGCGTGCCGAGCAGCTTCTCGTTGTCGCGCGGGTGCAGGCCGATCGACGGCTCGTCGAGCACATACAGGACGCCGGTCAGCTCGCTGCCAATCTGCGCGGCGAGGCGGATGCGCTGGCTCTCGCCGCCCGACAGCGACGCGGCGCCGCGGTCGAGCGTGAGGTACTGCAGGCCGACGTCGAGCAGGAAGCCGAGGCGGGCGCGGATCTCCTTCACCAGCTCGGACGCGATCCTCGCGCGCTCTCCGTCGAGCCGCAGCTCGGTGACGAAGCGCGAGGCGTCCGTGATGGTCATCCGCGCGAGCTCGTGCAGGCCGAGCCCCCCGAGCTTGACCGCGCGGCTCTCGGGGCGCAGACGCGCGCCATCGCACGCTGGGCACGGCTTGTCCGAGAACCAGCGCAGGTAGTACTGCTTCATCTCGTCGCTGCCGGTCGCCTTCAGCCTCCGCAACAGCTGGTTGCACAGGCCCTCCCACTTCGCGCGACCACGCGTCCCGCCGAACAGCACGAGCTCGCGCTGCGCGGCCGGGAGCGAGCTCCACGGGCGGTCCAGCTCGACGCCGAAGGTCTGGGCGATCCACTCTATCGACTCCGCGGTCCATCCCTCGCCGCGCCCCATCGCGCTCGACCACGGCCCGATCGCGCCGCCGCGGATCGACTGCGTGGGCGCGACCACGACGAGGTCCGGGTCCATCTCGGGGCGCGAGCCGAGGCCGCTGCACTCGCCGCAGCACCCGATCGGGCTGTTGAAGCTGAATGACTGGGGTCCCAGCTCACCGTACGACGTGCCGCACGCCGAGCACGCGCGGCGCGACGAGAAGGTCTGCTCGCCCTGCTCGCTCGACACCACCGCGAGCCCGTCGCCCTCGCGCAGCGCCGTCTCGAGCGCCTCGACGAGCCGGGCGCGATCGGCGCGGCGCACGACGAGGCGATCGATCACGAGATCGACGTCGTGCTTCGACTTCTTGTCGAGGCGAGGCCTCTCGGTCGACAGCTCGACGGTCCTCCCGTCGAGGCGCGCTCGCACGAAGCCGCGCGCGATCGCCGACTCGAGGACGTCGGCGAACTCGCCCTTCTTCTGCCGCGCGACCGGCGCCAGCACCTCGACGCGCGCGCCGTCGCGGGCGCCGAGCAGCTCGGTCGCGATCGACTCGGCCGTCCGCGCGCCGACGGCGCGGCCGCACTCGTGGCAGGTCTGCTCGCCCGCGCGCGCCCACAGCACCCGCAGGTAGTCGTGGATCTCGGTGACGGTGCCGACGGTCGAGCGCGGGTTCGACGACGCGGCCTTCTGCTCGATCGCGATCGTCGGCACGAGGCCGCGGATGTGGTCGACCCTGGGCTTCTCCATCTGCCCAAGGAACTGCCGCGCGTACGACGACAGGCTCTCGACGTATCTGCGCTGACCCTCCGCGTAGAGCGTGTCGAACGCGAGCGACGACTTCCCGCTGCCCGAGGGCCCGGTGAAGACCAGCAGCGCGTTCTTCGGGAGCGCGACGTCGACCTGCTTCAGGTTGTGCTCGCGCGCGCCGGTGACCACGATAGTGTCCCGGGTCGAGGGCACGACTCTCTGCTTGCTCATCGCGGCGGGGTAGCCGAGCGGGTCGCCCGCGACCAGCGGGCCGTGGCGACGAGGCGGGAGGACAGCGCCGTGCCAAGCTGGCGCCCGACGTATGCCAACTGATGGCGCGCGCCGTCCCTCTCGGTAGCCTCTGTCCGCCACGACGAGGAGCGGCTTCGACCGCGCGTTCCGCCTCGGTCGGGCGCCGAGGCGCCCCCGAGGTTGACACCCGCGCCGCGCGTCGGTAGCCCCCCTGTCGATCTCCGCGTACGCGGGGATCACGACTGGTGACGGTCGCGGCCGCCCGAACGATGGGCCGACGCGCGCAAGAGGGAAGCCGGTGTGAGCCCGGCAGAGCCCCCGCTACGGTGACCGAGGACGACGGCTCCGAACACGCCACTGGGCCACCCGCCCGCCTCTCTTCACGAGGCCGCGGAGCCTGGGAAGGCGGAGCCAGAGGAAGATTCGGGACTCCGGAGACCTGCCGACACCGCTCCGTAGCGCCGCGGGGTGCGGCTCGAAGGTCCGATGCGCTGGCTGCTCCTCTCCCCTCTCACGCTCTCTCTCGTCACCGCGACGCCCGCGCGCGCGGACGATGTCTCCGTGGTGGGAGAGCGCCCGCTGTCCCCTCGCGCGAGCCGTGACGCGGCCGTTCCGTCGACCGTCGTCGACGGCGCGCGCCTCCGTGTACCCGGCGTCACCGCGGCCGAGGTGCTCCGCGGCGCGCCAGGCGTCAGCGTGGTCGACGGCGGCGCGGGCGCGGTGTCGACCGCGGCGGTGCGCGGCGCGACGTCGGCGGAGACGCCGGTCTATGTCGGGGGGATCCGCGTCAACGACGACGTCGGCGGCACCGCGGACCTGAGCGCGCTGCCGCTGTTCGCGATGGAGCGCGTCGAGATCTACCGCGGGCACGCGCCGCTGGTCGCCGATCGCCTCGGCATCGGCGGCGCGATCTTCTTCGATCCGCGACGCGTGGGGCGACGCGAGCTCGCCTACGGGGCGACGATCGGCAGCTTCGGCGCGCGCGAGTCGAGGCTGCGCGCCTCCGTCGGCGACGAGGACGGAGGCGCGGTCTTCGCGCTGCGAACGTCGCGCCAGACCAACGACTTCGAGTACGTCGACGACGGCGGCACGGCGTTCGACGCGAGAGACGATCGCGTGAGACGGCGCCGCAACGCGGACAGCTCGATCGTCGACGCCTGGGCGATCGGGCGCGCGCCGCTGCCGCGCGGCGGACACCTCGACGTCGTCGCTTCTCACGCGATCCGAGACGCCGGGGTGCCGGGGAACGCGCTCTCTCCCGCGATCCGCGCGCGACAGCACGCCTCTCGCACGCTGCTCGCCGCGAGAGGCCACCTCGGCGAGCGAGACGGCGTCGAGCTGTCGCTCGGCACCTCCGCGCTGTCATCGTCGTCGCGGTACGACGATCCCTACTTCGAGCTCGCGCTCGGCGCGCCCGGGGCGACGGTGAGGGGCTCACGCGTGGAGCAGACCGCCGACGTCCGCGCCGAGCTGGGACCGCAGACGACGCTGCGCGCCGACGCTCGTCTCGCGCACGAGCGGCTCGCGATCGACGCCGCGACGACGCAGGCTGCGCGCCGCATGTTCTCGCGCGTCGGCGGCGCCATGACGGCGCACCTCGGGGAGCGCGCGCGGCTCGACGGCCTCGCTGCGGTAGAGTGCCACGGCACCTCCACCGGCGACGGCGCGCGCGCGTGCGACACGATGGCGCCGTCCGCTCGCGCGATGGCCTCCGCCACGTACCTCGGCGTGACGGCGTACGGCGGCGCGGGGCGCTACACGCGCGTGCCGACGCTGGGCGAGCGCTTCGGCGTGACCGGGCCCGTGCGCGGCAATCCAGCGCTCACGCCCGAGCGAGGAGAGATCGTCGACGCGGGGATCCGCGCAGCGCGTCGCGGGACAGGCGGCGTCCGCGCCGCGCTCGACCTCGCGCTCTTCGCTCAGTGGACGCGAGAGCTCGTGACCTACGAGCGCTCCTCGCTGGGGTTCGTCCGGCCGTACAACACCGGGGCGGCGCGCACGCTCGGCGCCGAGCTCGACGCGCGCGTCGAGCTCTCCCGCCACCTCTCCGCGTGGCTGACCGCGACCGCGCTCGAGCCACGCGTGACGACCGAGGACCGCGCAGGCGATCTCGTCCCGTTTCGCGCGCGGCTGACCGTCGCGCCGTCCATCAGGGCGGCGACGGCGCCGTGGGGTGCGCTCGACGAGCTGGCCGTCACACTTCGCGGCTGGCACCAGGCGAGCCGCGTGGTCGACCGCCGCGGGCTGGTGCTCCTCCCGGCGCAGCAGAGGCTCGACGCAGAGGCCGAGGCGACGCTCCTCGACGCGCGACTCCGCGTGGCGGTGAGGGTCGCCAACGCCCTCGGCGCGCGCCTCGTCGACACGCTCGGCTACCCGCTGCCGGGCCGCGCGTACTTCGCGTCGTTCGAGGTGGTCGGGCGTTGACCGAGCGGCTCTTGGGAAGCGGTGCGGCGGTGGTCGGCTCGCTCTCCGCGATCACGTGGTCGTCCTCGGCGCACAGGTCGCGCTCGGCCTCGCCAGCCGAGCGCCCGGGGCCATCACTCTCGCGACGAGGGCGCGCCTCGCCGGTCGGCGCGCGTAGGGCTCCTCGAGGCATGAACCTATCAGTTGGCACGGTCTCCCCGGATCACCACACAACCCCGTGAAGCTCTCGACGTCCGCCCTCGGCCTCACCCTGCTCGCGACCTCCGCGCAGCCGGGCTGCGGCGCGCCCCGCCCCGAGGCGGACACGGGCGGCGTCTCGCTCGCCCCCACGGCCTGCGGGCGAGGGCTCGTCGTCGTCGCGACCGACTACGCGTCGTCGTCGATCGCGCTCGCCGACACGACCGGCGCCGTCGTCTCCGCCTCCGTCCTCTCGAGCTCATCGGCCGCGGCGGGGCTCGGCGCGCCGCTGTCGGGCGACGTCACCACGCCGTCTTCGCTGCCGCCGAGCGGCCGCGTGGTGCTGCTGGATCGCTATCCGGCCAGCGTCGTCACGTGGCTCGATCCGGCGTCGGGCGCCGTCGAGGGCCAGCTCGCGCTGTCTGCAGGGAACGCGACGAACCCGCAAGACTATCTCGAGATCGACGACCGCCGCGCGTACGTCACGCGCTACGACTCGGCGGCGTCTCCGCAGGCGCCGCCGCTGTCACGCGGCAGCGACGTGCTCGTCATCGATCACCGCGCGCACGTGGCGGTGTCCAGCATCCCGCTGCCCGGTGACGGCGCGCTGCTGCCCCGCCCCACCCGGCTGCTGCGCGTCGGCGCACAGATCGTGGTGCCGCTCGAGCGGATGGATCGAGCGTTCCAGCAGGCGGGCGACGGCGCCGTCGTCGGCATCGATCCCTCGCGCGACGAGGTCGCGTGGACGCTGGCGCTGCCCGGGCTCGCGAGCTGCGGCGGCGCGGCGGTGAACGCCGAGGGCACGCGCCTCGTGCTCGTCTGCTCCGGTAGGTTCCTCGACGGCCCCACGGCGCAGCTCGCGCGCGCGGGGATCGCCGTGCTCGACACGACGACCCTGCCCCCGACGCTCATCGCGGTGCATCGAACCCCCGCGCCGCCGAGCCCGTTCGCCGACGTCGACGCCTCGGGCGCGCTGCTCGTCGTGACGTATGGCGACCGCGATCGCGAACTCGCCGACGCGCTCGTTCGCGTCGAGCTCGCCACGGGGGCGACGACCGAGCTCGCGAGGTCGAGCCCGTTCGGCTTCGGCGACGTTCGCTGCCTGCGCGAGTGCGGGAGCTGCTTCGTCGCGGACGCGGGCGCGGGAGAGCTCGTGCGAGTCGCCGACCAGCACGTCTCACGCTCGCCCGTGTCATCGCGCGGGCTGCCTCCGAGGTATCTGGGGCGCTTCTGACCCTCGGCCGTTCGCCAGGCGCGCCGATCTCGGCAGCGCGTGGAGCTGCCCGCGCTCGCCCGCGCCGCGACGCTGCGGGTCACGGCCGCGTCGTCGAGCAGCGGCGCTCGGGCTCGCGTGGCGCCCGTCCGTGGCGGCGTCCACGACGAGCGCGCGCGTGACCCGCCTGCGCGCTCCGCGCCGATCGCGCGCCCGGCGGCGCCGAGCGCGGCTACGCTGTCGCGCGTGAGCCACCGCATCCCGACCGAGTTTCGCTACTGGGAGAAGATCGACTCGCCCGCGACCGAGCGCCTCCGCAGCGTGCTCCACGCGGTCTTCGGCGTCGATCCGCGCCTGCCCGACGCGACCGTGCGCACCTGGGGAGAGAACTACTACGACGCCGATCCCGTCGCCGAGGCGTTCATCGACGAGGGGATGCTGCCGCGCGGCCAGGCCGAGGGTCGGCGCATGGTCGATATCGCGCTCGAGCGCGGCGTCGAGCAGGTCCCCGACGCCCCCGAGTCGCTGAAGCGGCTGTTCGAGGAGCAAGAGGTCGTCCCGTCGTGGGTCGATCCCCACGTCATCGAGCTCGGCGCGCGCGTGTTCCGCCGCTTCGGCACGCACATGTACAGCTTCGCCGGCGCCATCACCCTCGAGGGCTACCGCGAGAGCTCGGTCGCCAAGCCGCTCGCGTTCACCGGCGCGTACGCGGGCGAGTCCGCGAACCGGCGCTTCCTCGAGACCGCGTCGTTCTGGGTCGACGTCTCCGAGCCCCGCGCGCTCGAGCCGGGCGGCAAGGGCCGCGCGACCGCGATGCGCGTCAGGCTGATGCACGTCTTCGTCCGCCGCCGGCTGCTCGCGCACCCCGGCTGGGACCTCGACGCCTGGGGCGTGCCGATCAGCCAGGCCGACGCGCTGCTCACGCTGATGGGCGGCAGCTTCATCCCCGGCTACGGGCTGCGCGCGCTCGGCTACCGCACGAGCCGCGAGGAGATCGAGGCGATGATGCTCTTCTGGCGGTGGGTCGGGCACCTGATGGGCGTGCAGCCGCGCTGGTACCCGCGCGACGTCGACGAGGCGCTCGGCCTGGTGTTCACGTCGATGGTGAAGGGCGCGTCGACCGCGGGCGACGACGGCGTGAACCTCGCCCGCTCGTACCTCGAGAGCTACGGCCCGCGCGACGGCGACGATCTGAAGACCCGCCTCGTCAAGCGCTGGGAGCGCGGGCTGCAGCTCGGCTACGCGAGCTGGTTCGTGCCTCCTCCCACCTACGCGCGGTTCGGGCTGCCGAGCCCCGGCGTGTGGCGCGCGCACCCGCTGCTGCAGGCGCCGTGGCACTTCGCGCGGGAGACGGTGCGGCGGCGCGTGCCCGCGGTCGACGAGTGGGTCGATCGGCGCGCGCGCCGCGAGACCAAGGCGTGGATCGCCGCGCGGCTCGGC
>CAUJFL010000464.1 GCA_963169165.1 Myxococcota bacterium | reverse complement strand
GACCACCATCGTGGCCTCGGTCGCGAGCAGCGCCGCGACGCGAGTGTCGTCGTCCCGCGCGTCGTCGCCGTCGTTCGCCGCGACGGCACCCGGCCGCAGCGCGCCCCCCGACGCGAGCCGCACCGTGATCTCGCCGCGCGTCGGGTCCTCGAGATCGACGAGCCCGAGCTCTCGCTCGCTCTCGGTGAGCAGCAGCCGCCGCCGCTCGCCGCCGGGCAACGCGAGGCCTGGCAGCGCGGTGACGAACGCCGGACGACCGCCGAAGCTGCGCACGGTGTGGCTCCGCGGGTTGTCAGGACCAGGGCCACGCCTCAGATCGACGAGGACGAGCTCGTTCGGGTTCGAGACGAATTGATCGCTCGCCGCCGCGCCGACGATGGCGAAGTCGCTCTGGGCGTCGAGCACCAGCGACGAGCGTGGATCGCTCAGGGGATACGTCACCGCCCCGGCCTGGGACAGCGCGGTGAGCGACGGCGCCTGATCGTCGGGGCGCGTCCGCGGCACGTCGCCGTGGGACAGCACGACGATCCGCGAGCGGTCATCCGACGCCGCGATGACGACCGGCGCGCGACCGAGCGGGAAGGAGCGCGTCGCCAGCGCCGAGCCCTCGCCGACCGACAGCTCGACGACGCGCTCGGCGGGCCCGTCGACGACGTACACGGCCGAGTCGCTGGCGGCGACCAGGCGGGCGTCGGGCGCGTCGGCGTCCCAGAACGACTCGCGCCTCCCGCACGCCGCCGCGAGCAGCGACAGCGCGAGCGCGGCGCGCCTCACTTGGCACCTCCGTAGACGACCTTCGCGGCGAGCTCGAAGCCTGTGATGGTCTTGATGCTGCCTGCCTCCAGATCGATCAGCGACAGGCGGCCCTCGGGGTGCTCCTCGGCGACGTACGCGCGCGCCGCCGAGGGGACGAGGCCGGCCGAGATCGGCGCGCTCGGCAGCTCGAACGCGTCGATCGCCAGGCTCGGCGCGCGCGCGACATACGCTCGAAACGGGCCAGCGGCTCCCGCGCCGGTCGCGACGATCGCGCGATCGCCGGACGGGGAGATCGCCGCCGCGACGGGCTTCGCGGCGAGCCCTTGCAGCTTCGGCGGCGCGCCGGTCGCGACGGGCACGAAGCTGAACGCCGCGACGTAGCTCGTCTGTGCGGAGCCATCGGCGGGCTTCGGCGGCTGATCGTGGAGCACGAGCGCGTGGTCGCCGTCGTCGCTCGCGAACACGCCGCCGACCGGCGCACGCAGCAAGAGGTGCAGCGGCGCCGCGGCCGGATCGACCGACGAGATCACCGACATGCGCGGCTCGGGCACGGCGGACGAGAACACGAACGCGCGCGTGCCGGCGCGCGCGGCGACGACCGAGCCGATCGTCTGGCCCACGTCGGCGATCTTCTTGCGGACGACGAGGCTCGGGTCTCCGAGCGCCTCCGGCAGCGGGAACCACGCGACCTCGCCCGACTCGCGCAGCACCGCGAGCGCGCTCTTGCCGTCGGCGGACAGCTCGACGTCGCTCGGCGCCGACGGGAGCGCGACGACCGCCACGGCGGACGTGGCGAGCTCGACGACCGCGACGCCCTTCTCTCCGGGGCGTCGCGCGATCGCACGAGCGCCGTCCGGCGAGACGACGACGGCGTCGCCATCCAGCGATTTGCCTGGATCGGTGACGCGCACGTTGGACGCGACGCGCGGCTCGCCCGACAGCTCGAGCACCGAGACGCCGTCCTGCGTGACCACGAAGGCGCGCTGGCCATCGGTCGCGAACGACACCCGCATCGGGCGGTACCCGACGGAGAGCATCGCGCCGCGCTCGGCCCCTGGTGTCAGATCGACGACCGTCACGTCCTGGTATCCATCGAGCGGATCAGCCTTCTGCACGAGCTTCGCGTCGGTCCAGGCGATCGCGCGCGCGCCGGACGGCGTGACCGCCCACGCGTTGCCGCCCGACGGGATCTCGACGCGGCGCGCGGCGATCCCGTCCGCGCCGACCCGCATCACCGTCGCGTCGAGGGACAGCGCGTTCAGCACGATCGCGGCGTCCTCGGCGCCGGGGATGACCGCGACGGTGGTCGGGCCGTTGCCCGCCTCGACCAGGCTGACCTCCGCCGTCACGGCGTCGACGAACGCGACCCGACCGCTCTTCGGGTTGGCGAGCCAGACGAAGCGCTTCGAGGCCACGGGAGCCTGATACTTTCGCTCGATCTCTCGCTCGGGTGGCAGCGCGGCGCCAGCGGCTCCGCCCGGCGCCGCGCCGCTCGTCGCGCCGCCGGCGCCCGACGGCGCGTTCGGGGCGCCGTCCTCCGCCGCGTAGCTGCTCGCCATCTCGTCGCCCTGCGCGCCGCACGCGAGGCCCCCGAGCGAGAGCCCCAGCAGGACGAGCGAGGGAGCGGCCGCGCGGTTCATGGCGCGCGAACCATACAACTCTCGTACCACCCCGCGGGAGACGACGCGCGGCGCAGGTGGGCGGCGCACCAGCTGACATCGCTGTCGCGTCAACGTGCCAGCTCGTGCCGCGCGACGGCGGCGAGCGCGCGGATCAGCGCGGGGGCCGCGTCGAGGCAGCGAGAACGAACGAACCTCAACCCGAGCCCCTCGGCGATCCACCTCGCCTCGATGTCGAGATCGTAGAGAGTCTCGACGTGCTCGGCGAGGAAGCCCACGGCGGACACGACGACCGCGCGCGCGTCGCCCTCGGCCAGCTCGCGGAGGCACGCGTGGAGCTCGGGGCCGAGCCACTCGCCTCCGTCTGCGCCCTGGCTCTGGAACGCGACCGTCACGCGTCGCCGCTCGCCGCGCGAGGAGACGAGCGCGTCGCACAGCTCCCGGAGCTGGGCCTCGTACGGATCGCCCGCGCGGATCGCGCGCACCGGCAGGCTGTGCGCGGTCAGGATCAGCGGGGCCTCGTCGCGCAGGTGGGGCGGCAGCGCGGCGAGCGCGTCGTCGATCTTCTCGGATAGCCCCGCGAGCAACGCCGGCGACCGCCCCCACGGCGCCGCCTCGACCAGCGCGAGGTCGCCCACCACCTCGCGGACCGCCGCGTGATACACATGCACGCTCTGCGGCGCGAGCGGCAGGGAGAGCACGCGCGAGACCCCGCGCGCGCGCAGCGCCGCGAGACCCTCGCCGATCTCCGGGCGAGAGAGGCGCATCCCCAGCTCGACCGGCAAGCCCAGCTCGCGCTCGAGCAGCCGCGCCACCTCCCTCGTGGTCGCGAGGAGCGGCGAGCCGCCGATGCTGCGATATCTGCGCGCGACGTCGTCGACGAGCGCCGCCGAGGGCGGGCGCCCGTGGCGAATGCGCGCGAGAAAATCCGGCAACTCATCGAGATTTTCGATCGAACCATGCGCCGTCAGCAGCACTCCGTCCGCCATCGCGCGCGCAATGTAGTCGCAGGTGGGCTCGCTCCTGTCGGACATTTTGGGCTGACACACCGCGAGCGCGCGGGCTATGCATCGATCACATGCGGCGCTTCACTTGGACCCTGGTTGGCAGCGCGATGCTCTGGGCGTGCGCCGAGGGACAGGCCTCGGTGCACGAGGACGAAGACGACGGCGCCTCCGGCTCCGCCTCCACGGCCTCTGGCGGCGTCGGAGGCGACGGCGGCGCGGCGAACG
>CAUJFL010000463.1 GCA_963169165.1 Myxococcota bacterium | reverse complement strand
GATCCCACCGGCGGCAAAAGTGACTTCGCCGATCACAAATGTCCGGGGCTGTTGTCGCTCTTCCCGAAGACGCCGAGCGATCCGTTCTTCGGCGGGTGGAACGCGGTCCTCGTCGAGGAGGTGAGCAAGGTCGGCACGGTCGCGCCCTTGCACGACACCTTCTACGACCACGGCATCGGGGCGGGCGCCGACACCTGGTTCTACGGAGACTGCATCCACCCCAACACCCCCGGGCACCACGAGATCCGGCGGATGTTCTGGAAGACGATCACTGGCAAGGAAGGCCCCGGCTGAAGAGCAAACGGCGCGCGCCTCACGGTGAGGCACGCGCCGTCAGCAACCGGGTTCGAGGTCTGTTACGGTTACCCGCCCTGACCGCCGAGGCCGAAACCGCCCTGACCGCCGAGGCCGAAGCCGCCTTGACCGCCGAGGCCGGAACCGCCCTGGCCCTGGCCGTTGCCGCCCTTGGCGCCGGAGCCGCCGGAGCCGCCCTGCGATGACCCCGCGGCGCCGCCGCTGCCCTGGTGGGAGGACTCGCACGCGACCAGCGCCTTGAAGGCGTCCTCACACTGCTTCAGGCCCTGTTCGTCGATCTGGATGGGACTGTCTTCCCCCTCCTTGTCCTTCTCCTTGTCGTTCTCCTTGGGGTCGGTCTTGCAAGTGATGAACGCGCCGGCGCAACGATACAGCGCGCCCAGCTCCTCGGAGCACGGGACGGACCCGAGCTCGGCGTTGCAGGCTTCGAGGCACGCGGACGTCCCTCCGAGGCACTGCTCGACGTAGCCGCAGATGAGGTCGCAGACATCGCCGCCGGTGGCGTAAGGTCCGGGGCGACCGCCGGGTGAGGTTCCGGGCGGCGACGGGCGGTTGCCCGGGTTGCCAGTCCCGGAGTACGGCCCGGGATCGCTGTTGCCGAACCCGGTCGTCGAGCCGAGCGACGCGCCCTGCCCGGGCCCGCCGCCGCTGCCGTTGGTGCAGGCCGCGAGCCCGAGCGCGCCGAGCAGCAGCGTGGTGCGGAGAAGTGGCGTCATTCGGGGATCCCCTGGCTCAGAAGTAGTAGCGGGCCGCGACGTTGCCGCGGAAGAAGTCCCACGGCTGGTTGATCGACGAGGTCGAGATGATGGTCTCGCTGCCCTTCGCGCTGACCTCGGCGCCGTTGACCGTGGACGACGCCTTCCAGGACTGCGAGTCGTAGAACAGGCCGACCGAGCCCTCGAGGCTGAGGCGGCGCAGGCCCATGAAGCCGAAGTGGACCTCGGCGCCGGCGCGCGCGCCCGCGAGGATGCGGCTGCCGCTGAGATCGGTGTCGGGGCCCGCGGGGGTCATGCCCATCGCAGGGGTGCCCTTGATGGTGCCGGAGGCGCTGCCGTAGTTGAGCTCGGGCGTGACGAGGAACGTGAAGTTGCCCGCGTGCGCGAGCGCGAGCGGGACGCCGACGTGGAGCCAGAACGCGCTCGACGACGGCTGGTCGACGGTGACGGTGGTCCCGCCGTTCTTGGTCTCGGTGCTGCCGCTCCGCGAGGCGAAGCCGAGGCCGGCGTCGATGCCGAGCTTCTCGTTGAGCCAGTAGCGCGCGCCGATCGCCGGGGTCGCGATCGACTGGCGGTTGGCGGCCTGGCCAGAGGCGATCGGCACGTCACCGACGCCGAACCAGGTGATCGCGAACGTGCCAACGACCTGCGAGTGCGCCGACGGACCGCTGGTGCCGTCGACCTTCTCGCTGCCGGTCGCGGGGGCGCCACCAGCCGGGGGCGCGGGCGGAGGCGGCGGCGGATCTTGCGCGAGCGCGGCGCCCGAGGTGAGGAGTGCGGCAACGGCGAGGAAAGACGCGGTGTGGTTGCGGTTCATGGGGTCTCCGTGGGGGAGAGAGTAGTCGGGCCATCAAGCTTCGGGCAAGCTTCGCGATTTGGTCACTTGGTGGTCTTCGCGTAGCCCCAGGACTCGAGCAGCCCGCGCATCTCTTGCATCGCGTCGTCGCTTCGCCCGTCGACCACCGACACGTCGCCGGGCGCGATTACGATGAACGCGCCGAGATCGAGGCGCGGCTCGAGCCGCGGCAACCCGGCGCCGACGGCGAACGCGCGCGCGTCGGGCAGCACGAGGCCTGTCGCGAGCGGCTCGATCGAGAGCCCGTACGCTCCTCCGAACACGAGCGAGGCCGGGAGCGGGGCGTCGTCGAGCGACAGCTCCCACGACACCGGCGTCGTCGACGGGGAGATCTGGAGATCCAGGCCGACGAGCCCGTCGGGCAGCGTCGTCAGCGCGGCGTCGAACTCGCGGCCGTCGAGCCGCAGCGCCTCGGGCTCGGCGCCGATGACGTTGCCCGTGACCGTCGGCGTGGGCGCGCCGGACTCTGGCGCGGGCAGACTCCCGCGGAGCACGAACCTCCGCGCCTTGCCTGCGCCCACGAACCTCACCCTCACGCGCAGCGGCTCGCCGGTCGGGCGCCGCACGTGTCGAGAGCCCGCGAGCGCCTCGCTGTCCTTCGTGTCGTGCGTCGTCGAGGTCGACAGCGCGGCCCCGAGGGCCTCGCGCAGGCGGGCCGCGACGTCGGGCAGCTCGGCGGCCACGTTGCGGCGCTCACCAGGGTCGGCGTCGAGATCGTAGAGCTCTTCTCGCCAGACGCGGTGCCCGCCCGGCGCTCCGGTGAGCTCGCGCGCGATGGGGTCTCGCTCGACGTAACGATAGCGCCCGACGCGGAGGCTCCGGGCACCCCGCCCCTCGCTCATGATCGGGCGGTCTCGCCGACCGGCACCTCCGCGGGCGAGCGACGAGAGATCCTCGCCGGTCATGCGACGCGGGCGCGGCAGGCCGAGCAGGGACAGCACCGTGGGCGCGACGTCGATCGTCGAGACCGGCGCGCGCACGACCACGCCCTCGGGCAGGTTCCCCGGCAGCGACATCACGAGCGGGACGCGCGTCGTCTCGTCGAACATCGCGTTCGCGTGGCGGAACCTCGTCGAGCCCTGCCCCTTGCCGAGCCCCATCACGAGCCAGTCGTGGTCCTCGCTGAGCGTCTCGCCGTGATCGGCGGTCACGACGATTAGCGTGCGCTCGCGCGCGCCCGCGCGGTCGACCGCCGCCATCAGCTCGCCTATCGCCTCGTCGTCCTTCGAGATCTCGGCCAGGTACTTGCGCACGTTCGGCTCGGTCGGGCCGAGCGGCGGCGGCGGGACGCGCGCGAGGCAGCGCTCGGGCGGGTCGTAAGGATTGTGAGGTGAGTTGAGATTCACGAAGGTGAACGTCCGCTCGCCTGCATGCGCCCCGATCGACTCGACCGCGTCGCGGACGATGCGGCGCGTGTCGAGCGTCTCGTGGCGATGATCGACCAGCCGCGAGAAGCCCGCGTCGACGCCGACGCGCGCGTACCCGGCGAGGAAGAAGTTGTTGACGAAGCCCTCGACGCGGACGTCGGCCCGCCGGAGCGCGAGCGTCACGAGCGGCGGCGCCTGCGCGTAGAAATGCTGGATCGTCGCGTCAGGGAGCACCCACGGCAGCGTGTCGAGCCCGAGCTCGGTCGAGCGCGCGCCCGCGAGCAACGCGACCGTGCCGGGGCGCGTCCAGGTCGCGGCGCTCGTCGCGTCGGCGAAGGCAACGCCGCGCCTCGCGAGCGCGTCGAGGTTCGGCGCGACCGTCGGCATGGCGGGGAGCCATGCTTCCTTTGGCGCGAGCGGCGCCGACGCGCGCGCGGCGTCGAGTTCGGGCGAGTGCGAGGACTCGAGGACGTCCGGTCGCAGCGCGTCGACCACGATCCACAGGACCGACGCTGGCACCGGCGCAGGCCCTCGCCCGAGGAGCGTGGGCGTGCCCCACATCGCCGTTGGCGGCACGTCTCCCGTGTAGGTGGTCGTCGCGACCAGCTCGAGCTCGACGTCGAGCCCGGCGAACCTGGAGAGATCGATCGATCGATCGTGCCACCCTGGCGCGTCGCCCGCGGACACGCGCGACCTGTCGACGATGACGCGCGCGGCGCCGCTCGGGACCACCGCGACCTCGAAGACCATGGCCGCTGCGGGGAGCGCGACGGCGGCGGTCGCGACCTCGAGCTTGCCGCCCTCGGGCACGCGCGCGCGGTACCGGATCGTCGACGGCGGAGGGGCGATGAACGCCTCGCGCAGATCGAAGCTCGCCTGGCTCATGTTCCAGGTCCGCTCGTCCTCGCGCCAGCCGTGGGCCTGCTCCGCCTTCTGATCGACCTCGCGCGTCGACGGCAGCCCGACGACGGAGAGCGCGCGCCGCGGCACGCCCGCCGAGCGCGCGTAAGGTGACGGGAACGAGCGCCAGGAGGCCTTGCGAAACGCCTCGTGGGCGCGCGCGAGCCGAGGCACCTCGAGCCTCACACGGTCGAGGTGGTCCGCGAGCCGCTCGACGCGCGAGACCAGCGGCCCCGACGCCGAGGGGGCTGGCGAAGGAGCGCTCGACGGGATCGGCAGCGGCGGCGTGCGCGGCGTGCCCTCACGCCTCGCCGTGAACGCCGCGAAGCCGACGAGGACAGCGATCAGCGGCGCGGCCGCGAGGCGTGCGCGGCTCATGGCGACGGGAGGGAGACGGCGCTCGACGCCTCGACGGCGCGCCCGCGATGCAAGAGATGACCCGACGTCAGCGACAGCTCACGGTCCGCGAGCACCCACGTGAGCAGGCGCGCGCGCAGCTCGTCGACGAGCGTGGGCGCTTGGGGCGCGAGATCGTGCTCACACGCGGCGTCGTGAGACAGATCGAACAGCATCGCGCGGAGCCCAGCGCGCGTCGGCGCGAGCACGAGCCGGTGCGTCGCGGTCGTGAGCGCGCGGTGCTTCGCCATCGTCGTCGTCGCGACCCAGCGCTCTGACAGCACCACGTCGTCGCCGCGCTCTCGCTCGACCTCGAGCATGCGCGACACATCGGGGTAAGGAAGCCTCAGCTCGCGCGGGACGCCGTCGAGCTCCTCCGTGAACCACAGGCCGGTCTCGGCGAAGGCGTCGCGTCCCGTGACCGCGCCGCCGCGCAGCGCCGCGCCGAACGACTCGCCCGAGAACGCACCGGGCGCGTCGAGCCCGACCAGCTCGGCGAGGGTCGGCGCGAGATCGACGTCGCGCACGACCGCGTCCACCTTGGCCGCGCGCGGCGCGCGACCGTCGCGCACGAAGAGCGGCACGCGCAGCACGTCCTCGCCGAAGAGGTGGTCGCCGTGACCCTGCCCCCTGCCCTGCTCGAACAGCGCCTCGCCGTGGTCCGCCGTCACGACGACCACCGTCGAGCGATCGAGCCCACGCGCGCGAAGCCCCTCGAGGACGCGCGAGAGCCCGCGATCCACCGCGCGCGTCGCGCCGTCGTACAGGCCACGGATCTGCGCGACGTCGGCCGCGTCAGGCGGCGCGTCGCGACCGAGGCGGTTCTGCTTCTCGTACTTGAAGCGCCCCCGGTACGACGCGTCGACGAAGCCGCCGCGATCGGCGTGGCCCACGGCGTAAGGAAAGTGAGCATCACCAAAGAACGCCACGACGAAGAACGGCTTGCGATCGGCCGCGTCGATCGCGGCCAGCGTCCGCGCCGCCACGTCGGTCGAGTCGGGCATGCGCGCCAGCCCTCGCGTCGTCGGCGCCAGCCAGCGGCCGATGCGTGACGTGAAGAGCGGCAACACCGGGGGCTGAGCCTCGATCGCGCGGTGCCGGATCAGCTCACCGAAATGAAAGGTGGGCGTGTCGACGCGGGCGAAGCCGAGCGAGACCCGCGGAAAGATGTCCCCCGCGTAGTCGCTCGCGACCGCCGTGAAATAGCCCGACGCGGCGAGCCGCGCAGGCAGGGCCCGGAGGTCACGCGAGCGCGCGCGCGCGGACGGGAACATGTGGCGAACCCCGTGCTCGTGCGGCCAGCGCCCGGTCAGCCAGGTCACCCACGACGGGAACGTGCGCGGCAGCGACACATACGCGCGCTCGAACGACACGGCCTCGCCGGCGAACCGCGACAGCGCGGGCATCGTCCGCGGCGTCACGCGATCCGAGCGGAGCGAGTCTGCCGCGAGCACGAGGACGTTCGCGCGCCCGTCATCGGACACCCTCGCGCGCGGAGCAGCGCTGGGCACCGCCCACGCGGCGAGCAGGGCGAGCGCGAGCGCGAGCGCGGCGGGCGCGTGAGCCTTCGCGCGACCACGGAGACGCGCCCACGACGCGCGCGACCGCTCTCCCGCGCCGAGCACCAGCAGCGCCGCGAGCAGCGCCCACGCGACGACGACCCCGCCGGGGCCGAGCTGATCGGTCACCACGACCTCGAGCAACCTCCGCGCGCCGCCCGCCTCGTAGAACGCCTCCGAGAACATCGCGGGACGCCACGCCATCGCCCACGTCAGGTGCGCGAGGTGCGCGATCGGCACGAGCCACAGGAGCGGCGTGAGCGCGCGCGGGCCGAGGTGGCGGAGGCGCGCCGCGTCGCGCAGCTCGAGGACGAGCGCCGCGACGACGCCCACGAGCACCCCCTCGATGAGCGCCATCGACGCGACCAGGCGCGTGGCAGACGCCACGTGATCGGGGAAGCGCTCGACGATCGCGCGGGTGACGTGCGACGCCTCGACGCCCATCACCCGGGTGTCCGCCGCCGCGCGCCGGGCGATCAGGAGCGAGAGCGCGGGCACGTACACCGCGCCGATCACCGCCCCGGCGGCGATCCGACCGAGCGACCGCAGCCCCCTCACGCTGTCGCGCGCCCCCCTCCCGACCGAACCCGCGCGCGGAGGAGTCGGGCGGTCGTCACGCCGGGAGCGTCGTTGGTCCCGCGGACAGATTCAATGTGGATCTAGCGGTCGCGGAACCGACGACGACCGTCGCCGACTGGAAGGCTCAGGCAGCCACCTTCTCGCCGCCGAGCAGCCCCTCGAGCTTCGACTGGATCTTGTGCTTCTTCGAGTAGACCGTCTTCACGGAGATGTTCATCCGCGAGGCGACCTCCTCGGGCGCGAGGCCCTCGCCATAGTAGAGGTCCATGAACGTGCGATCCTTGGCGGAGAAGTCGGCGAGGGCGCTCTCGACGCGGGACGCGCGCTCGCGCTCGGCGCACACGTCGAAGGGATCAGGCAGCTCGGACTGCAGCGACTCGGCCTCGACGATGCTGGTCTTGCCCGCGTCCCGCTTCACCGAGCGGAGGTGGTCGTAGGCGGCGTTGACCGCGAGCATCCCGACCCACGAGCTGAAGCGGTTGCCGCGGCACGGATCGAAGCTGCGGAGCTTGTGCTTGTCGTTGGCCACCAGGCTGAGCAGCAGGGTCGCGTAGATCTCGGCCACGTCGTCGGTCGCGAGCCGGGCCGCGAAGCGCCCGGTGACGCGCGTGATGCAGCGGTAGATCAGGCGGTCGTAGCGCCGCTGAAACGTGCGCCAGGCGCCGTCGTCACCGGCGACCAGCCCTGCGACCAGCGCGACATCGGCCGCGGGCGAGTCGTCGTGGGAGGCGGGAGCAACGGAGAGGACGTGGATGGCGGTCATGGTCGTTTTCCTTGGGGAGTTGCGCGTGGGTGCGCTTCGAGGTCCACCAAAGCAGGGCTCATGCCAGCCTCAGATCCCCATGATTTGCGGCAAATCGACGCAACTGCGCCTGCCCCGCCCGTCACACGACCGTAACCGTTACGCTTCGCGGGTCGGCGGCGTCGGTGGTACATCACGGGGGTGTCGGCTCAGCTCCGCGCGCTCGTCATCCTCGCGCTCGCGC
Organism: Myxococcota bacterium; assembly: GCA_963169165.1. Classification (GTDB taxonomy): domain Bacteria; phylum Myxococcota_A; class Polyangia; order Polyangiales; family Polyangiaceae; genus JADLFU01. The sequence continues at coordinate 14,822 of CAUJFL010000463.1, read as the reverse complement.
TGATGCGCTCCCTGGTCGCGCGGGTCTCCGGCAGACCGACGGGGCTGCCGCTCTTCCTGGAGAACTACCGCGATGACCGCCTGCCGCCGGTCGGCCCTGACGATCGCGACGCGATGCCCGCGTTCAGCGGCTGCGTCGCGTGCGGGCTCTGCGACCGGGGCGAGGGCGAGCGCATCGCCGCCTCTCGCGGCGAGTACCCGGGGCTGATGCGCCTCGTGCTGGCGTCGAGCCGCAGCATGCCCGATTTCGACGCCGCCGCGCGCGCGCTCGCCCACGTGCCGGACGCGGTGCTCGCCGAGAAGGAGGCCGTGTGCCCGACGTCGATCCCGTTTCGGCGCCTCGCCCGTTTCGTGCGCGACAAGGCGTCCCCCGCCCTGTGAACGCCGTGGGAACCAGCTGCTGAGCGTGGAGGCGCGCAGGGTGAAGTCCGAAGCGACACTTCGAGTCGAGTTGGGCCGAGGGCGCGCGCAGGCTCGGCGCCGCCCGGTCGAGCACGCCTTCACCTGAAGCGGCCGAAGGGCGCGAGGATTCGCCCTGCACGACGAAGAGCCCCCGAAACCTACGCTGAGTCCGCCCTGTCGTCGTCGTCATGGAACGCGTGCATCGCGTAGGGCTGCTCCTCTTCTGCTCGCTGTTGCCTGGCGCGCGGCTGTCGCCTCCTCCGCTCGCGCAGAGCGCCTATGTGTGGCAACGAGCGCGCGGCGCGGCCCTGGAGGAGGCCGTGGCGTCGGCGCCGCCCGCGCTCACGAGCCTGGTCTGGCTCGCGGCGGAGCTCGATCCGCGCGCGCGCCCGAGCCTCGCGACGTTCTCGCTCGACGGCGCCAGATCCTCGGGGCGCCCGGTGGGCCTCGCGCTGCGCGTGCACACGCTGCCGCGCGCGTCGCTCGAGTCGCCGACGCCGCCCGGCGAGGTGCTCGACGCGCTCGACGGCGTGCTCGAGCGCGCGAGGGCAGCGGGTCTGTCACCGCTGGAGCTGCAGCTCGATCTCGACTGCCCGACGCGCGGGCTGGCGAACTATGCGGCGTGGTTGCCGACGCTCGCGGCCCGCGCGGGCGAGGTGCCGCTCACGATCACGGCGCTGCCCGCGTGGCTCGGCTCGCCGAGCTTCGGCCGGCTGGCGCGGGCGAGCGCGGGCTTCGTGCTGCAGGTCCACTCGCTGGAGCTCGACGCGCCCGCGGGCCTGTTCGACGCGGCGCGAGCGAGGGCGGCGGTGACGCGCGCGGCGAGGGTGGGTGTGTCGTTCCGCGTCGCGCTCCCGACGCACGGGTACCAGATCGGCGTCGACCGCGCGCGCGGCCTCGTCGACGTGCGCGCCGAGGACGGCGACGTCGACCGCGACCTCGCCTTCAGCGCCCGTGACGCGCTGGTGGATCCTGTCGAGCTCGCCGGCTTCGTTCGCTGGCTCGCGCGAGCTCGCCCGCGCGAGGTCGTCGGCGTCGAGTGGTTTCGCCTGCCGACGCGCGACGACCGCCGCAACGTGACGATGGACGGCCTGGCCCGCCTGACCGCGGGGCTCGCGCCCGCGGCGAGGCTGCGCGCGACCTCGCGGCGTGACGACGACGGCGCCGTCACCGTCGAGCTCACCAACGACGGAGACGCGCCGTCACGCGCGGCGAGCGTGGAGGTGACAGGCCGGGGCGGCGCGATCGCGACGTTCGACGCGTTCGACGCTCGCGCCACGAGAGACGGAGAGCGGGTCGTGTTCGAGACCGCCGGGCTCGGCCCGGGCGCGGCGCGCCCCCTCGGCTGGGTGCGCGCGGACGGCGGCGTCGAGGTGCGGCTCGATGTCCGCTGAGTCTCGGGTGTGGAGGGCGCTGTTCGCGCTCTTGCTGCTGTCGCTGCCGGTCCTCGCGTGCGGCCCCGATTTTCCTGATCGGTTCCTGCGATCGCGGATGAGCCTCTTGCGTGGAGCGCCGCGCACGGACTTCGCGCGGGAGCTCTCGACCATCACGCGCGGCGGCGCCTCGCAGCGCGACCCCGACGCCGATCCGCGCGAGGCGACGCGCGAGGCCGATCTCGCGGACCTCGCCTCGTATCCTGGCGGCGAGCGGCTCACCGCGGCCTATGACCGCGCGCGCGTCGCGATGGCCACCCGGTCGGCGCCCGCGCCGCTGCCCGCCTCGCTGCCACGCGAGATCGAGCTGTATGCGCTGGGTGCGCGCGCGTTCCACGAGGGGAGGCTCGACGAGGCGCGCGCACGGTTCGGTGAGCTGCTCGCGCTGCCCGCCAGCGCGCGGCGCGCCAAGTCGACGTGGGCGGCGTTCATGCTCGGGAGGCTCTCGACCGGCGACGACGCGGTCGCGCGCTTCCGCGAGGTCAGGCGCCTCGCCGCGGCCGGGTTCGACGATCGCCTGCGACTCGCCACCACCGCGCGCTCCGAGGAGGCGCGCGTCGAGCTGGCGCGCGGCAACCACGCGGCGGCCGTCGACCTCTACGTCTCCGCGCACGTCGCGGGAGATCCGTCGGCCGCGTCGTCGCTGCGCCTCTCCGCGCGCGCGGTGCTCGACGCGCCCGCTGACGCGCGGACGCGCGCGCTCCGTCACCCGCTCACGCGAGAGCTCGTCGCGTCGTACCTCGCGAGCGCCCGGCGCGACGAGCTGCCGAGCGGAGGGCGCAGCGCGCGCGCGCGGCTGGAAGAGGTGGCCGCGGCGCTTCCCCCCGACGGCGTCGTGCCCGGCGCCGAACGGCTCGCGTGGCTCGCGTACCGCCTGGGCGACGTCCGCCGGGCTCGCGAGCTGCTCGCGCGCGCGCCGTCCGACACGTTGCTCGGCGAGTGGCTCGCGGCGAAGCTCGCGCTGCGCGCTGGGCGAAAGGATGAAGCGGCGCACGCGCTCGGGCGCGCGGTCGCGAAGCTCCCGGCGACGACGCCCTCCGACGCCGACGTGCGCGAGTCCCCGCTGGACCCTCCGAGCCGCGCGCGCGCCGAGCTGGCGATCCTTCGCCTCGACCGAGGCGAGCTCGTGTCGGCGCTGTCGCTGCTGCTCGCCGCGGGCTCGTGGCGAGACGCCGCGCACGTCGCGGAGCGCGTGATGACGGTCGAGGAGCTGACGGCCTTCGTCGACGCGAACACGTCGCCGCCCTCGCTCGCCGAGCCACCGCGCGAAGACCCGGCGAGTCAGCTTCGTTATCTGCTCGCGCGGCGCCTCGTGCGCGACGACCGCGCGGCGACCGCGATGCGGTACATGCCCGCGGAGCATCGCGCCTCGCTGGCCGCGTGGATCAAGCTGGAACGCGCGGCGTCCCGCGAGCGCGGACGCGCGCGGGTCGAGGCGCTCTCGTCGCTCGCGCGGCTCCAGCGTCATCGAGGCATGGAGCTGTCCGGGACCGAGCTCGCGCCCGACTGGCACCTCGACGGAGGAAATTTCGACGAGGGGGCGAGCACCCTCGACGGCGGCTCGATGGTCAGGCCCGACGAGCGGGCGCGCTACCGGGCTTCGGCGCCACCCCGACCGGGGAGGTTTCACTATCGACGCGTCGCCGCGGAGACGATGCGCGCCGCCGCCGACCTGTCAGCGGGCGACGAAGCGGCCGCGATGCTGTGCGCGGCGCATCGCTGGCTCGTGGACCGCGAGCCGACAGCGGCGGCGAGGTACACTCGCGAGCTCCGCCGTCGGCACCTGTCGGTCGCCCTGTGCGATGGCGCGCGCGCCGCCGAGCTGGCCAGCCCGCTCGCGCAATGACCTAACCTCACGGGCAGAGAGACTGCGTCGTGACCTCCACGCGCGCGCCGAGCACGCAGAGGGCGAGCGTGCCGCCGGCGCAGCTCGGTCCGGGCGGTGAGTCACCGCTGCACGCGTCGATTCCTGGATACAGGCAGTCGAAGGTCCCGCGCGCGTCCACTCCGCACGTGCCGCCGAGCCTCCGGCAGTCGTGGTAGCTGACCTGCCCCTCTCGATCGCAGCCGAGGCGCACGTCGCCGTCACATCGGTCGACGCGCTCGGCCCCGTCCGGGCAGCGGGTGTAGGGCCGATCGGTGCAGCCCGTCGGGCTCGACGGATCGCACTGGGCGTGCGCGAGCGCGCAGTCTCGCGCGACGTCGCCGCTCTTCGTGACGAGGGTCGCGACGTCTCCCGCGCAGCGAGTCTCGAGCCAGTCGCCAGGCCCCAGGCAGCCATCCTCCTGGCAGCTCACGCGCGGGCGCTCGACGTCACACGCGCGCACGGCGTCGCAGCTCGCGCCTCCAGCGACGCAGGCCGCCCACACGTCTGCTGTCGACGCGCGGGTGGCGAGGCCGCTCACGGGGATGGCGCGCTCCCCGGAGAACACCAACCCCTCGACGCAGAGCGACGCGAGGGCGAGCGCGTCTGCCGACGACACGGGGCCGGTGTCGGACGGCTGACCCAGCTGGCACTCTGCGGCGCGCGCGCACGACCGCGCGATCGCGTCACGGCCCAACGCCGGGACCGACTGCGGGGCGCGAGGGAACGCCTCGGTCGCGTCGCGCGCGACGGCCCCCTTCGGCTGCGACGTGCCTCCGGGCGTGGTCAGGGTGTCGTCGGTCGCGCAACCGGCGAGCCCGACCGCAGTGACGAGGAGAGTGAAGCTGCGGATGCTCATGACACGCACGCCAGCATCGCGCGTGCCACGCACGAAGCCACGCGTTTCGTGGCGCGCGCGGTCGCAGGTGTGTGGCGGCGCGACGACAGTGTCGCGCTATCGCCCCCACGCGGCACCGTCGGCGCCCGGCTCGACGAACAGCGTGACGGCCCCGAGCGCGGAGAGGTCCGCGTCGTCGATCCGCACGCCCGCGTCACCGAAGGAGATCGAGTTCTCACGCCGTGACGCGCGCAGCTGCCCCAGGAAGAGCATCGGCTCCCCCAGGCGCGAGTAGCCCAGCTGCACGAGCGCCCGCGCGGGCCACGCGCCGCCGTCGAAGCGCACCTCGCGCGAGAGGAGATAGTGTCCCTGAGGGAGCAGCGGCTGGAGCGCGCCGAGCCACGCGGCGTCGTGGACGCTTATCGGCGGCCCAGGGAAGCGCCAGCGGTTGTGCTGGCTGCCTTCCGGGATGAACACGTCGGCGTGCTCGTCGCGGGGCCTCACGAACACCAGCCGATCGGCCGCGAGCGCGCGCTCCTCGCCGTCGAGCGCGCGCGTCGTGCGGTAGAGCCCTCGCGAGAGCGTCACCGCGGCGCGCCCATCAGCGCTCGCTCTCGCCGTCGACCGAGATGGGCGCGGTGGGGACGCTCGGCGCCGAGCCGTTGTCCTTGAACTCGAGCCCGACGATGAAGCCGCCCTGCTCGGGCTGGACCCACGCGACCCGCGCCGCCTTGCAGAAGTAGTCGAGCTCTCCGGGCTCGCCGACGACGACGTCGACCTCGTCGCCGGGCGCGACCTCGTCTTCCATGATCACGCGGAGGCCGCCGCGGCTGACGTTCATCGACCAGGCGTCCAGCGAGCGCCCGCCGTGCACGATCACGGCGCGGCGATCGAAGGCGACGCGCCCGCCGCCGTTGCGTCGGAGCGCCCCGGGCGGCGACGAGGAGGGCGGAGGGTGGCTGGTCACGCGCGCCGGAGGGTAGTCGGCCGATCGCGCGCTGTCGACCTCGCGCCACGCGCCCGCCATTCTTGACGCCGCGCTTCGTCATCATCTACAGGCACGGTCTCAACGAGGAGCCTAGACCGACGATGGAGATCCACCTCGACAAGCGCGCCGTGAAGCTAATCCGTCTGTCTGCGCAGGACGCGATCGAGGAGGGCGACACCGAGGCGCTCCGCGAGGACATCCTCGAGGCGTTCAGCGAGGAGCAGACCGAGGAGGTCGATCGCCGCCTCGACAGCGGCGATTTCTTCGAGTTCATCACCGACATGCTCGACGAGTGGAGCGCCGACGACGTCGAAGAGCTCTTCGAGATGCTCGAGACGCAGCTCGGCGAGATCGGGATCGATCTGAAGCTCGAGTCGAAGGGCCCGTCGGCTGACGACGACGAGGACGAAGACGAAGACGACGACGACTTCGACGACGACGAAGACGACGACGAGGACGAAGAAGACGACGAGCTGAACGAGAAGGACGACGAGGACGTCTGAGCGCCCCGGCGCGCGGCGTCGTCAGCGCGCGCGGACGATCGACTCCCAGTTCTCTGCGATCTCGGCGGCGGTCCACGGCTGCCCGCCTTCCTTGAAGCGGCCGTCGGTCTCGACGACCTTGAACGCGTACATGCGTGAGCCCGACACCGCGAGCACGAAGCCCGTGCGATCGCCGGCGAGGTCAGAGCCCAGAAAGAGCGCCGCGGGCGCCACGTGCTCCGGGGTCATCGACTCCTTGCCGTGAAACATCGGCAGATCCTCGGTCATCCGCGTCTTGGCGATCGGCGCGAGCGCGTTGACGGTGATGCGGTGCTTCTGCAGCTCGATCGCGGCCGTGCGCGTGAACCCGTAGATGCCCGCCTTCGCCGCCGCGTAGTTCGACTGACCGAAGTTTCCGAGCATGCCGGAGACGCTGGTCGTGTTGACGATCCGGCCGCCGCCGCCCTGCGAGATCATCTGCTTGGCGGCCGCCTGCGTGCACAGGAACGTGCCGGTCAAATGAACGCCGAGGACCGCCGCCCACTCGGCGTCGTCGAGCTTCAGCAGCGTGCGATCGCGCAGGATGCCCGCGTTGTTCACGAGCACGTCGACGCGGCCGAACTCGCGCACGGCGACCGCGAAGAGCGCGTCGACGTCCTCGCGGCTGGCGACGCTGCCGTGGTGAGCGACCGCCTGCCCGCCGCGCTCGCGGATCGTCGCGGCGACGAGCTCGGCGCGCGACGCGTCCTCGCCCATCCCGCTGCGGTCGCCGCCCACGTCGTTGACGACGACGCGCGCGCCCTCGTCGCCGAACAACAGCGCCTCGGCGCGCCCGAGCCCGCCGCCCGCGCCGGTGATGATCACGACCTTGCCGTCCATCGAGCCCGTCATGCGCACGCGCATCGCAACGCCCACGCGGCCCGTCAAGCTCGCGCCGCCGGGCTTGCCGCACGCGCCGCTCGACGGTACCTGGGCCCACCGTGCGTCGCCTCTTCCTCGCCGTCTCCCTCGCGCTCGCGCCGTGCATCGGGTGCGCCGAGACGCAGAGCGCCCCGCCCGCCAACCCGCTGAAGTACGCCGAGGACGCGAAGAAGGCCTACGATCGCGCGGTCGAGGCGTTCCTCGACAAGGACTGGGAGGAGGCAAAGATCCTGTTCGGCGAGGTCAAGCGAAAGTACGCCTACTCGAAGTGGGCCCGCGAGGCCGAGCTGAGGCTGGCCGACATCGACTTCGAGCAGGAGAAGTTCACCTCGGCGATCACCAGCTACCGATCGTTCGCGCACGATCACCGCTCGGACGAGGGCGTGCCGTACGCGCGCTTTCGCATCTGCAAGGCGCTGTTCGCCCAGCTCTCGGACACGGTGCTGCTGCCGCCGCAGGAGGAGCGCGACCAGGGCGCGATCGTCGACGCGTACCGGGAGCTCAATTCGTTCTTGATCGACCACCCCGACTCTCGCTGGTCGCGCGACGCGAAGTTCATGCTGCTCTCGGTGACCGATCGGCTGGTGCGCCACGAGCTCTACGTCGCGCGCTACTACCTGCGCGCGGGGAAGTTCGAGCCGGCGATGAAGCGCGTGCAGTACGCGCTCTCGACCTACGACGGCAGCGGCCTCGAGCCCGAGGCGATGCTGCTGCTCGCCGAGACCTACCTGAAGATGAAGAAGATCCCCGAGGGCAAGCAGGTGCTCGCGCAGCTGTTCGCGACCTATCCGGGCAGCCCGTTCGTCGAGGCCGGGCGGCGCCTCGAGGCCGAGATCGAGCAGCGACACTCGGCCGTGCCGCGCTGAAGCTTCGCGCGGATCACGCGGAGAGCGCCCGCAGCGCGAACCCCGCGACGAAGGCCGCGACCACGACCGCGACCACGATCCATCCGCGCACGCCCCGCGGCGCGACGGACCGCTCGTCGCTCCACACCGCGGTCGCGGGGGACGCGGCGAGCGTCTCGGCGCTCGAGTCGCGCCCCGGCGCGAGCGGCAGCGTGTCAGGGGGCAACGTCGCGCGCGCGAGCGCCGGGTCTCGGACAGTCGCGGGCGCGGCGGGCGCGCCGAGCGCGCGGATGCGCGACAGCAGGTGGGCGAGCCGGGGCGGCGCGCACGGCTCGAGGTCGGCCGCGATCTCGGCGGCAGACGAGTAGCGCGCGGAGAGGTCTCGCTCGAGGCAACGGTGCACGACGCGCGCGAGCGCGGGCGGCACGGAGGCGCGCGAGGACAGCGGCGCGATGCGCCCCTCGAGCACCTCGGCGAGCACCACGCCCACCACGTCGCCCCGAAAGACGGGCTCGCCCGCGAGCAGCTCGTAGAAGAGCGCGCCCCACGACCAGAGGTCGGCCCGCGGATCGACGGCGCTCGTCGCCCTGATCTGCTCGGGGGCCATGTAGGCGGGCGAGCCCATCATCTCGTGCGTGCCGGTGAGCGAGCCGCCAGGCGCCTCCTTGGCCTTCGAGATGCCGAAGTCGAGCACCTTCGCGACCTCGCCCTCGCCCGGGACGTGGGCGAGAAAGACGTTGGCCGGCTTGACGTCGCGGTGAACGATCCCCCGCCCGTGCGCCTCGGCGAGCGCGTCGAGCACCTGCACCGCGATCGTGAGGGCCTGGTCGAGCGGCAGCCGCGGCGACACCTCGAGGCGACGCGCGAGATCCTCGCCGCTCAGGCGCTCGAGCGCCATGTACGGTCCGTCGTCGAGGTCGCCGAGATCGAGCACACGCGGCGCGTGGAGGGTCGAGAGGCTCGCGAGCACCCGCGCCTCTCGAGAGAACCGCGCGCGCGCCTCGTCGTCGCCGAGCACGCCCCTCGTGACGGTCTTCAGCGCGACCGGCTGCGCGAGCCGCTCGTGCGTCGCCGCGTACACCACACCCATCGCGCCGCGGCCGAGCACGCCCTCCACGCGATATCTCCCGTCGATCAGCGCGCCCGGCGCGAGCTCGGTCACGGCGCCCCGAGCCGCGCGCGGGCGGGCGCGTTCGCCTCGTCACCGGACAACAAATCGAACAGCCGCGGCGCGAACGACACGGCGAGCCCGTGCTCGACGTCGTCGGCGGTGGTGCGAGACAGCGCCTCACGCGCCGCCTCGCGCACCTCGTCGAGCGTCACCCGCGACAGCGCCGCCTTGACCTCGGGGATCGCGGCGGGCTGCATCGAGAGCGAAGCGTAGCCGAGCCCGACCAGCAAGAGCGCGGCGAGCGGATCGGCCGCCATCGCGCCGCACACCGACGCTGGACACCCGGCGCCGGACGCGGCCGACCGCACGCCCGACACGAGACGCAGCACCGCCGGGTCGAAGTGCGACGCGAGGGCGGCGAGGCCGGGGCTCGTGCGGTCGACGGCGAGCGTGTACTGCACGAGATCGTTGGTGCCGACGCTGACGAAATCTGCGGCCCGCGCGAACGCGTCGGCGAGCACCGCGGCCGATGGGACCTCGATCATCGCGCCGAACGGGATCCGCGACGCGCGCGGCGCGCCCTCGCGGTCGACCTCGGCGACGGCCTGCGCGAACAGGCGCTTCACGTCGCTCCACTCGCGCAGCGTCGCCACCATCGGCACGAGCACGCGGACCTGTCCGAAGGCCGAGGCGCGCACCATGGCGCGCAGCTGCGCGGTCAGGACCTCTGGGTGCTTGAGCCCGAGGCGCAGCGCGCGGAGCCCTAGCGCGGGGTTCGCCTGGGGCTCGGGCGCGAGGCGGCCGAACGGCTTGTCCCCGCCGAGATCGAACGTCCGCAGCGTGACCGGGCGCCCGTCGGCGACCTCTAGCACCCGCCTGAACTGCTCGAGCTGCTCCGCCTCGGAGGGCAGATCGGCGCGCCCTCCGTACAGGAACTCGGTGCGATAGAGGCCGACGCCGTCGGCGCCGTGCTCGAGCGCCGCGCGCGCCTCGGTGGCGAACTCGATATTGGCCAGCAGATCGATCCGCTCGCCGCTCGCGAGGGTCGCGGGGCGCGAGGCGTCGCAGAGCAGCTGCCGCGCGAGCGCGAGGTGCTTCTCGCCGCGGACGAGGCCGCTCTTCGCGGTGTCCTCGCTCGGGCGCAAGGTCACCGTGCCGCGGAGCCCGTCGACGACGACCACGTCGCCCGAGATCACGTTCGCCACCAGGCCGTCGGCGCCCATCACCGCGGGCAGCTCGAGGGCGCGCGCGACGATCGCGGTGTGGCTGGTCTTGGTGCCGACCTCGGTCGCGAGGCCGAGGATCTTCTTGGGATCGAGCGCGAGGAGATCGGCGGACGACAGATCGTGCGCGATGACGATCGACGGCTCGTCGAGCGGGGGGAGCGACCGGGTCGAGCTCGCGCCCGTGAGCGCGAGGATCAGCCGCTCGCCGACGAACTCGAAATCGTGGCTGCGCTCGCGGAGGTAGGCGTCTTCTTGCTGCGCGAGCGCTCGCGCGAAGTCGGTGATCGCCGTCGACACCGCCCACTCGGCGCACTGGCGCTCGAGCCGGACGTTGCGCTCGACGGCCTCGGCGAGCAGCTCGTCGCCGAGCATCAGCGTGTAGGCCTCGAGGATCGACACCTCGGCGCGCGCGACGCCCGGCTGCGCGCCGCGCGAGAGGCGGGTCAGCTCGAGCTTCGCGTCGTCGACCGCCTGCCTGAACCGCGCGATCTCACCCTCTTGTTCGCTCGTGCGCACCTGGCGCTGCACGAAGGTCACCCGACGCGGACCGAGCACGATCGCGGGCCCGACGCCCACGCCAGGCGACCCGGCGATGCCGGTGAGGACCATCGCGGCGGCGCGCAGCTGGGTCGACGACGGGCTCGAGGGCACCCGCTACCTCGGCTCTCCGAAGCGCCCCGCCACCAGCTCGTCGATCGCGCGGATCGCCTCGTCGGCGCGCTCGCCGTCCGCCTCGACCCTGATGCGCGTGCCCTTCGAGCCGCAGAGCAAGAGCACCCCCATCACGCTCTTCGCGTTCGCGCGCTGCTCGTCTCTCGACAGCACGATCTCGCAGGGGAACCGCTGGGCGGTCTGAGTCAGCTTGACCGCCGCGCGCGCGTGCAGCCCGAGCTCGTTGATGATCTCCACCTCGATCTCTGCGTGGTTCATGGCGCCTCCCTCCCCGACTCTCTCGCCGCCGATCGGTCGACGTCCCTGTGCGACACCCCGACCGGCACCCCGGCGCGCTCGACGAGCGCCCGGCCGATCTCGGTGGCGAGCGCGACCGAGCGGTGCCGCCCGCCCGTGCAGCCGATCGCGATGGTCAGGTACGCCTTGCCCTCGCGCTCGTAGCGCGGCACCGCGAACACCAGGAGGTCGCCGAGCTTGTCGAGGAGCTGCTGGGCCTCCGGCTGCGCGAGCACGAACGAGGCCACGCGCGGATCGAGGCCGGAGAGCGGGCGCAGCTCGGGCTCGAAGTACGGGTTCTTCAAGAAGCGGACGTCGAACACGAGATCCGCGTCCACCGGGACGCCGTACTTGAAGCCGAACGACAGCACGCGCGTCACCATGTGGTGCGCCTCGCCCTCGGGGGCGATCGCGGCGACGACCCTGCGACGGAGCTCCTGGGCGCTCGTCCCGGTCGTGTCGATCACGAGCGACGCCTGCGCCCGCACCGACGACAGCCGCTCGCGCTCGAGCGCGATCCCGTCGAGCAGCGCGCGCGAGGCGCCCCGCGGAGAGAACGGCGACAGCGGGTGGGGCCGCCGCGTCTCGCCGAAGCGCCGCAGCAGCGCGTCGTCGGCCGCGTCGAGGAACAGCACGGTGACGTCGTCCTGCCGACCCGCGACGAGGTCGCGCACCTGGTGCCCCGCCCGCTCGAGGAACTCGGCCGTGCGCACGTCGACGCCGAGCGCGACCCGCGCGAGCCCCGCGCGCTCGCACGTCGCGAGCGACTCGGCGAGCAGCGGCGTGGGCAGGTTGTCGATGCAGTAGAAGCGCAGATCCTCGAGCGCGTGCAGCGCGGTGCTCTTCCCGGCGCCGCTCATGCCGGTGACGATGACGACGCGCGACGCCTCGCTCATCGCGGGGCTCCGGGCGGCGTGGTGGGCATCGTCGGCGGCAGCAGGACCGAGTCCTCGGAGGGCGGATCCTGCTCGGGATCGGCGCCCAGCTGCGCGCGGTTGAGCGCCGTGAAGAAATCGCGCGACGAGTGCACTCCGGCCTGCCGCATCAGCTCGTTGCGCGCCGCGATCTCGATGATGCTCGCCATGCTGCGGCCAGGCCTGACGGGCAGCACGACCTCGCGGATGGGAACGCCGAGGATCTCGTGGTTACGATCCTCGATGCCCATGCGGTCGTACTCGGCGTCCTCGCTGCGCTCGAGGCGGATCACGAGGTTGAGCTGCTTCTTCTCGCGGGTCGCGGTGATCCCGTAGAGGTTGCGGACGTTGAGCACGCCGAGGCCGCGGACCTCGATGTGGTGCTTCAGCAGCTCGGCCGGCGCGCCGTGCACGACGCCGGGCGGCCGCCAGTCGCAGTGGACGGCGTCGTCCGCGACCAGCCGGTGACCGCGCATCACGAGCTCGAGCGCGCACTCGCTCTTGCCGATGCCGCTCTTGCCGAGCAAGAGCAGCCCTTGCCCGAACACGTCGATCAGCACGCCGTGCACGACGGTGCGCGGCGCGAGGCGGTCGTCGAGCAAGAGGTGCAACGCGGCGATGGTGTGGCTCGAGCGCTGCGCGGACAGCGCGAGCGGAGTCGAGGTGGCCTCGGCCGCGACGCCGAGCTCGGCGAGCACGTCGTCGTCGGGCGCCGTCACGACCACCAGCGAGAACCCCCGCTCGAAGAACGAGGCGACGCGCGCGCGGCGCGTCTCGTGGTCGAGCGTCCTCAAGAACGACAGCTCCGTCTGACCGAGCACCTGGATGCGGGTCGCGACGACGCCGTGCATGTGGCCGACCAGCGCGAGCCCCGGCTTCTGGATGCGCGCGTGGTCGATGGCGCGCTCGAGGCCCGCCCGCCCGGCCAGCAACGTCAGCCGCACCGAGAGGTTGGCGCTCTGCAAGAGCGCTCCCGCCGAGAGACTGGGGCCGGGCTTCGCGCTCACCCGCTGACCGCGTCGTCTTCGGCCGAGAGGAGATCGAACGCCGCGCTCGCGTCGCGCTGCCCGAGCAGACGCTCGCGAAAACCGGCGCTGCGGAGGACCTTCGAGACGCGCGCCAGCACCTTCAGGTGCTCGACCGCCTGCTTCGGCCCGACGACGGCGAACAGGATGTTCGCCGGACGATCGTCGATCGTCTCGAAGTCGACGCCGCCGGGGCAGATGAGCAGCGCGCCCACCTGCCCGGCCGCGTCCTCGAGCGTGCCGTGCGGCATCGCGACCCCGTCGCCGATGCCCGTCGACTGCAGCGCCTCGCGCTCCTCGAGCACCGCGAGGATGCGGCCTGGCGGCGCGGGGATCCCGTGCGCGAGCAGCCCGGAGAGGCGCTCCAGGCACTCGCGCTTCGTGAGGTGCTCGCCCTCCTCGAGCACGAGGACGCGCTCGGGCGTCACGATTTCAGAGAGCTTCACGACGGGCGCGTCACTCGTCGACGGAGGGGACCGGGCCAGAGCCCCGGGCCGCGAATTCTCCCGCGCTCTCGGCGCCCCGCTTCTGCGCGATGCGCGCGCCGTGCTGGTGGTTGATCTGCCGCTCCAGCTTGTCGGCCACGCTGTCGATCGACGCGTACATGTCGCCGCCCACCTCGCTCGCCACGAGGTGGAGCTCGCCCGCGTTGATCTCGGCCTCGCAGCGGTGCTTCTTGTTCTCCATCGAGAGGATGACCCGCGCGCGCATCGGCTGCCTCAAGAACTTCTGGAGCTTCGCGATCTTGTCGGTCGCGTATTCCTTCATGGGGTCGCTGGCGTCGAGGTGGCGAAAGGTGATCGCGATGTTCATGGCGTGACTCCTCCTTCGTTGCGTTCGTAAGAACAGCTTCTTGCGCTTGCTGGACGCGAGGATCCCGAGCATTTCTCGGTATTTCGCGACGGTGCGACGCGCGATCTGGATGCCCGAGGCCTTCTCGAGCAGCTCGACGATCGCCTGATCGGAGAGGGGGTTCTGCTTGTCCTCCTCCTCGATGATCTTCTTTATCGACTGCTTCACGCTCTCCGACGCGATGTCGTCCTCGGCGACGCGGCGGATCGAGGAATTGAAGAAATACTTCAGCTCGAAGAGCCCCTGCGGGGTGTGGACGTACTTGTTGGTGGTCACGCGAGAGATCGTGCTCTCGTGCATCCCGACCTGGTCGGCGATGTCGCGCAGGATCATCGGTCGCAGGAACATCGGCCCCTTCTCGAAGAAGTCGCGCTGGCGCTCGACGAACGACTCGGTGACGCTGATGATCGTCTTGCGTCGCTGCTCGATGGCGCGCATCAGCCACTGCGCGGTCTTCAGCTTCTCGCCGACGTACGCCTTGGCCTTCGGATCCTTCAGGAGCCGCTTGGCGAGGGCGTCGTTGATGTAGAGGCGCTGCATGCCGCGATCGTTGTCGACGACGGTCCATTTGTCGCCCTCGCGCGTGACGTAGACGTCGGGCGAGATCATCAGCGTGCGCTCGTCGGCGGTCGTGAAGTTGCGCGCGGGCCGGCTCTCGAGCTTCTGGATCTCCTTCGCGGCCTCGTAGATCTCCTCGACGGGGACGCAGAGATCGCGGGCGATCGCCTGATAATTGTGCTTCTCGAGGTTGGGCAGGTGGCGCTCGATGATCGCCATCTCGAGATCGTCGAAGCCGGCGAGCTCGGCCTGCACGCGGAGGCACTCGCCGAGGTTGCGCGCCGCGACCCCGACCGGATCGAACTGCTGGATGAGGTGCAGGACCTCCTCGGCGTCCACGGGATCGAGATCGCTCGCCAGCGCGAGGTCTTCGATCGTGAGCTCGCGGATCTCTTCGCCGTCGGGCCCGACCTCGA
>CAUJFL010000462.1 GCA_963169165.1 Myxococcota bacterium | reverse complement strand
CGCGCGAACGTGATGAGCTTCACGACGTCGTCCTTTCCGCGCGCGGCCAGCCCCCGCGCCACCTCGTCACGCGCGTCCGTGAGCGCCTCGGCGGGCATCGACTCGGAGACGTCGACCACATAGACGGTGCAGACCTTGGAGGTCGTCGCCGTGCGCGAGAAGCGGCCGAGCGCGACGGCCAAGAGCGCGAGGAAAGAGCACCGCAGCGCGAGCGCGATCACCCGCTGCG
The DNA here is from genome assembly GCA_963169165.1 of Myxococcota bacterium. Taxonomy (GTDB): domain Bacteria; phylum Myxococcota_A; class Polyangia; order Polyangiales; family Polyangiaceae; genus JADLFU01. Next base: position 7,430 of record CAUJFL010000462.1, on the reverse strand, counting down.
GCCACGGCAGATCGGCCAGGCTGCGCCCGAGCGCCCAGATGAGCAGCGGCAGCGAGAGGCACACCCCCACAGCTTGCGGCGCGGACAGCTCGTAGGTGTCTCCCCTGTAAGCGAACGTCAGCGCGTCGCCGCTCGCGCGCCCGAACCGCTGGTACACCCAGGCCATCGCGAGCGCGGACGCGGCGATCAGCGCGAAGAAGGCGGCTTGACGGAGGCGGGTCTTCGAGGGCATCCGCGGGGGGGGCGAGGGTGAGACGGCCGAGGCGCCGGGATGTTCCCCCGACGAGGTCGCGCGCGGAGGGTCAGCCTAGTCGATGCGCCCAGGTTGCGCTCGTCACGAGAGCGAGGTTAGAAGGCGCCGCATCATGGGAAGCCCTCAGAACCCCGCCGCTCGCGCCCGCGAGAAGAAGCGCCGTCGCGTCAAAGAAGCCCGCCTCCGCGAGGCCAAGGAGGCCGCCGCCAAGGCCGAGGCCAAGCCGGCCGCCAAGAAGTAGCGCCGCCAAAGGCGTCTACTCCCGCCGTCGTCGGCCCGCGTCGGGTCGCGCGCCCTGCTCGGCCGACGCGACGCCGCGCGTCTCGCAGAGGCCGCGCGCGTTCGCGATGCGCGCGGCCTCGTCGGGCCCGAGGCGCTTCGCGAGGTCCGCCTCGAACGCGCGGGACTCCGCGGCCAGGCTCATCATCAACCCCTCGACCGGCGAGGCTCCCGCGGGCAGCGCCTCGCGCTTGCCGGCCTGCACCTCGGCGACGCGCGTGAGCGACTCCTTGAGCTTCGCGGGGTCACCGCGCCTCGCGGCGTCCTGGATGGCGACCACGCACGCGTTCGGACCGATGCGCTTCGCGGCCTCTTCACCGACCACCGTCGCGCACAGCGGAGTGATCTGCTCGGAGACGCGCCTGTTCGACTCGGCGTAGGCCTCGCGGATCGTGTCGGCGTCCTCGGGGGCGAGCCCCAGCCGATCGAGCTCGCGCGCGCCCGGCGTGTACGGCGTGTCGCGCAGGCACGGGATGCGATACGGCACCGCGCCCGCCTCCGCGTACCGCGCCCAGTCGTCGGACGTCAGCGGCCTGCGCTCGCGCGGCGCGCGACGCGCGCGCGCTTCGGCCGACGGCGCGGGCTCCGGGTTGGTCGGCGCGGCGAGCTGCCGCTGACCGGCGTCACGCAGCCGGCGGTTGCACTCGGCGAGCGACGCCGCGAGCGACGCGTTCGCCGCCTCCCACGGCTCGTCATCCGACGGCTCGACCTGCGGCGACGCGGGCCGCTCCTTCGCCACCTTCTGAGCGGGCTTGAAGACCGTGCCCTCGAGGCCGATGACGACGCCCGCGCCGAGCACCGCGCCAGCGGCCAGCGAGAGCGTGACGACCAGGCGGGTGCCGAGGCTCATGTCGCAGAGTATCGGACAATCGGGCCCACGAGTAGAGACCGAGCTCGTCAAACTCGACCAGAGAGCGCAAAAACGAGGCAGAGTCGGGCGATGCGCGGTGCGGTCGAGGCGTCGGTCGGGCGGGTGACCCTGCTGTCGCTCGCGTCGCTGCCCGCGATCGTGTGGTGGCTCGGCGGGCGTCCGACCGTCGACCGGGGCGTCGCGCTCGCGCTCGTCGTCGCCGTGTGCGCGCTCACCGTCGCGGTCGCGGCGTCGAGCTGGCTCCTGGGCAGGCTCTCGCGTCGTCCGGCGCTCTCCGCCGCGTGCTCGACCGGCGCGCTCGCGGCGTGGATGGCGGTCGACGTGCAGCACGTCGCGCTGTTTCGTCGGCACGTCGACGTCGAGGCAGCGCGCCTCTTCGTCGCGGCGACGCGCGCGCGGGTGATGCCGTTCGATCCGCTGCAGGTGCTGGCGCCGCTCGCGCTCGGGCTCGTGGTCGGCGCCGTGACCTACTTCGTGTGTCGCGCCGCGCGCGGTCGAGGGCGCGGCGCGCTCGTCGCGGGCTGCGCGCTCGCGGCGGTCGCCCTGGACCGCGGCCTCGACGTCCGGGAGCCGCCGGTCGCGCGCGTCGTGGCGGTCATCCCGTTTCGCGCGCTGCCGCCGGCGGCGCTCCACCTCGAGGCGGGGCGCGACGAGGCGCGCGGCCTCGTCGGCGGTCAACGCCTGAGCGACGAGGTGTTCACGCGCTACCTGGCGGGCCTGGACGCGCGCGCGAGGGGCGGGGCGCGCGTGCAGCGCCCGCTCGATCTGCTGATCGTCCACGTCGAGTCGCTCCGCGCCGACGTGATGACCGACGAGCTGATGCCGAGCCTGTCGAAGCTCCGCGCGACCTGCCTCTCGCCGCGCGCGCACCACTCGACCGGCAACAACACCGGCACCAGCATGTTTGGTTTGTTGACTAGCCTCAACGGCTACCACTACCAGGCGGCGCGCGCGGCGAAGCTCGAGCCGCTCCCGCTGCGGAGGCTGTCGGAGGCCGGCTACGCGCTGCACGCGCACCTGACGGGCAACCTGCGCACGTTCGACGGGCTGACCGAGTGGATGCTCGCGCCGGTCGTGCCCGAGCTGCGCTTCTACGAAGGAGCTGATCCGGTCGCGTCCGATCGGCGCATGGTCGACGGGTACGTGGCGTCGCTCGCGTCGCGGGGCGACGGGCCGCACTTCGACTACGTCGTCATCGACTCGACGCACTACGACTACAGCTACCCGCCCGAGCACGCGCGCTTCGCGCCGGTCTCCAAGCTCACCGGCGTCCCGCTCGCGGACCTCGCGCGGCGACCCGACGAGGTGAAGAACGCCTACAAGAACGCGGTCACGTGGGTCGACGCGCTGCTCTCCGAGCTCCTCGCCCGCATCGACGCGTCCGGGAGGCGCGGCCGCATGGCGATCGTGATCACGGGCGACCACGGCGAGTCCTTCTTCGAGCACCGCGCGTTCGGGCACGGCGGCTCGCTGCTCGAGGAGGAGACCCACGTCGCGTTCGTCCTCTGTGGACCGACGCCGCTGTCGACCCGCTACACCTCGACGACGCACGCGGACGTGATGCCGACCCTGTTCGAGCTGATCGGGATGACGCCGCCCGACGGCCCGTGGACCCAGGGGAAATCGCTGCTCTCTCACGAGCCGGCGCTCGACTTCGCGCTGCTCTCCTCGTCGGTGCCCGACTCGCGCGCGCACGCGGTGGTGATGGGCGGAAAGAAGGCGTACTTCCTCGACGAGCTGACACCGCTCGTCACCGGGGTGGTCGGCGAGGACGAGCGGCCCGTCGACGCGAGCGCCGCCGACGCGATGGTGCACCTCGGCCTCGCGGCGCGCGAGATTCGGTGACGAGAGAGGCTTCTCATCGCGCGCGATCTCGTCCACGGTGCGCGGGCCATGTCCTATTCGCCCCGCTCGGTCGCGGACCGCGCCAAGTCGATGCTCGAGAAGAAGGTCGACGTCGCGCGGCGCGGCGAGTCCTCCGCCGACGACTTCTTCAGCGCGCTCATCGAGGGCGCGTTCTTGCTCGGCGCCGCCGACGGCGAGCTGTCCGAGGCCGAGGTCACGACGCTCGGGGAGACGATCGCCTTCGTCACCGGCGAGGCGATGGACCCGGCAGAATTCGTCGAGATGATCGACGCGTTCGCCGAGGCGCTCGCCGACAGCTCGATCGAGGCGCGCGCGAGGGAGATCGCCGCGGTGCTGCCTGACCTCGCGGCGCGACGTGAGGTGCTCGTGTTCGCGGTCACCATCGCGCTCTGCGACGACGACTTCTCCGACACCGAGCGCGCGGCGGTCGCGACGCTCGCCGAGGCGCTCGGGCTGGGACAGGGCGAGGCCGCCGCCGTGCTCGGCGAGGTCGAGCAGGCGCTCTCGGCGGGCTGACGCTTGACCGCCGCCCGGCCGACGCCCACCTTGCCGCGGATGAGCGCGCTCGACGTGGGCGTCAGGGGTGACGCGGTCCGCCTGTCGATCAAGGTGCGGCCGCGCTCGTCGAAGACCGCCGTGCGAGGCGTAGAAGGGGGCGCGCTCGTGATCGCGCTGAGCGCGCCGCCCGTCGACGGCGAGGCCAACCTCGCGCTCGTCGACGCGCTCGCGCGGCTGCTCGACGTGCCGCGCCGCGACGTCAAGATTGTGTCGGGTCACACCGCGCGCGCGAAGATCGTCGAGATCGTCGGGCTGACCGCGGCGGCGGTCGAGGCGCGCCTCGGCGTGGAGGCTTCGTGACGCTCTCCTTCACCAAGTACGAGGGGCTCGGAAACGACTTCGTCATCGTGACCCTCGCGGCCGACGCGCTCGAGCCCGCGACGGCGGCGCGCATCTGCGATCGACACCTCGGCGTCGGGGCCGACGGCGTGCTCGTCGTCGCGCCGCCCGTCGACGGAGGGGACGCGCGGATGGTCGTGCTCAACGCCGACGGCTCGCGACCGGAGATGTGCGGCAACGGGCTGCGGTGCGTCGCGGCGCACGTGTCCGCGGCGACCGGCCGCCGCGAGCTGGTCATCGAGACCGACGCGGGCAAGCGGCGCTGCGTGGTCGACGGCGACGAGGTCGAGATCGAGATGGGTCGCGCCGTCATCGAGGGGCCGATCGAGCTCGACGTCGCGGGCGCCCGCCTGTCGCTCGCGCGTGTCTCGATGGGAAATCCCCACGCGATCACGTTCGAGCCGTTCCCGACGTTCGCGACCGACGGCCTCGCGGTGGCGACGCACCCGGCCTTCGCGTCGGGGACCAACTTCGAGGTCGCGCGCGTCACGGGTCCGCGCGAGCTCGAGGTCGCGGTGTGGGAGCGCGGCGTGGGGCCCACGCTCGCGTGCGGTACGGGCGCGTGCGCGGTCGCGGTCGAGGCCTGCCGCACGGAGCGCGCGCCGTTCGACGCGCCGGTGACCGTGCGGCTGCCGGGCGGCGCGCTCTGCATCACCGTGTCTCGCGCGCTCGACGTGACGATGCGCGGGCCGGCGCGGCGGGTGTTTCGCGGCGAGCTTGACCTCGGCGTGTGACCGCGCCCAGCATGCGCCGCAGATGGGCGCGACGACGGGTCGGGCGGCGGGAGCGTCGGCGCGGTGAGCGCGCTGTCGGTGCTGGTGGTCGCGGGGGACGAGGGCGTGCGCGAGCTGGCGCGCGACGTGCTCGTCCAGGCTGGAGATCAGGTGCTGGTCGCCTCCGGTATCCCCTCGGGGATCGCTTCGGCCGAGCGACACCCGCCCGATCTCGCGTTCGTCGACGTGGGGCTCGGGCAGGGCGCCGCGCTCGCGCTCGTGCATCACCTGCGCGCGCTCGGCGACGCGACCTACGTGATCGCGATGGCGACCAAGGAGACCCTCGAGATCGCCGCGCACGCGCTGTCGCTGGGCGCTTCGGGCCTCTTGCTGATGCCGCCCTCGGGCGACGAGCTGCTGAGCGCGGCGACGACGGCGCGCACGCGTCGAGGTCGGGACGCCGAGCGGACCGCGATGCGCCGCGAGGTCGAGGAGACGAAGCGCCTGATGAACTACGGCGGGCGCCTCGCCGCGCTCGGCGCCGGCACCTCGATGGACGACGTGGGCGGCGGCGTCGCGCAGACCTTCCGCGAGATCACCGGCGCGCCCGTCGTCCTCGTCTATGCGCAGGCGGCGACCGACTCTCAAGACCTGAGGGCCATCGCGGCCATCGGCGAGCCCGACGCGCCGCCGCCGTTCTCTGACGAGCTCGGGCTGATGCGCTACGCCGAGTCGCGCGCCCTCGAGGTGGTGCCGCTCGTCGCGGGGCGGCTCGCCGCGGGGCACGTCCTGCTCGGCCGCTCGAGCGCGCCCCCCGACGGCCGTCGCGCGGCGTTGCCCGCGCTGGCCGCGCAGGCCGCGACCACGATCGCGCTCGTCACCGAGCGGGCGCGCGGCTCGGGCGGCGCGCTGAAGGACTCCGAGACGAGCGCCTACACCTTCTCCTACTTCGTCGACATCGCTGGCCGTGAAATCGACAAAGCTCACAGACACGATCGGCGCTTCGCGCTGGCCACGCTGGCGCTCGGCGACGACGACTCGAGGCGCTCGGCGGCGCTGCCGGTCGAGGTGTCCGAGACGGTGCTCGGCGCGGTCCGTGACAGCGACGTCCTGGCCCGGATCGACGCGCGCGAGTTCTATCTGTTGCTGCCCGAGACGAGCGGGATCGGCGCGCACGCGTGTCGGCGTCGCGTGCTGTCGATGCGGCGCGACGACGGCGAGCCGCGGCTCGCGGGGGTCGCGGCGGGGGTCGCGGCGTACCCGCACGACGGCCGCGATCTGCTTCGCCTCCTGCGCGCCGCGAAGCGCCGGGCCGAGGCCTCGCGCGGCTCTCCCGTCGAGCGGCTGCGGCTCTTCCGGTTGCCGCTCGCCGACGCGATCGACGCGCTGTCGTGGGACGCCGAGCTCGCCCTCGCGCGCGGCCCGGTGACGCCCGAGACGCCGCGCGCGCTCGAGCTGCCCGTCCATGACGTGGTCGCGCTGTCGCTGTGCGCGCTCGAGCTCGCCGCGCGCGGCGGCGCGGTGTCGGTCTACGTCTCCGCGCAGGCAGGCCCTGGGCTCGCGGCGGCGCTCTCGGCGCACCCGGCGGCGGCGCGCGAGGGCGGGCTGCACGTGCTCGACGTGCGGCACCGCGACGGGTGCGAGGACGTGGTCGCGGTCGCGCTGTTCGCCGAGCACGGCGCCTGGGCGCTGTTCGGCCGCCAGACGGGGGGCTCCTTCACCGGCATGCACGCGGCCGATCCTCGGCTCGCCGACCTGTTCGCCCGGAAGCTCGTCGAGGCCGCCGGTCGATGAGCGCCACCGTGCTGCTCGTGCACCCCGATGTCGACGCGCTCGGCCGCATCGCCGAGGCGCTGCGCGCGCGCGGCGTGACCGTGGTCGTCGCCCAGGATCTCTCCCAGGCGAGCGAACGGGTCCGCGCGCGGCGCCCCTCGATGGTGTTCGTCGCGCGAGCGCTCGCGTCCGAGGACGCGCTGTCCCGAGCGCCCGACGTGCTGTCGCTGCCGCGCGTCGTGCTCTCCCCCGATACCCCGGAGGGCGCGGAGATCGCCGAGGGCGACGCGGATCGCCTCGCGTCCGAGGCCCACGCCGCCGCTCCGAGCGCGCCGCCCGCCGAGCCGACCGCCGAGCTGCGCGGCAACCTCGCGCAGGCGCCGATCGTCGACGTGCTGCAGCTCCTGATGATGAACCGCCGCAGCGGCGTGCTCGAGGTGCGCACCCCGATGGGACGCGGCGAGCTGCGGATGAACGACGGCGAGGTCGAGGACGCGGTGCACCGCCGGCTCGACGGCGAGAAGGCGTTCTATCGCATGCTCGCCGAGCGCGACGGCAGCTTCGTGTTCCACCCGGGCACGCCGAGCGGACCCGCGCGCTTCACGAGGTCGACCGCGGCGCTGTTGATGGAGGCGATGCAGCACAAGGACGAGGTCGCTCGCCACGTCGACGAGCTGGGCATGTACTCGACCTTCGTCGCCGACGCGGCGCCTCCAGACGCTCCGCTCGATCGCGCCGCGGCCGATCTGCTGGCGAGGCTCGCGGCGCCGCGGACGCT
>CAUJFL010000461.1 GCA_963169165.1 Myxococcota bacterium | reverse complement strand
GCGGCCTACGCGGCGTGCATGCCGATCAACGGGCTCGATCCCACCGTGTACCCGTCCGCGCGCTCGCTCGAGAACGACGTCGTCTCTGCGTGCCTCGAGCTGGTCCGCGCGCCCGCGGGCGCGGTCGGCACCGCGACGGCGGGCGGCACCGAGAGCGTGATGCTCGCCGTGAAGGCCGCGCGCGATCACGCTCGACGCGCGCGCCCCGAGCTCACTCGACCGAAGATGCTGCTGCCCGAGACGGCGCACGCGTGCTTCCACAAGGCGGCGTGGTACCTCGGCGTCGAGGTGGTGACGGTCGCGGTCGATCCGGTGACGTTCCGCGCCAGCGTCGACGACGCCCGCGCCAAGATGACCCCGGAGGTGATCCTCGTCGTCGGCTCGGCGCCCAGCTACGCCCACGGCGTCGTCGATCCCATCGCCGAGCTCGCCGAGCTCGCCTCCGCACACGGCGCCCTCTGTCACGTCGACGCGTGCGTCGGCGGCCCGGTGCTGCCCTTCTTGCGCGAGGCGGGCTGCACAGCGCCCGAGTTCGACCTGTCGGTGCGAGGCGTCACCAGCCTCTCGATGGATCTTCACAAGTACGGCTTCGCTCCGAAGGGTGTGTCAGTTTTGTTGATGAGCACGCCCGAGCTGCGAGACGCCCACTACTACGCGTGCGCGACGTGGACCGGCTACCCGATCGTCAACTCGACCACGCTGGGCTCGAAGTCGGTCGCGGCGCTCGGCGGCGCGTGGGCGCTGCTGCAGCACCTCGGGCGCGCGGGCTACCGCGCCGCCGCAGAGGAGATGCGGGACGCGACGCGCGCGCTCATCTCCGCGATCGAGCGGACGCCGGGGCTGCGCGTGCTCGGCCGCCCCGACATGAACCTGCTGGCGATGACGACCACCGAGGGCGACGTGTTCGAGCTCGCCGACAGGCTCACCGCGCGAGGCTGGCACACCCAGGTGACGTACGGGTTCGGGCCCTCTCCCGCTCACCTGCACTTGACCCTGGACCCCGGCAACTCGCGGCGCATCGATGACTTCGCGCGAGATCTCGCGAGCTGTGTGGTCGGGCTCCCCGCGCGCCAGACGGTGCCCGACGGCGTCGTCGCGATGCTCGAGGCCATCGGTGATGGAAGCCTCGATCCTCGGCCGCTGATGGCCGAGCTCGGCGTCGGCGGCGGCGCGCTGCCGACGAAGGCGGCGATGCTCCACCGCATGCTCGACGCCGCGTCACCGCGGACGCGCGAGCGGCTCCTCGTCACCTTCATGGGCGGCCTGATGAAGGGGGTGGCGTGATGCTCGGCATGGACCTCGGGCGCGGCGGCAGGCCGCTGCGGATCGCGTACGGGCGCATCTTTCACGAGGCGTGCGCCGACTCCCCGCTCCTGACGACGCGCGCCGACTTCGAGCGCCAGCACCGCGTCACCGGCGACGAGCTGGCGAGGGGGGCGTCGCTGCGCGGCGCGGAGCTCGCCGCGTTCTTTCCTCACGCCGAGCTCACCGGGTTCCTGCAGGCGGCGCGCGCGGCCGGGGGCGTCGAGACTGTCCCGCTCGCGTCGTCGCTCGCGGTGCCGGGCGGTCCGCTGACCCGCGAGTGCTTCGACTGGCTCGTCGACGACCTCGTCGAGCGCGTGCGCGGCGCAGGAACGCTCGACGGCGTGTACCTCGCGCTGCACGGCTCGAGGGAGGTCGCGGACCTCGGCGAGCCGCCCGAGGCGGTGATCCTCCGGCGCGGGCGCGAGGCCGCGCCGGGCGCGAAGGTCGCGGCGAGCTTCGACCTTCACGGCAACCTGTCCTCGGGGATCGTCGAGCCGCTCGACGTGTTGATCTCCTACCGCACCAACCCGCACTGGGACCTCGCTCCGAGCGGGTTCCGCGCGGGAAATCGCCTCATCCGCGCGCTCCGTGGCCGCTATCGTCCGACGCACGCGTGGCGCAAGCTGCCGGTCGTCGTCGGCGGCGGGCTCAACCTCGATTTCGTCGAGCCGATGCGAGGCATCTACCGAGCCATGCGCGCGCACGAGCGCGATCCGCGCGTCGTGTCGACCAGCCTCTTCATCGTCCACCCGTTCACGTCGGCCGACGATCTCGGCTGGGCGGTGCACGTGACCACCGACGGCGATCCCGACCTCGCCGCGCGCGTCGCCGACGACCTCGCCGACAGGGCGTGGCGCGCGCGCAAGGCGCCGCTGCCCGAGCTGCTCGACGTCGGCCGCGCGCTCGATCAGGCGCGCGCGTCGCGCTGGCGCAAGCTCGGCCCGATCACGCTGGTCGACGTCGACGATATCGTCGGCGCCGGCGCGCCCGGCGGGAACACCCGGGTCATCGAGACCCTGCTCGCAGACGATCGCGGGCTCACGGCGCTCGTGCCCGTCCACGATCCCGCGGCCACCGCGCTCGCGTACGGCGCTCCGCTCGGCGCGACGCTCGAGCTGTCGCTCCGCGGCACGCCCGGATACGGCCAGCCCGAGGTCCCGCTCGTCGCCACGGTCGCCGCGAAGCACGACGACGGGATGTTCGGCAGGCGCGTCCGGTTGACGGTGGGCCGCACCGAGATCGCCGTCACCGAGCGGCCGCCGCTGCCCATTCATCCGAGCTTCTGGCGCGAGCTCGGCGTCGAGCCTCGCCGCGTCGACGTGATGGTGCAGAAGAACTTCTTTCACTACCGGATCTTCCACCTCACGACCTCGTTCTCACACCTGCCGACCGTCAGCGACGGCGCGACCAACCTCCGCCGCGCGGCGACCCGCCAGCGGCGCGTGCCGTCGTATCCGAGCGCCGACCCCGTCGACTGGCGCCCGGGCGAGCGCGCGCTCCGCGGCGGAGACGGCGGGTAGTGGTCCGCCCCGTCGAGGACGATCGGCGCCGCGAGCTCGGCGCGCGCGCCGTCGACGTGCTGATGCGGCGCGGCGTCGAGCTCTCGATGACCGAGCTGTCAGACGAGCTGGGCGTCAAGCGCCCCACGCTCCTCTATCACTTTCCTACCAAGGGTCACCTCGTCGAGGCGGCCCTGGTCGAGCTCTTGCAGCGGCAGGCGGCGCACGTGCTCCCGAGGCTCGAGTCGCACCCGCACCCGATCGACCGCGTGTTCGCGCAGATGACCGCGATCCTCGAGTTTCACAGCGGGCGCGAGGCTCGGATCGTGTTCCTCACGCAGGCGATCGCCGCCACCGCGGGCGAGCGGATCGCCGACATCGTCGAGGCCGGCGCGCAGGTGTTCGAGGCCCACCGGCGCGCGACCGCCGCCCGGCTGCGCCGCGGCATCGACGAGGGCACGGTCGCGCCGTGCGATCCAGACGCGCTCCTCGCCACCTGCCGCGCGCTCACCGACGGGTTGCTCGTGCAGCGCGTGGTGACGGGGCTCGACCTCGCGCCGGTGCTCGCGCTCGTGTGGGAGCGGCTGCTCGCTCCCCTCAAGCTCGAGCCCGCGCGCGCGACGAGGCGTCGACCGACGGCGGGGCGAGCCGCGCGCCGCTGAGCCCGCCGCCTTGCGCGGGCAGGTCGAGGCCCGTACGCTCGCGACGCCATGAAACCGAGCCAGCGGCCCGCCAAGGTCATCCTCCGCCGGTGCGACGAGTACGACGTGCAGGCGATCCGCCGCATCGTGCGCGAGGGCATGGAGACGCTCGAGCTGCGGCCGTCGGGGCGCACGCTGCTGAAGCCCAACCTCGTCGCGTCCGGGCCGATGTTCCAGCACGCTTACACGCGGCCCGAGGTGACCGAGGGCGTGCTGCTCGCGCTGCGCGATCGCGATCAGGGAGAGATGAGCGAGCTCGCCGTGGGCGAGCGCTGCGGCATCACGGTCCCGACGCGGATGGCGATGGAGGGCGCGGGGTACGATCCGATGCTGAAGCGCCTCGGCGTGAAGCGCTACGCGTTCGAGGAGGAGCCGCAGGTCGAGATCCCGCTGTCACACCCGGCGCGCCTTCGCGACTACATCTTCACGCCCGAGCCGGTCGCGAAGGCCGATTTTTTCGTCAACGTGCCCAAGTTCAAGGCGCACCCGTGGACCACGGTGACGTTCTCGATCAAGGCTTACATCGGCATCCAGGACGATCGCCACCGCCTGATCGATCACGATCACCGCCTCAACGAGAAGATCGCGGATCTTCAGTACATCATCCAGCCCGAGCTGATCGTCATCGACGCCATCACCGCCGGGGAGGGCCGGATGCTGACGCCGATCCCCTTCCCGATGAAGATGATCGCGCTCGGCAACAACCAGGTCGCGTTCGACGCGGTCTGCTGCCACATCATCGGCGTCGATCCGCTGAGCGTCGACCACATCCGCCTCGCGCACGAGCGCGGCTTCGGGCCGGTCGAGCTCGCCGAGATCGAGGTCACCGGGGACATCACGCTCGAAGAGGCGAAGGCGCGCGCGGCGGGGTTCAAGGTCGGGCTCGTGCGGGTCGAGAAATACTTCGAGGGCACGCACGTCTCCGCGTACTCGGGTCCGCCGCCCGAGTCAGAGAAGACCGACTATTGCTGGGGCGGGTGCCCCGGCGCGCTCGAAGAGGCGATCGAGATCCTGCGCCTGTTCGACGAACAGACCGACACCAAGCTGCCCCACATGCACATCGTCTTCGGCGCGTATGAAGGGCCGATCCCCGCCAAGCCGGGCGAGAAGATCATCTTCATGGGCGACTGCGCCGAGCACCACGGCAAGGCCGGAGAGACGGTGATCGACGTCGCGAGCCTCTACAAGCCGCGGTCGACCAAGGACCCTTACACCGCGCAGCACGAGGACGTGTTCGTCAAGATGTGGAAGACCATCAAGAAGGTCCGCGAGGACAGGGACGAGCAGGTCATCCGCATCCAGGGCTGCCCGGTCTCGGTGTCAGAGCAGGTGCTGCTCCTCGTGTCGCTCGGCGGGCTGAAGAGCCCGTACCTCGACGGCGAGAACATGATGTCGTTCAACAAGGCCTACCTCCAGTGGAAGAGCTCGGCCGCGTGGAGCCGACTCCGCGGCGTGCCATACCAGCGGCATGGACGGTGCGAGCGAGGCCGAGCGGCCCCCGAGGTGGTCACGCCCGAAGGCGCCGAGTGAGCGACGCGCTCGACGCGTTGCGGAGGGAGATCGACGACGTCGACGACGCGCTGCTCGGGCTGCTCGCACGCCGCGCCGAGATCGTGAAGGGGATCGCGGAGGCGAAGCGCGCGGCGGGCGCGCCATCGCTCGATCCGGCGCGCGAGCAGCGGGTGCTCGAGCGGCTGGTGCGACGCGGCGCCGGAAACTTCCCCGCCGACGGGGTGCGCGCGGTGTGGCGCGAGATCATGAGCGCGTCGGTCGCGCTGCAGTCGCCGGTCACGGTCGCGTACCTGGGTCCGATCGGGACCTACTCGCACGTCGCGGCGCGGGCGCTTTTCGGGCTCGGCGCGCTGTACGTGGAGGCCGCGACGATCGAGGGGGTGTTCGACGCGGTCAGGCGCGGCACGTCCGAGCTGGGCGTGGTCCCCCTCGAGAACTCGACCGAGGGCGCGGTGACGACGACCCTCGACGCGTTGATCGAGGGCGGCGCCAAGCTCTCGCGCGAGATCGTCATCGAGGTGTCGCACTGCCTCGTCGGGCGCGCGTCGGGGCTGACCGAGATCGACCGCGTCTACTCGCACCCGCAGGCGCTCTCCCAGTGTCGCGTGTGGCTCGCGCAGAACCTCGGCGCCGCGCAGCTCGTCCACACCACCTCGACCGGCGCGGCGGTTCGCGAGGCGATGGCCGACGCGCGCGGCGCCGCGATCGCGTCCGCGCTGTCGGCCGAGCTCCTCGGCGGCGTCGTGCTGCGGGAGCGCGTGCAGGACCGCGCCGAGAACCAGACAAGGTTCGCGGTCATCTCTCGCGACGACGCGGCGCGAACGGGCGACGACAAGACGACGCTCGCGTTCTCCCTGCCCGACGAGCACGAGCGCGGCGCGCTGCGGCGCGCGCTGTCCGCGGTCGACGAGTGCGGCGTGAACCTCACCCGGATCGAGTCGCGCCCGAGCCGCGCGCGCGCCTGGGAGTACGTGTTCGTGATCGACGTCGAGGGTCACCGAGACGACCCTTCGGTCGCGCGCGCGCTCACGCGGCTCGCGGAGCTCGCCGGCGACGTCCGCGTGCTGGGGAGCTACCCGAGGTACCGCGCGCCGCGCGCGTAGGCGTCACGGCCACGGCATGTCGCGCATCCTCGCGCGGTACGACGACTGATACTTTCCGTGACAGACCTTGCACTGCGCCTTCGCGCCGTCGAAGTCGCCGGCGTTGGCGAGCGCCGCGCCCTGCGCGCTTATTCCGGCCCAGCCGCCCATGCCGGGAGGAGCCTTGCTCATCGCCTGGAACGCGCGGGCGAGCCGGGCGTTGTCGCCTGACGCGACGGCGCTCCCCGCGACGCTCTTCATCCAGCGTTGCATCGGGCAGTCGGGCTTGCCCTTGCTGCCGCAGTCATAGGTCTTCGCCGCGGGCTTGGAGGCAGACGACGCGGCTGAGGCCGAGGGCGACGCGGACGCGGATCCGTCGGGCGCGGCGCTCGCGCTCGCCGACGCGCTCGCGGCGGCAGGCGCCGACGCGTAGACTCTCGGCGCCGAGATCGAGGCCGACGTCAGCGCCTCGAAATCGGCGAGGAGCTCGCCGTTGCCGGGGCGCTCGCAGGCCGCGACCCCGAGCCACAGGAGCGCGGTCACCGTCGCCGATCTTCGACCTCTCGACACGGCGCGCACCGTACCACCACCCAGGCGCGCCGCCGAACTCTCGCTGCGCGATGCTAGAGCTCGGCGCACGATGCCGCAGAGCCGACGCCGAGCGCCCACGACCAACCTCAGGCGCGCGGCGACGGTCGAGCTCGTCGCCGACTCGGCGCACTACGACACGCTCGTCGGGGCGATGCGGAGCGCGTCGGTGTCGCTGTGGATCGGCACGGCCAACGTGAAGGAGCTGCGCGTCGAGGCCCCCGTCGGGACGCGCGCCCGCGCGCGTGGTCAGTACATCTCGCTGCTCGACGTGCTGTCCGAGCTCGCGAAGCGCGGCGTCGAGCTCCGCATCTTGCACGCCGGGGTCCCCTCCCGCGCGTTCCGCGCCGAGCTCGCGCGACAGCCGTCGCTGCTCCGCGGCGGCCTGTCGATGCGACGCTGCCCCCGCGTCCACCTGAAGGTCGTCGTGATCGACGGCAGGCTGCTCTACCTCGGCAGCGCGAACCTCACCGGCGCGGGCCTCGGGGCGAAGGGCGACGGGCGCCGCAACTTCGAGCTCGGGGTGATGACCGACGACGACGGGCTGCTCGACGCGGTGCAGGCGCGGTTCGACAAGATCTGGGTCGGCGCCGAGTGCGCGGGCTGTCGGCTGCGCGCGCTGTGCCCTCAGCCGCTCGATGCCCTTTGACGCGCGGCCGACCTGGCGCTCTCGTGAGGCATGCGCAACGCCGCCCTGCTGACCACGCTCGCCGCCCTCTGCTCCGCGTGCCTCGTCGTGCCGATCCCCGCGGGCTCGGGCGGCTCCGGCAAGCCTCGCTCGTTCAGCGACGAGCCTCCGCCCGCCTCACCGCCCCAGCCTGGTCAGACGTCGGCGCCGCGCGCCGAGGGCGGCGCCCCTGCACCTCCCGCGATGACGCCGACGTCGATCGAGGTGCACAGCGACTGCCCGAGGACGCTCCCGCTGTTCATCGGCGACAAACCCAAGTTCGGGTCGGGCACGAAGACCAGCATCGGCTCGAACACGACGACGTCGTTCCCGCGCAAGGCCGACGGCACCGCCTCGATCTGGATCATCGACGACAAGGAGAACGGCGTGGCTCAGACCACCGCGGGCCCCGGCACGCGCCGCCTCGTGATCGCGCGCAACTGCACCGCGATCACGCCGGGCTGAACCTCACTTCTTGTTGGCGAAGCCGCCGGAGCTCAGCTCTGCCAGCACGAGCTTGGACACCGCCTTCAGCGTCTCGAACACGCCGGTGCCGATGTGCGCCACGGCCTCGAACTCGGGGACCTTGCGCAGGTTGAGCGTGCGGCTGAGGTGCTCGACCGGCAAGACATCGGGCAGATCGCGCTTGTTGTACTGCATGACGAACGGGATCTTGTCGAGCTGCAGGCCGTGCTCCTTGAGGTTGTCCTCGAGGTTCTCGAGGCTCTCGATGTTGGCCTCCTCGCGCATCTCCTGCGAGTCCGCGACGAACACCACGCCGTCGGCGCCCCGCAGGATCAGCTTGCGGCTCGCGTCGTAGAAGACCTGACCGGGCACGGTGTAGAGCTGGAGGCGCACCTTGAAGCCGCGCACCGTGCCGAGATCGAGCGGGAGAAAATCGAAGAACAGCGTCCGCTCCGTCTCGGTCGCGAGCGAGATCAACTTCCCGCGGTTGTCGGGGTTCGCCTTCTCGAAGATGAACTTGAGGTTCGTGGTTTTTCCGCAGAGGCCAGGTCCGTAGTAGAC
>CAUJFL010000460.1 GCA_963169165.1 Myxococcota bacterium | reverse complement strand
ACCTGTCCGGCGTGCAGGCGAGGACGATCGACGCCAAGCGTTGCACAGACTGCGGCCACCTCGAGCTCTACGCGACGCGCGCACCCGAGCCGGACACCACCCTCGCGCGGTAGCCATGGCCTCCCGGTCGTGGCAGGAGAGGTGAGCTTCCACCGGACGCGCGCGGTGCCCACGTCCGGCGCCCCGGAGATGAGCTTCGTCGAATCCATGCCCCCCGCGACACGGTCCCTCCCTGATGACCGGGTCCTCGGTGACCCATGACCGAGAACATCGATCCCGCGCGCCTGCTCCGGGCGCTCGCGGACGCGATCTCCGACGACCGGGCGACGCCGGCCCGGCTCGCGTCGTCGCGCGAGACGCTCGACGAGCTGCGCGAGCGGCGCGCCGATCCGATGACGGAGCACCTCGCGCGCTGGGTGCTGTGGCTGCTGCTGCGCAGAGCCAACCAGCAGGCGACGCGCGCGGCCGACGACGCCCGGAAGAGCCCGTCGCTGCAGGTGGCGGGCGAGGGGCGCGCGGTGTCGGCGGACGACGTCATCACGGCGCTCGTGTCCTCGTCTCCCGACGCGCCGACGCTGCTCGACGCGCTCGTCACGTCCGCGACGAAGGTCACCGATCCAGCGAGGCTCGCGTGGGCGCGTCGCGGCCGGATGCTCGAGCTGCTCGGCGGGCCGCGAGATCCCGCCGCTGTCGTGACCGACGCGAGGGCGCTCGCCCTGCGCGTGCTCGCCGCGACCGATGAGCTCGCGCACGCCGACGCGGCTCGAGACCTTCCGTCGGCCATCGCGCGCGCCTCGGGTCATGGTGTCGACGTCGGCTGGCCACGCACGCTCGACGAGGCCACGTTGCTCGGGCCCCTCCGCGGCGAGGCCGGCTGGCTCGACGTCCCGGCGTCGTCGTTGGGCGCGTTGCCTCGCGCGCTCGCGCCCGCCTCCTTCGCCCGGGGGATGATGCGGGTGGGCGAGCGCTGGGCCGACGCGTGCGTGTCGCACGAGCGCCCGCTCGCGCTCGCCGTCGCGCCGTCGCGCCTCGATCGCCACACGATGGGCGCGCTGTTCGCGTCGATGACGCTCGAGCGGGCGCTGCTCGAGCGCTTCGACATGTCGGCCCGGGAGCGCGCTCGCGCCCAGCTCCAGATGGCCCGGGCAGCGCTCGCCCATGGCCGCAAGCTCGCCTTGTCCTTGCTGCTCGCGCCGCACGCGCTCGCCGACTCGACCGAGGGGATCGCGCGCGCGTTCGACGAGCACGGGGCCCGCGCGCTCGGGGTCGACCGAGCCCCGCCCGCGCTCGCGCTCGCGCTGCCGCGGATCGAGCCGCTCGACGAGAGCCGGCTCGCGGGCCTGCTGCTCGCCGCGACGCTGTCGACGGATCTGCGAGATCGCCACGACGAAGACTGGCTGCGCAACCGCCGCGCGGTGACCGACCTTCGCCATCTGATCGGCGGCGAACCGCGCGGCACGCTCGACGAAGACGCCTGTGAGCGCGGGCTCCAGCGATGGGTCGCCCGGCTGGCGGAGCTACTCGCGTGAGCCGCTTGCTCGCCGCGACGGCGACGGCGGCGGTGATGCTCCTCGCCCGCCCTCGCTCGAAGCCCCCGGCGCCGCCAGCGCGGACCGTGCCTTCGTCGCCCGCGCCCGCGGGGCTCTCCGTCGCGCGGATCGACGTCGCGTTCCGCGGCGAGCGCGCGCTCGTGACCACCGATCTCACCTGGCCCCGCAGGGTCGCGCCCGAGTCGTTCACGCTGTTCGTCGCGCATGGGGCCCCAGGGTCGCCACGCGCGTTCGACGCCGAGCTGCTCGCGGTGCCGTCGACCGCGTTCTCGCCGCCGCTCGGCGCGCGCGGCGCCGCACAAGAGACGTGGGACCGCGCGAGCGCTCCCGAAGAGGCCGCGCTGTCGCTCGGACCGCGCTCCGCCGCGGGCCAGATCGTCGTCGTCGAGCGGGACGCAGAGGCCGCGCTCTCGTCGGCACAGACCGCGCTGCGGCTCCGCGCCGTGTATGAGCTGACCTCGCGACGAGACGTGCTCACCCGGCTCGGCCCCTCCGACGGCTTGCTCGCGCTCGGCCCGATCACGGTGAGCGTCGACGGCGCTCCCGCGCCGCACGCGCGCGCGGCGCTCTGCGGCGTCGACCGACACGCGGCGGTCGCCCTGCCAGGACAGCCGACCCTCCCCTCGCCCGCGCGGGTGGAGCGGCGGGCCGGCGAGTCATTGTGCGTCCACGCCGACCGCCAGTGACCGCGCGCTTTGCCGGGGATGGCGTCCTCGGCTATGGGGGAAGCGCTGATCGTCGCGCAGAACTGCTCCGCCAGTGACCCTCCCACTCCTCCTTCGTCGCCTGTACATGGCGGCGTTTTTCTTCGTCATCCCGCTGATAGGTGCCGTCTTGCTCGTGATGGCGCTGGCGCCGGACGACGCCTACGTCCCGACCTCGATCATCGGGACGGTGAGGGTGTGGTTCCGCGACCAGCGCGTGCCCACGGGCATCGGCCTCTTCACCTTGATCGAGATCGCGCTGTGGCAAGTGCGCGAACGCCTGCCCTGGTCGCACCTGCTGACGACGCCGGGCCGCGTCGACGTCCCGCCCGAGCTCCACGGCGACTTCGAGCGCGCCGCCGGGCTCCTCGACGAGGCCGACAAGCTCAAGAAGACGCGCGCGGACGACATCGCCGCCGATCTCTCCGCCGACGAGCGCAAGGAGCTCTTCGCGAAGCTCGACGAGCTGCGCGAGGCGATGCGCGTCCTGCCGTTCGACGCCGACCGCTTCACGCGCGCCCACGGCCAGGCAGAGGAGGCGGTCGAGCTCAGGCTCGACGCCTATCGCAAGGGCGAGCTGCGCGAGTACGCCGAATCGATCGGCGTCGCGGTCGCGGTGGCGCTCCTGCTGCGCGGCTTCTTCGTCGAGGCGTTCAAGATCCCGAGCGGCTCGATGATCCCCACGCTGCAGATCGGCGATCACATCTTCGTCAACAAGCTCTCGTACGGGCCGCTCATCCCCTGGACGAAGTCACGGGTGTTCGACGCGCTCCCCCCTCGCCGCGGCGACGTCATCGTCTTCGTCTACCCCGAGAACCCCGAGCAAGACTTCATCAAGCGCGTGATCGCGCTGCCGGGCGACAAGCTCGAGGTGCACGACGGCCACCCGATCATCAACGGCAAGAAGATGCCGTACTGCCAGGCCGGCACGTACGTCTACCGCGAGGGCGAGGGCGCGATGCAGCGCCGCGCCGAGCTCACGGTCGAGTACATCGAGGACAAGGCGTTCATCACGCTGCACGAGCGCCACTCCTACTCGTACAGCGAGGTGCAGGGCCCCTACCACGCGAAGCCCGGCGAGGTCTGGGTGATGGGTGACAACCGAAACAACAGCCACGACTCGCGCGGGTGGTTCGAGGGGCGCGGCGGCGGCGTCCCGTTCGCCAACATCAAGGGCAAGGCGCTCTTCGTGTGGCTCAGCTTCAACGGCTCCAAGCTCGCGCCCGACCGACTGTTCGTCAACGTGATGGGACACCCGAAGCTCCCGCCCGAGCTGCAACCGTCGCTCGGCCCCGCCCTCGAGAAGTGCCTCCGCGAGCGCCCCCCGCTCAGCGAGACGACGCCGCCCCCGCCGTCGCCGTGAGCCGCGCGCGGGCGCCGCGCACGCCATAGATCACCCGCTCGTCGTCCGGCATCACCGGCCCGAGGAGCGCCAGCGCCATCACGGCCTGCGCGACCCACAGCGTCCGCGCCTCCCCTGTCCGCTGCTCGACGCGATACAGCCTCGCGCACCGCCGCGCGAGCAGGTCGAGGCCAGCGGCGCCGCACGCCGCCGCGCGCGACGCGGCCTCGGCGTGGTCCGTCTCCGTCGCGGCGCTCGGCGTGACCGACAGCTCGGCCTCCCCGATGCGCAGGGTGAGCGCCCCATCACCGGACACCTCGACCCGCTCGCCGAGCTGCGAGGCGGCGCGCTCGAGCGCGGCCCGCAGATCGCGCGGCGCCTCGCGCTCGAAGACGACGAAGCCGCTCAAAGGTGCCGCGCGAGGCGTCGATCGAGCGCCGCGACCTCGTCGAACAGGGCGCGGCCCACCGCCGTCGGTCGCGCGTGCGGCAGGAGCACCTCGCAGCCCTCTCGACAGGTCCGCGCGATCTGCTGGAGACGACGTGACAGCTCGCCCTCGTCCCCTCGCTTCGCCTCGAGCAGCGCCTCGTACAGCAGCGCGATCGGCTGGAACGCGTGCACCGCCAGCAGCACGCCGCGCAGCGGGCGCGGATCGGGGCGCACCGGCGACGAGAACAGCGGCGCCTCGCCGTTCTCGAGCACCGCGTCGAGCCCGAGCAAGACGTTCAATTTGTTATGCTGAAACTCATGAATCAGCGCCTCGACCATCGTCATGCGCTGCGGGTGAAGCGTCAGGTACACCACGCCCGTCGCCTCGAGGTACGACGCGGAGAGGTGGCGGGCCTCGTCGTAGCCGACGGGCACGACGTGCCGCAGCGCGAGGCGCACCTCGGCGGCGAGGGCGGGCAGGTGCTCGTCGATCACCGCGAGCGCCGCGACGAGCGACGACGTCCACTCGTCGACGTCGCGGCCGCCGAGCTCGAGCGAGTTGCCGAATTTGTCGGGGTGGGCCTCGAGCGACGACAGCGGGTTCGTGTCGACCAGCACGAGCCGCGTCGGCCCCGAGAGGTCGACCGAGGCGACGCGCGGAGGCAGCGGCGAGCCCGCGACGCGCGGGCCGTCCGGGGTGAGGAGCGCGGCGCCCGCGGGGACGTCGAACGCCACGCCCGCCCGCTCGTCGACGAGGACGCGCGGCGACGCGAGCACGATCGGCACCTCGGCGCGGGTGACCGTCGCGACGTCGAGCGCGAGCGACGCGGCGAGCGCCTCTTCCCAGCCGACGCGCTCGGTCGCGGGCGCGTGGGGCGCGAGCGACAAGAGCCGCGCGAGCGTGTGACGAGACGGCGCGAGCAGGCTCGACGCGAGCAGGCCCGGATCGGCGACCAGGCGCGGCAGCACCAGCTCGCGGTACCACCTGCGCTCCGCGCCGCGCGCGCCGAGCCCCTTCGCGACGCCGACGGCGACGCCGAGCGCGGCGGACAGCAGCGTGCGGAGCGTGGTGGAGGACGGCCGGGGCACGGTGAGATCGTGGATCTCCGGGAGCCGCATGATCTCACGGTAGCGCGGAGCCGCGCGCCTGCGCCATACTGCCCGGCGATGCCGCTGCCCATCTCGGCCCGCGAGGCGAACCTCGCGCCCGGCGCCCGCCTCGACCGCTACGAGCTCCTCTGCCCCTACGCGCAGGGCGGCATGGCGATGGTGTGGCTCGCGCGGCTGCAGGGCAAGCACGGCTTCGAGAAGCTGGTCGCGATCAAGACCATGAACCGCGAGCTCGCGGGAGATCCGACGTTCAGGATGATGCTCCTCGACGAGGCGCGCATCGCGGCCAAGATCCGCCACCCCAACGTCGCCGAGATCGACGATCTCGGCGAGGAGGGCTCGACGCTCTACCTCGTGATGGAGTGGATCGACGGCGACTCGCTCGCGCGGCTCCATCAGGCGATCCTCGAGAGCGGCCAGCCGTTCCCGCTCGCGCTCCTCTTGCGCGTCGTGTCGGACACCTGCGCGGGGCTGCACGCGGCGCACGGCCTGCGCGACGAGAGCGGGCACCTGCTGAACGTCGTGCACCGCGACGTCTCGCCGCAGAACGTGCTCATCAGCACCGCGGGCGTCACCAAGGTGATCGACTTCGGCATCGCGAAGGCGCGCGACCGCGTCGGCGAGCGCACGAAGACCGGCATGCTGAAGGGCAAGGTCGAGTACGCCGCGCCCGAGCAGGTGCACTCGAGGGCCGTCGACGCCCGCACCGACGTCTGGGGCGTGGGCGTGATGATGTACCAGATCCTCACGGGCACGCTGCCGTTCCAGGGACGAAACGAGCTCGAGACGCTCAAGCTCATCGCGAGCGGTCGCCCGCCGCCTGCGCCGCCGCCCACCGTGCCGCGTGAGGTCTCCGAGATCGTGTTCCGCGCGCTGCGCGCCAACCCTGACGAGCGCTTCCAGACCGCGCTCGACATGCAGCGCGCGATCGACGCGACGATGACGCAGCCGTTCGGCTCGAGCGACGTCGCGGCGTTCCTCTCGGCGTACCTCTCGCCTCGCATCGAGGAGCGCCGCCAGCTCGTGCTGCGCGCGAAGCAAGAGGCCAACCAGCGCGTGAGCCTGCCGCGCCCTCCACAGCCTCTCCCCACCGCGCCCCCGATCGGTGACTGGGTCGCCCAGGCCTCGATGGCTCCGCAGCCGCTCGCGCAGCCATCACCAGCCTTTGGCGGCGCGCCGAGCCTCGCGACGAGGCCGCTCGACGACGGCGGGTCGCGCGTGACCTCGGGACACAAGACGGCGATGGCCGTGACGACCGTGCTCGCGACGTTCGTGTGGGGCCTGGTCGCGATGGTCCTCGTCGTGCATCCGTCGCGCCCGGCGGTCGCGAGCCCGTCCGACACGCAGCAGCCCGCCTCGACGACGACGGCGAGCGCGACCGCTGTCGAGGCACCGAAGGCAGATCCTCCCAAAGCTGACCCACCCAAGCCGGCCGCGCCCCCACCGCAAGAACCTCCCAAGACTGATCCACCCAAGCCCGAACCTCCCGCGCCCAAGCCCGAGCCGCCCGTGGCCAAGCCCGAGCCGCCCAGACCTGCCCCGGCACCTCCCGTCGCGGCCCCGCCGGCGACCGCGGCAGCCAAGCCTCCTCCCAAGCCCGCGGGCAAGAAGCCCAAGGTCGACGACGGGTTCTGACAGCCATGTCCTCCGACGACTACGACGACGACGACGTCGCCACCGTGATCGCGCCGGCCCGCAGGGTGCTCGGCGACAACCCTTTCAATACGCCGCTCCCGGCCGCCGGCATGCCCGCCGCGGGGGTGCCCGCCGCGCCGTCATCGAGGCGCTCCGGGGCACAGCCGCAGCCAACCCCGCAGCTCACGCTGCAGCCGCAGCTTCCTCCGCAGCTCGCGCCGATGCCGATGCTCCCGGAGCCCGGCCATGCGACGCGGATGACCTCGGCGCAGCTGGGCGCGCCGCTCTGGGTGAAGCTGTATCTCCTCTCGACCTCGCTGCTGATCGCGAGCGGCGTCGCGGCGCTGGTCTACCTGAAGTCCCAAGGACGCTGGTGACGGCGCTCGCTGGCAAGATCGCGCTCGTGACCGGCGCGAACGTCGGGATCGGCAAGGAGACGGCCAAGGCGCTCGCCGCGGCGGGCGCGCGCACCTTGATCGCCTGCCGAGACGCGGCGAAGGGCGCGGCCGCGGTCGAGGACATCAAGCGCGCGAGCGGCAACCCCGAGGTCGAGCTCGTGTCGGCAGATTTCGCGTCGTTCGCGAGGACCCGCGCGTTCGGCGACGAGGTGCGGGCGCGCGTCGACAGGCTCGACGTGCTCGTCAACAACGCGGGGCTGA
Source organism: Myxococcota bacterium (assembly GCA_963169165.1). Classification (GTDB taxonomy): domain Bacteria; phylum Myxococcota_A; class Polyangia; order Polyangiales; family Polyangiaceae; genus JADLFU01. Next base: position 908 of record CAUJFL010000460.1, on the reverse strand, counting down.
TGCTGACCTCTCGCCAGCTGACGGTCGACGGGCACGAGACGATGTTTCAGACCAACCACCTCGGCTACTTCTTGACGACGCACCTGCTCCTGCCGCTCCTGCGCGCGGCGGGGCGCGCGAGGATCGTCAACGTCGCGTCGACGGCGCACCGTGGGCAAGCGCTCGATCTCGACGATCTCGACAGCGCCCGCCGCTTCTCGCCGCTGGGCACGTATGGGCGCTCCAAGCTCTGCAACATCTACTTCACCTACGAGCTCGCCGGGCGACTGAAGGGCGAGTCGATCACGGCGAACTGCCTGCATCCAGGCGTCGTCGGCACCGATTTCGGCCAGAAGGAGCGGGGCATCTTTCGCGCGCTCGTGCGGCTCGCGCACCCGTTCATGATGAGCCCCGCCGCGGGCGCGGCCACGCAGGTTCACCTCGCGATGTCGCCCGAGGTCGACGGCGTCACCGGCCAGTATTTCGACAAGAAGCGGCCCGTGAAGAGCTCACGGGAGTCGTACGACGTCGCGACGCGTGAGCGGCTCTGGCGCGAGAGCGAGCGGCTGACGGGGGTGGCGTCGTTCGGCGACGGGGCGTGAGCCTTGGGTCGAGCCGACGCGCGCGCGACGGCGACGGGCTCGCTCGTGCTCGGCGCGCTGACGGCGCCCTCTGTCGCGATCGCGGAGCGCGCGCTCGCGTGGTGGCGTGGGCTCGACACGCTCGGCCTCTCGCTGCCGCTCGTCGTGGTCCACGACCTCGGGTTGACGCTGGCGCTGCCGGATCGCGCGCTCACGGTGTCCCCGCGCGCGCGAACGTCGGGCGACGACGCGCGCCTCGCCGAGGGGCTGCAGAGGCTGACGCGCGGGGTGGGCGAGACGCTCGCGCGACACGACCTTACGGCGCTCGCGCCGCGCGACGAGCTGATC
>CAUJFL010000459.1 GCA_963169165.1 Myxococcota bacterium | reverse complement strand
GCGGGCGACGCGCGCGCGGCCCGGCTCGTTAACGTGGAGCGCCTGTCCTCGGCCGCGGCCGCGCGGCGCGACGTCGACGCGGAGGCGGAGGCGCTCGCGGTCGACGAGGGAGATCCAGGGCTCGCGGCGCCGACCTTGCGGCTGCTCGGCTCGCTGGCGAGGGCGCGGGCAGATCTGGGCGCGTCGCTCGCGCACCTCGAGCGTGCGCGACGCCTCGCCGAGCGCGCTGCTTCGACGCGGGAGCTCGTGAGGACCAAGAACACGCTCGGCACCTCCTACGCGTCGCTGGGCGTCGCGGCGCTCGCGCGGCTCGAGCTCGACGAGGCGCGCGAGCTGGCCGAGGTCGCGGGGATGAGGCAGTCGGCGGCGATCGCGTCGGGGCAGCTCGCGGTGCTCGCGATGGACGCCGACCGTCCGCGCGAGGCCGCCCGCCACCTGCTCGCGCAGCTCGACGCGGCGCGCGCGCTCGGAGACGTACATGGTCAGGCGCGCGCGCACGCCCTGCTCGTCGAGGCGCTGTCCGCGTGCAACGAGCCAGGCGAGGCGGCGCGGCACGCGGCGGCCGCGCGCGCCCTGTTCAGCGCGTCCCCCACGGCGTGGACCTCGCTGCAGGCGAGGCTCGCGACCGCGTACGAGGCCGAGGCCGCGTACCGCGCCGGAGACCGGGGCGCGGGGCGCGCGGCCGAGGCCGCGCGGGGGCCCGCGAACGACGCCGACGATCGCCTGATCCGCGCGCGGCGAGCGCTCGTGTGCCTGGCGGCGCGCGGCGCCGACGAAGCGGCGGGGCTCATGGACGATCTGGCCGCGTTGCGCGCGTCGCCGCGCCCTGTCTGGGTCGAGCGCGCGCTGCTGTTCGCGAGCGAGCGCGCGCGCGTGGGCGGCGCCGTCGAGCTCGCGTCGACCCTCGCGGTGCGCGCGGCGTGCGTGCTCGAGGCGCGCGGCGCGGCGAGCGCGGCGTCGATGGTCACGCTGCGCCGGATCGCCGAGCGCGAGGCGATCGAGCGAGCGGCGGCGCTCGGGCGCGATCTCGTGCTGACTGCGCGCCTCGCGCTCGCGCCGACGACGAGCTTCCAGGCGCACGCGCTCCGTGTCGACGGTGAGGACGCGCTCGCGCGCGCCGCGGGCGCGCTGTCGGGCCCCCACCAGGACGACGTGTTGCTCTCGAGTGACGGCCCGCGCTCTGCGCTCGTCGTCACGCGAGGAGCGGACGACGCGGCGGCGCTCGGCGCGCGGCTCGGCGTCGCGACGAGCGCTGTCGACGCCGAGATCCGGTCATCGGCGCTCACCGGCCTCGCGCTGCTGGTGACCCCTCGATGAACGCGCCGCGCGCCGCGCTCGCCGTGTCGCTCGCGGCGTGCGCGACCGTCGACGCGCGCCCGACCGCGCCTCCCGTGCCGCTCCCACCCTCGGCGTCGGCCGCGCCCGCGACGGCACCTTCGGCCGTAGCTCCGACGAAGCGCGCCGAGCCGTCGAGGCTCGACGAGCCGATGGTCGCGTGGAGCCACCCGACGAACGGCGCGGAGCCTCGTCGAACGGCGCGTGGCGTGTGGGTGATCGAGCCGACCGGCGAACACGCCGCGCTGCTCGATCCGGCGACGGGCGTGACGGTCGTGCGGGCGGCGATCCCGCGCATCGACCACGCGACGCTGCTCGGCGGGGGCGGGGATGCGCCGACGTTCGTCGCGGGATGGAGCGAGGGGCGCGCGACGCTCGCGCGCCTCGGCATGACGGGCGGCCTCGCCTGGCGGTCGATGGACGTGGGCGGCGACGCGCAGCTCTCGGCCGACGGCACGGCCATGGCCGAGCGTGTCGCTGGCTGCGCGACCACGCTGCGTGACGTGGAGAGCGGGCGCCGCATCCCACGAACCTTCGCTGACCGCCTCGTACGCCTGCACGGCCACGGCGACATGGCACCTGGAACGATGTGCCGCGCGACGACGTGGGCGCAGCTGGCGCGCGGCGGCGTGACGCTCGTCGGTCACGGCCTCTACGGCCCGGGGGCCTCCCTCTCGGGGATCGCCGTGGACGGATCGGTCGCCTACACGATCGCGCTGGGCGACGCGCACCCGCGCCTGGTGCACGCTGACAGCGAGCGGGCGACGTTCGTGGTGCTCGGCCGCGAGGTGTCGGCGCTCACCGTGCTCGTCGCCTCGGGGCGCGTCGCGTGGAGGCGGGTGCTCGCCGACGCCGAGCGCTGCGGACGCGAGGACGGCGGCGCGTTCTTCGCGGAGAGCACGAGGACGACGCCGACGCGGTTCTTGCTGCGCGCGTGCGGCGTGGCCCAGCTCGTCGACGTCGCGACAGGCGCGGTCGGGTGGGCGCGCGAGGTCGGGTCGGACGCGGCGTTCCTCTCGGGCGTCGACGTCGAGCCGTGGGACGAGTCGCGCGAGGTCGCGGCGTCGGGCAGCCCCGCCGTCCGGGCGCTGTCGCTCGACGGTCGCGAGCTCGCGCGCGCCGCCCTGCCCGCTCGCACGCGCGATCTCGTGCCGCTCGCCGGCGGTTTCGTCGCGACGACGCTCGGGCTCGACGGCGCGACGATGATCGAGCCCGGCGGCGGTGCGCGCTGGTCGATCTCGGTCCCCTTCGGCAACGCGTTCGTCCGGGGGAGCGCGTTCGTCGCGCTGGTCACGGGCGAACACACCGCGATCGTCGTCGACGGCGCGAGCGGCCGGAGGTTCGCCGTGCGCGACGCCGGGCCGTGGGTGCTCGGCGACGTCGGCGGCAGGTGGCTCGCGAGCAAGGTCGAGCCACCTCGCCTCGTCGCCTTCGCGCGGTGAACCCGCTCAGCGCCCAGAGGCCGCGCGCACGATCGCGCGCAGGCCGACGCCGAC
>CAUJFL010000458.1 GCA_963169165.1 Myxococcota bacterium | reverse complement strand
AACCCCCCCCCCCCCCCCACCGGCCGCGACCCGCTCGCCGTGCTCGCCGCCTCGCGCATGGCCCCGGGGGCGGCGCTCGACGCGATGCCGGCGTACCCTCTGAAGCCTGGAAAGAGCTGCAAGGCGCTGTGAACGATTTCGATCCCGACGCGGCGGCGCAGCCCGGCACGGGCGTCTTCGGGTTGCCTGGCGAACCAGAGACGGCCGGCGTCGTGTTGCTCCCGGTCCCGTTCGACGCGACGACCTCGTACCGGCGCGGCGCGGCCCTCGGCCCGGCCGCGATCTTCGAGGCGTCGCGGCAGGTGGATCTGTACGATCGCGAGACAGGTCGACCCTACGAGGCGGGGATCGCGGCCTGCGCGCCCGATCCGCGGCTGGCCGCGTGGAACGACGAGGCGCGCGCGCTCGCCGATCCGATCATCGCGGCAGGCGGCGCCGGCGACGATCCCGCGCGGGTGGCCGCGCTCGCGCGGGTCAACGAGCTCTCCGAGTCCGTCGACGCGCTCGTCGAGGCGGCGGTCGAGGGTTGGCTGTCACTGGGCAAGCTGGTCGCCGTCGTGGGTGGCGATCACTCGACGCCGCTCGGCGCGATCCGCGCGCACGCGAGGCGCACGCCCGGACTCGGCGTGCTCCACGTCGACGCGCACGCCGATCTCCGCGACGCCTACGAGGGCTTCACGCGGTCGCACGCGTCGATCATGTTCAACGTCCTGGCCGAGTGTCCAGGTGTCGCGCGGCTCGTGCAGGTCGGTGTCCGCGATTTCGGCGAGGGAGAGCTCGAGGTGCAGCGGCGCGAGGGCGACCGGGTCCACTGCTTCTTCGACGCCGAGCTCGCGCGCGCCCGCCTCGAGGGAGCGACGTGGGCGTCGCTGGTGGCGCCGATCGTCGACGCCTTGCCGCGCGACGTGTACGTCAGCTTCGACATCGACGGGCTCGATCCGGCGCTGTGCCCGAACACCGGCACCCCGGTGCCAGGCGGCCTGTCGTTTCACGAAGCTTGTTACCTGTTGTCGGCCGTCGCGCGGTCCGGGCGGAGGATCGTGGGGTTCGATCTGAACGAGGTCGCGCCCGGCGAGGGCGAGTGGGACGCCAACGTGGGCGCGCGTTTGCTGTATAAAATGATCGGTTTCGCGCTGCTGTCGCGCGCGGTCTGACCGTCAGCCGCCCGCGCCGCCACTGCCTGCGCCGCCACTGCCTGCGCCGCCAGCACCCGCGACCGCACCGCCAGCTCCCGCGCCGCCACTGCCTGCGACTGCACCGCCAGCACCCGCGCCGCCAGCACCTGCGACTGCACCGCCAGCGCCGCCCTTGCCAGCGCCGCCGGCACCTCCCGAGGTGGACCCGCCGCTACCGGCCACGGGAGAGCCCCCGGCGCCGGCGGTACCCCCGGATACGCCTCCGTTGCCCGCCTTGCCAGCGGCGCCCGCCTTGCCAGCGGCGCCTGCCTTGCCAGCGGTGCCGGTTCCGCCGCCCGCACCACCGGCCACCGGCTCGCCACACTTGCCATCTGCGGCGCAGTTCTTCGAGCTGCAGTCGTCGTCGGCGTTGCAGGCCTGACCCGCGCGACAGCGCGTGCAATAGCCTGTCCCGCCGCAGTCGACGTCGCTCTCGGTGCCGCTCTTGGTCTTGTCGCCGCAGCCGCTGTCGCACTTGCCTCCGACGCAGAGGAAGCCGCTCGAGCAATCGGCGGCCGACTTGCACGCTTGCCCGCCCGTGCACATCGCGCAGCCGCCGCCACAGTCGATCCCGGTCTCGTCGCCGTTCTTCACGCCGTCCGAGCACGTCGGGGCGTCGTCGTCACCGCCGCCGCAGCCCGTCCACACGGGCGCGGCGAGCGCACCCAGCATCAGGAGGCACGCCCAGCGCGTCGTCGTCATCATCACTGTTCGAGGCAGTAGAGCTGGGCCTTGTCGGCGCAGGCACCGACGGCGCTGGTCGAGCAGGTATCGGTCCACTGAGGGTTGGTCGCGCTGTAGATGCCGCCGGTCAGCGATCCAGGCGAGCTGGCCGCCGCGTTGTCGGTCCAGTCGCCGCACGGTGAGCCGGACTGACGAGACCCGTCGGTCTGGGTGAACGTCCACACCCCCTGGTTGGTGACGCCGCCGCAGAGGCTGTTCACGGTGCCCGTCACGGGCGGCGTCGCGGCGCCAAATTCGGTCTCGTCGATGGCGTGCGCGAGCGTGCCAGAGGTGAGCGCCGCCCAGTTCGCCGCGACCAGGGTCCCCGTCGGCAACTGATACGGATCGCTGGAGTGCGCGAGGCGGGACGCCGCGTCTGTCGTGCCGTCGCTGAGCCACGCCTTGAACACGCCAGTCAAGCCTCCAGCCGTCGCGGCCGCCGCGCACTTCCCGTCGGCGCCGTTCAGGCCGCCGAGGTTGGCGTCGAACGCCTCGCTGGTCACGAAAATGACCTTCTTTGCGCCGCCGCCCGCGCCCCCCGCGCCACCACCGCCCGCGCCCGCGCCGCCAGCACCGGCGTCGCCGCCCGCGCCCGCGCCGCCCGCGCCCGCGTCGCCGCCTGCGCCTGCACCACCCGCGCCCGCGTCGCCGCCTGCGCCACCCGCACCCGCGTCGCCGCCTGCACCAGCACCACCCGCTCCGGCGCCGCCCGCTCCCGCGCCGCCTGCTCCCGCGCCGCCTGCTCCGGCTCCGCCTGCTCCTGCTCCGCCTGCTCCGGCTCCGCCTGCTCCGGCGCCGCCTGCGCCAGCACCGCCTGCACCAGCACCGCTCGCACCCGCGTCACCACCGGCGCCAGCACCACCGGCGCCAGCACCACCGGCGCCAGCTCCACCTGCACCAGCCCCACCGGCGCCAGCTCCACCGGCGCCAGCTCCACCTGCGCCAGCTCCACCCGCACCCGCGCCACCGGCTCCGGCACCCCCGGCACCAGCTCCGCCGGCACCAGCTCCGCCCGCTCCGGCCCCGCCAGCGCCCGCACCACCTGCACCTGCGCCCGCTCCGCCCTTGCCCGCCGACGAGCCGCCGAGGCCGCCCGATCCCGAGACCCCCGTCGCGCCGGCGGCGTTCTCGTCGGGGATCTGCGAGCGATCGACCGAGGCGACCAGCTCACAGCCCATCGACAGCGCGCCCAGCACCGGGACCAGCGTCCAAACAACCGTCTTCGATCTCATCGTTGGCTCCTCAGAACTTGAAGTAAGCGGCGGCGCCCTGCGCGCTCGGCGTGATCACGGGGGCGAAATGAAGCTTGCCGGCCTTTGGCTCGGCGGGCTTGTCAGAGGTCAGCAACAGCACGGTGCCGGTCACGCCGAGCGTGAGCGCGACCCCGAACGCCATGTCGGCGATGAGCGCGTTCTGCTCGGCCTTGTCGGCGCGCTCGGTCGACGGCGCGTCGTTGAACTTGCTCTTGGCGCTGAGCGCCTTCATGCCGAACACCGCGCCGACCACCGCGGCCGCGCCGCCGACTCCGAGCACGACGTACGCGGGCACCTTGGAGCGAGGCTCGGCGGGCGGCGGGGGCGCGACAGGCGCGGCCGACGAGGCTACTGGCGCGGCCGACGACGCGGCGGGCGGCGGAGGCGGCGGCGGCACGGCCTTGAGATCGAGGCTGACCTCGGCGATCGCGCCGGCGACCACGTCGACCTCGCGCGTCGTAGGCTCGTGGTCGGGCATCGTCACCTCGACCTTGTGCTTGCCCGGCTTGACCGGGGCGGACATCGGCGAGGCGTCCAGCGCCCGCTCGCCGTCGATCTTCACGCTCGCTCCGGGTGGGTTGGTCGTGACCTTGAGCGTCGCCGTCCCGAGCTCGGCGACGCGCTTCTCGGCCGCGGCCTTCGAGTCGGCCATCGACTCGGGGACGTTGCCCGCGAGGAAGAGCTGGTACTCGGCGAGCGCCTCGGGCCCCTTGCCCGCCTTGTCGAGCGCGAACGCGATCTTGTAGCGGGCCTGCGCCGACGGGATGAGCGCGTCGGCCTCCTTGAAGGCCGCGGCCGCGCCCATGAAGTCGTTCGCGGCGAGCTTCTCCTGGCCGTGCTTGAACGCCTCGCGCGCCTTGTCCTTCGTGGCCTTGTCGGGCTTGGCGGGCGCCGCGGCGGGGGCGGGTTTCTTCTGCGCGAACAGCGGCGTGATCGGCGCGCTGAGCACCGCGGCGGCGACGAGCAGCGACAGCGCGGAGCGGCCGAGCCGCGAGTGAGACGGGGTCTGCATGAGGGGGCCTTTCGGTCGGAGCGGGGCAACGGTAACAACTGCGGCGTTCGGCGGGAAGCCGGGCGTGCGACCAGCGGTCCGGGCAGGCCCAGCGCCGCGGCGATGGTTTCGAGCGAGTCCCACGTCGCCGCCGCGTCGGCGCGCAGCGACGTCACGCGCGCGTCGAGCCCTCGGCGCGCGTCGGCGATGCGCGCTTCGAGCGCGCCGCTCCGCACACCCAGGTGCGTCCGCAACAGATCACACTCGACGCCCAGCTCGCCCGTGAGCGCCCGCAAGCACGTGAGCTCGGCGTCGAGGGCGTCGGCGCGCCAGTCGTCGACGTGGGACGCCGCTCGCCGCGCGAGCACCGCGTCGAGGCGCGCGCTCGCGAGCGAGGCGTCGCGTCCCAGGCCGTCGAGCGCCGCGCCGATCGCCGAGCGCAGCGTCCGCGCGTGGCTCTCCAGCGTCGAGAGGCGCTCTTGCTCGACGCCGATGACGTGGGTCGCGACGCCCAGCGCGTCGACCCGACGGCGCGCGTCGACGAGCAGCTCGGCCACCGCGGGCGTCGCGTGCTCGAGCACGCGCTCGAGCGCCAACGCGCACGCCGGGTGAAAATGCGCGAGCGGGCGCGTGGTCGTGTCGCCCGCGAGCGACTCGCCGCGCACGGTCGGCGGCGGCTCGACCTCCATCGGCGGCGGGGGGGGATCATCGGGGCCGATCAGGCGCAGCAGCTCGGCCTCGACCCAGAACGCGTCGCGCGGGCGGCTCCACGGCTCCTTCGCGAGCAGCCGCTCGACCAGCTCGGCGAGGGCCTCGGGCAGCAGCACGCGCCGTCGATCGATGGGCCGCGGCGGCGACATCAGCACCTGCATCAACAGCGGCGTCGGCGAGCGCTCGTCGAACGGCAAGCGCCCGGTGAGCGCCTCGTACAGCGTCACGCCGAGCGAGTAGAGATCGCTCGAGGGACCGGCGTCGCCGCCCTGGATACACTCGGGCGCGATGTAGCCCGGCGTGCCGACGAGCTGCGAGGTCAACGTGAGCGGCGCCGCCCCGTGGACGTCGGCGATCCCGAAATCGGTGAGCATCGCGTGCTCGCGCTCTCCGCGGCGCGTGAGCAGGACGTTCGCGGGCTTCACGTCGCGGTGCACGATGCCGAGCTGATGCGTGCGCGCGAGCGCCTGCGCGAGCTGTCGACCGATGGCCGCCACGCGCTGCCACGGGAGCGCGAGGCTGCGCGACAGCGGCTGCCCCGGCACGTAGTCCATCACGAGGAATACAAAGCCCTCCCACTCGCCGAAGTCGGTGATGCCGACGACGTGCGGGTGATCGATGCGGCCGAGCGCGTGCGCCTCTCGAAAGAACCGCGCGCGGACTGCCTCGGGCGCGCTGGTGTCGCGCAGGACCTTCAGCGCCGACAGCCGATCGGTCATCACGTGGCGCGCGAGGAACACCGTCGCCATCCCGCCGCGCCCGAGCACGGAGAGCACCAGGTACCGCTCGGCGACGATCTGGCCGATCATCGGATCGGGCGGCACCGCGAGCGGCGCGCCGTCACGCGGGCACGTCGTCGCGCCGTCGGGCCACAGCTCCGAGCAGGTGGGGCAGAGCCGCATCGATCGCGCGCCATCCTACCGTGGGTTGCGGGTACACTCGACGAGATGCGCTTCCTTCGCGGTTTGTCCCTTCTGTCTGCTGTGACCCTCGTCGCCTGCGGCCTCAGCTCGGACCTCGACGAGTACGCCGACGGCGAGCCGCCCCTCGCACGAGGCCGCGGGGGCGCGGCGGGGCAAGCAGGCGCCAGCGCGGGGCAAGCAGGAGCGAGCGCGGGCCAAGCAGGAGCGAACGCCGGACAGTCAGGCGCCAGCGCAGGCCAGGCAGGCGCCAGCGCGGGGCACGCAGGCGCCAGCGCCGGACAAGGGGGCGCGGGGCAAGCAGGCGCCGGCGCCGGACAAGCGGGCGCGGGGCAAGCAGGCGCCAGCGCCGGACAAGCAGGCGCGGGTCACGCAGGTGCGACCGCCGGACAGGCGGGCGCGGCGGGCGGCGCGTCGACGGGCCTCATCGGCGCCCCGTGCGCGCAGAACGACACGTACCAGTGCCTCGGCCCCGCGCAGCCCATCGTGTTGAAGTGCATCGCGGGCACCTGGCAGAACGTGATCAGCTGCGCCGACGGCAAGCTCTGCGACAGCTCGCTCGGGCCCACGGTCGGCGATCGCTGTCAGCCCATCGTCCCCGAGTGCGCCGGGCAGAAGCCCGGCGCCTCCCTCTGCAAGAGCAGCGTCCGCGTCACGTGCGGCCCCGATCTCATCAGCTCCGCCAAGGCCACGTGCGCCTCCGAGGCGCACTGCGCCGCCAGCCAGGGCCCGTCGTGCGCCGAGTGCCTGCCGGGCACGTACAAGTGCGGCGGCGCGCAGCTGTCGAAGTGCAACGACAAGCTCGTGTTCGAGCCGTTTCAGACCTGCGCGTCCCCGACCCAGTGCAACGCGGCGTCGGGCGCCTGTACGTCGGCGGTGTGCGTCCCAGGGACGTTCAAGTGCGAGGGATCGACGCTGCTCGCTTGCGACGCGAAGGGCGGCGCGTACGAGGTCGTGACCGAGTGTGGCGCGAACATCTGCGATCCGGTCGGAGGCCAGTGCGACAAATGCGTCCCCGGGTTCGGCGGGTGCAAGGACCCGAAGACGAGCACGTGGTGCACGGACGACGGCCAGGTGATGAAGGTCCTGCCCTGTCTCTCGATCACCGAGCCGTTCTGCGGCGCGACGGGCGAGTGCGTCCAGTGCCGCACCGCCACGGACTGCATGATGCCCAAGGAGCCGTGCATGACCCGCACCTGTACGGGCGGGAAGTGCGGCGTCGTACCGCTGCCCGGCGGAACGCTCGTTCCGCAGGACACCATCGGGGATTGCCTCGCGCCCGTGTGCGACGGCCTGGGCCAGCAGAAGATCGACCTCGACGACGCGCCCCCCGACACCGAGTGTTCGGACGGCCTCTGCGCCCCCGACCCCATCTCCAAGCCCATCAACGAGGCGAAGCCCTGCGGCACACAGGGTGTGTGCAAGCTCGGCGCGTGCGTGTGCGTCCCTTTGAGCAAGGCCCAGGCGTGCGCTGGCAAGAGCTGCGGATCGGCGGATGACGGCTGCGGGAAGGCCTACCCCTGCGGCACCTGCGCGGCCCAGCTCGACTGCTGCCCCGATTTCACGTGCTCTGCAGCTTGCCCCTTCTGACCTGAGCCGAGCCGCGCCCGAACTCCTTGCCGCGCGCGGGCGGCCCGTGCAGAGCCCCCGCGCCATGTCGAGGTCCGCTCCGCTGCCGTTTCCTGGTGATCCCGAGCTGTCCCCCGCGGTGTGGAGGCAGCACAAGATCACCCCGAGCGAGCAGGAGACCGTGCTGCGGGTGCTCGGGCGCGAGCCGACCTTCGCCGAGCTCGGCGTCTTCAGCGTGATGTGGAGCGAGCACTGCTCGTACAAGAGCTCGCGCGTACACCTGTCGCGGCTGCCGACGACAGGCCCCAAGGTCGTGCAGGGCCCCGGCGAGAACGCGGGCGCGGTCGACATCGGCGACGGCTTCTGCGCGGTCTTCAAGATGGAGTCGCACAACCACCCGTCGTTCATCGAGCCGTACCAGGGCGCCGCGACCGGCGTCGGCGGCATCCTGCGCGATGTCTTCACGATGGGCGCGCGCCCGATCGCGCTGCTCGACAGCCTGCGGTTCGGGCGGCCCGAGCACCCGCGCACGCCCGAGCTGTTGCGCGGCGTCGTCGCGGGCATCGGCGGCTACGGCAACTGCATCGGCGTACCCACCGTCGGCGGCGAGGTGGTGTTCGACGCGCGGTACGACGGCAACATCCTCGTCAACGCGTTCGCGTGCGGCGTGTGCGCGAGCGATCGCATTTTTTATGGTCGCGCGAGCGGCGTCGGCAACTCGATCATCTACGTCGGCGCGCGCACCGGGCGCGACGGCATCCACGGCGCCACGATGGCGAGCGACGAGTTCTCGGCCAGCGGCCCGAGCCAGCGCCCGACGGTGCAGGTCGGCGATCCGTTCATGGAGAAGCTGCTGCTCGAGGCGTGCCTCGAGATCTTCGCCGCCGACGTGCTCGAGGGCGTGCAGGACATGGGCGCCGCCGGGCTCACGTCGTCGTCGGTCGAGATGGCGTCCCGCGCGGGAGGCGGGCTGCGCCTCGACCTCGATCTCGTCCCGCGCCGCGCGAAGAAGCTCACTCCGTACGAGATCCTCCTCAGCGAGTCGCAGGAGCGCATGCTGATGGTCGCGAAGCCCGGCAAGGAGGCCAAGGTGCTCGAGATCTGCAAGAAGTGGGATCTCGACGTCGCCGTGATCGGCGAGGTCACCGGCGACGGACGCTGGGTCGTGACGGCGACGCCGGGCTTCGATCCCCTCGACGACGAGCAGGTCACGACCTCGCCGGTCATCGTCTGCGATCTCCCGGTCGCCGAGCTGACCGACTCGGCGCCCAGGTACGATCGCCCGCGCGCGCCCGATCCGACCCTGCCCGCGCGGCACGCGTTCGATCCCGCGTCGCTCCCCGCGCCGACCGACCTCTCGCGTGAGCTGCTCGAGCTCATCGGCACGCCCAACGTCGGCTCGAAGCGCTGGGTCCACCGTCAGTACGACAGCATCGTGCGCGGCGGCACGGCCGCGGGGCCCGGCGTCGGCGACGCGGCGGTCGTGCGGGCGCCGTGCGAGCGCGACGGCGTCGTCATCGACAAGCTCCTCGCGTTCACGTCCGACGGCAACGGCCGCTTCGTCGAGCTCGACCCTTACACGGGCGGCGCGATGATCATCGCCGAGGTCTGCCGCAACCTCGTCGTCACCGGCGCCGAGCCGCTCGGGATCACCGACTGCCTCAACTTCGGCAACCCCGAGAACCCCGTCGTGATGGAGCAGCTCGCGCGCGCGATCGACGGCATGGCCGCCGCGTGCCGCGCCCTCGGCGTGCCGATCGTCAGCGGCAACGTGAGCCTCTACAACGACACCGACGGCCGCCCGATCCTCCCGACGCCGACGTGCGCGGGCGTCGGCCAGCTCGGCGCGATCGAGGACCTCGTCCCGTCGACGTTCGCGGGCGAGGGCGACGTCGTCGTGCTGCTCGGGGACGCGAACGCCGCGTGCCTCGGGGGCTCCGAGTGGCTGCGCCACAGGACGGGCGACACGACGGGCGACCCGCCGAAGCTCGACCTCGACGCCGAGGCGCGGCTGCAGCGCCTGTGTCTCTCGCTCGCGCGCGGCCGCCTCGCACGCTCGATGCACGACGTGGCGGACGGCGGCCTGCTGGTGGCGCTGGCCGAGTGCTCCGCGCTGCGACCCGACGCGCCTGGAGCGAGGGTGTCGCTCGAGCTGCCCGCTGACGCGCACGGGCGAGCGGCGCGCCTGTTCGGAGAAGATCCGACCCGCGTCGTCGCGAGCGTGCGACCGGGTGAGCTCGCCGCGGTGCGCGAGGCCGCGCGCGTCGAGGGCGTGCCGCTCACCGTGCTCGGCGAGACGGGCGGAGCTCGCCTCGTCGTGACGAGCGGCGGCGCCGCGATCGTCGACGTCACGGTCGCCGCGATCGTCGAGCACCGCGAGCGCGCGCTCGAGCCGATCGTCGGCGCAGGGTGAGGGCCGGGCACGCGGGTTGCTGCGGCGTCGGACATGGACGCTCGCAGCGCCGTCCTGATCGCCCTCGGCTCGGTCTCTGGATGCGCGTCGGTGAACTCGTACGCGACCCCTCAGGTGTTGCCCTCGGGGCACTCCGAGGTCGGCTTTGCCACGCCGGTCGCCTACTCCGTGTCGAATCGGCGACAGCTGCCTCCAGCTCCGCGACCGCTGCGCGACGAGGACGCGGCGGGCTCGGCGGTGCCCGGCGTCGCGTTCGCGCGGGTGGGCGTGCTCGACGTCGCGGACCTCGGGGTTCAACTGGAGAACGGCCTGCTGGTGCCCTACGCCAAGGCGCAGCTGTGGCGAGGTCGAACGAACCTGGCCGTGCGGGCGGGCGGTGCACCGAAGGTCGGCTCCCCCGGGTACGGCGCGTCGGGTCGAGCGCTCGCGAGCGTGCGGCTCGGCGCGCTCGAGCCGGTGGTCGGCGCGGGCGTGGCGTGGTGGGTGCATCCAAGTCCACGCGACGAGCTGACCCCCGCCCCAACCTTCCCCGAGGGTCGGCTCGGTCGGCTCGCCTTCGTCTCGCTGGGCCTGCGGGCGGCGATCGGCGGGGTCGTGGTTCACCCGGAGGTGAGCTCGTTCCGCGCGTTCTCTGGCGACAGCGTGGGCTGGACGGCGGGGCTCGCCTGGATCTTCGCTGGGCGCCTGCCAGCGGCCAGGAGGGAGCCAGCGCGATGAGCCGCCCCTCTTTTCGGCAGATGCTCCCGCTGCTGGCGCTCCTCCTCGTATTGCCAGCGTGCGTGCGAACCTCGCTGCACGAAGACGTCATCTGCGATACGAGGCGCGAACCTGGGAGGACGGCGGCTGGGTGTGGGACCTTCTACGCGCCCAGGGAGCACGGTGCTGACCGGTACACCCACCCCGACGGCAGCCGCGCGGGTGCGGCGCTGTGTGTGACCCCCGAGTACGAGCAGGTCGACGAGCCCTTCGTGACCGACGACGGTCGCTGCTGCTTCGTCGTGCGCGCGACCGATCCCAGATGGATCGCCTTCTGCCAAGACTGACGACCCTCGGCGGCCGCCTCCAGCGCTCATCCGACAGGCTCGCGCTCGCTGTCGGGCGTGGTCGCGGAGCGGCGCTCGAGCTCGACGACGAAGCGCGCGCCCGTCGCCCACTCGCGATCGAGCGTGACCTCTCCGCCGTGCGCGCGCGCGATCTCCCTGGCGATCGGCAGCCCCAGCCCCGCGCCGGGCGCCTCGCTCGAGCGATCCCGCGCGCCGCGATAGAACGTCGAGAACACCTCGTCGGCGTCCTCGCGCGCGACCCCCGCGCCGCGGTCGACGACCGAGACCTTCACGCGCCCGGGCGCCTCCACGACGGAGAGCTCGACGCGCTCGCCAGCGGGGCTGTGCATCACCGCGTTGTCGACGAGGTTGCGAAACAGCCGGGCCAGATCGGACCGCGCCCCGCGCACGGTGACCCCCGCGCCGACCTCGACGACCAGCTCGATCTCGCGCGCGGCGGCGAGGCCCCGGGCCATCTTCACCGCGTCGCCGAGCACGTCGCCGAGGTCGCTCGACTCATCGAGCGCCGTCGGAGAGCGCTGCGCGCGCGCGAGGGCCAGGAGATCTTCGGCGAGCGCGATCAGCGCCTCGGTCTCGGCGAGCGCCTCTTCTATCGACTGCTTGTACTCCTCGGCCTTGCGCGGGCGGCGGAGCGCGAGCTGCAGCTCCCCGCGCAGGGTCGCGAGCGGAGAGCGGAGCTCGTGCGCGGCGTGCGACACGAACGTGCGCTGGATCGAGATCAGGCGATCGAGCTCGGTGATCATGTGGTCGAGATCGCGCCCGAGCGAGGCCGTCTCGGCGCTGCCCCGCAGCGAGCCGCCGACGCGCGCCGCGAGCTGCCCTTCGGTGACGTCGCGCGCGACCCTCGCGATCGCGTCGACGTCGGCCGCGAGCCGCGTACCGAGCCACCGCGCGAGCACGGCCGTGAGCGTCGTCGCGGCGAGGAAGAGCAGCGAGAACACCTGCAGCAGGTACGACAGATCCTCGTCGACCGTGCTCTGGGACACCGCGTAGAGCATCACCTCTGGGCGATCGGTCGCGAGCGGCATCACCACGACGCGCAGCTGCTGCCCGCCGAGCGTGAGGGTCTGCGTGACGCCGTCAGGATCGCCGTAGTCGACGTCACCGAGCGCCGCGAGCGGCGGGGGCGGCGTGAGCCGCTTCGTCGCCGCGAGCACCTCGCCATCGACCGAGTACACGGCCACGTGGCGCGGCACACGCCTCGGACGCTCGGGATCGGCGATCCGCGCCTCCTCGACGCTCGGTCGCCCTGGCGTCTTGCTGAGCACGAGCGCGGTCGCCTTGGCCTCGGCGCGGACGAGCTCGTCGAGGTGGCGCGTCTCCTCGCGCGCGACGACGAAGTACGCCGTCGCGAACGACACACCGAGCACGCTCGCCGCGACGAGCGTCAGCGACAGCGAGAGGCGGTGCTTGAGCCTCACAGGCCGGCTGGATCGGGCGCGATCCGGTAGCCCACGCCGCGCACCGTCTCGATCAGGTGCGCGTGCTCGCCGAGCTTCTCCCTCAGGTTCTTCACGTGGACCTCGATCACGTTGGAGCCGGGATCGAAGGTCATCTCCCACACCTTCGCGAGGATCTCCATGCGCGGCACGACGCGCCCGGCCTCCCTCGCGAGGTGCGCCAGGAGCGCGAACTCGCGCGGCGTCAGCTCGAGCCGCTGACCCGACAGCGTCGCCTTGCGCTCCGCTCGATCGAGCAACAGCGGGCCGATCTTGAGCGGTCCCTCACCCGGCGCGCCGCGGCGACCCAGCGCGCGCACGCGCGCGAGCAGCTCGGCGAGATCGAACGGCTTCGGCAGGTAGTCGTCGGCGCCCGCGTCGAGCCCGGCGATGCGCTCGCTCACCTCGGCGCGCGCCGTCAGCATCAGGATCGGCACGCGACCGCCGCGCTCGCGCACCTCGCGCACGACCGAGAGCCCGTCGAGCTCCGGCAGCATCCAGTCGAGGATCACCAGGTCATACTTCAGCTCGCGGATCTGCGTCACCGCCTGGCGCCCGTCCCCGACGAGATCGACCGTGTGGCCGTCCTCGGTGAGCGCGCGCATCAAGAACCTCGCGAGCTTCTTGTTGTCCTCGACGACGAGCACCTTCATCGGTCGGCCTCCCGAGCGTTGTAGAGTCGCGACATGCCGGTCTTGTCTCGCATGTTCTTCTACCCCATCAAGGGCGCGCGCGGCGTCGAGGTGACGACGGCGCGCGTGACGCCGCTCGGGCTCGAGCACGATCGCCGGTTCATGTTCGTCGACGAGCGGGGCGTCTTCGTCTCGCAGCGCGAGCACCCCGCCCTCGCGCGGATGGCGGCCGTGGTCCTCGCCGAAAGGCTCGCGGTCTCGGTCGAGGGGCTCGGCGAGGCGTGCGTCTCGCTGACGCCCGAGGGGCCCGAGCTCGAGGTCGAGGTCTGGCGCGATCGCGTGACGGCGGTCCACGCGCGGGGCCCGGTCGAGGCGCTGGCGAGCGAGCTCGTGGGCGAGACCGTCCGCCTCGCGTACTTTCCGCCGGACGGGCGGCGGCAGGTCGACTTGAAATACGCGGCGCCGGGCGATCGCACCGCGTTCGCCGACGGCTTCCCGCTGCTGATCGTCAACGCCGAATCGGCGCGCGAGGTCTCGCGCGAGGTCGGGCGCGACGTGCCGATCCAGCGCTTTCGTCCCAGCCTGGTGCTCGAGGGCGCCCCCGCGTGGGACGAGGACACCTGGCGCGAGCTCGAGCTCGGCGGCCGCCGCGTCAGGCTCCCGAAGCCCTGCGCGCGCTGCTCGGTGACGACGGTCGATCACCTGACCGGCGAGCGGGAGCGCGAGCCGCTCGCGACGCTCGCGCGGCTCCGCAAGGTGGACGGCAAGGTGCTGTTCGGCGTGAACGCGCTGGTCGACGGCCCAGGGACGTGGACGGCGGGAGATCTCGCCGAGATCACCCGCCGCGCCTGATCTGCCTGAATGACCTGAAGCTACTGCCGTGAACCCGGTGGAGCAGAGGGGGATCGAACCCCTGACCTTCGCATTGCGAACGCGACGCTCTCCCAGCTGAGCTACTGCCCCGGGGAAGGGCCGCGGAAGCTACTTCTTCTGGCGACCCCGTCAAGCAAAAAGAGATCAGAGCGAGTTGGCGGCGCCGGGCGTCCGCGAGCCTTCCTTGAGATCGGACCCGTTGTCGTCGGTGTCCACGCCGTCGGGGATGCGCGAGTACGACGCCGAGTCGCCGTGGGGCGCCGTCAGCGCGGTGCCCTCGAGCAGTTTGTTGCCGCTGCTCCACGCGACGCCGTCGATCTGCTTCGAGCCGTCGAAGAGGCCGACCCCGCCGCCGTCCTTTCCCATGGCCACGCCGAGCGAGGCGTCGGAGGAGCCGCCGAACTTCGAGCCGGCGAGCAAGAAATAGCCGCCCGGCGCGAGCGAGTCGCCGGAGGCGCCCTTCCACGTGGACATGGGCGTGCCGTTCGACGACGCGTATTTCAGCTCCCAGCCGTCGAGCGAGACCGACTTCGACGTTGGGTTGTACAGCTCGATGTACTCGTCGTCGGGGGACGAGCCCGTGGTCGCGACCTCGTTGATCACGAGGTGGTCGGTGGCAGACGGCGAGCCCGCCGCGCCGCCCGCGCTCGAGCCCGAGGCGCCGCCGACCGAGCCGGCCGCGCCGCCCGAGCCCGCGCCGCCGTTCGCGCCCGAGGCGCCACCCTTCCCGGCGATCGCGCCCCCCGTCCCGGCCGCGCCCGCGACGCCCGCTGCGCCGCCGCCACCGACGCCGCCAGCGCCGGCCGAGTCGTCCTCGACGACCGCCTCCGCGTGCGAGCACGCGACGGACAGGGTGAGCACCGCGAGGACCAAGGCGAGGGGCGACATCATGGCGAAGTGTGCGCGTATGTCACCACGCGACGCCCTTGGCAAGCCCGCCGATCAGTTGCCGCCGCAGGCGTCGAAGGTCGCCGGCTTGCACGCGCCGCCCGCGGCCCGGACCTTCAGCGAGTAGCCCTCGCAGGTCTTCGGCTTCGCGGGATCACGCTTGACGCCGATGCGGTACGCCGACGAGTTGTCGCCGCAGTGCTGGATGCCGTCGGCGCTGCCGCACGGCGCCTCGCCGCGCTTGGTGCCGTCCTTGAAGTTGACGCAGAAATCGTAGCTGGTCAGCGTCGGAGACGACGCCTCCTTGGCGCAGTCGCCGCCGCGCACTGCCACGAACACGAACTCGTCGCCGGGGTTCTTGTCGAAGACGATCTGCGGGTGGTACGAGTTGGTGCCGGCCTCGCCGGCGTCCTTGATGTTGATGACGTACCAGTCGACGTCGGTGTCCGAGGACAGCGTCCCGGTGATGGTCGCCTCGGCCATCCCGCCGAAGTCGACGATGTCGGCCACGGTCTTCGCCGTCGCGCACTTGTCGTTGGTCGGCTCGTCCGCGTCCATCTTGCAGGGGCAGCCCGCCGAGTCGGGCAGCGTCGCCGGATAGTGTGCGAAGCCGTCCTGACAGAGGATCGTGCACGAGGTGCCGTTGCACATGCACGCCGCGCCCGCGAGATCGTCGACCTTGCCGTTGCAGTCGTTGTCCTTGCTGTCGCACTTCTCGGGCTCGGGGCTCGCGGCGGTGCACCCCGCGTAGGCGCCGCTCTTCGCGTCGCAGGTCTCGACGCCCTTGCACGACAGCGTCCCGACCGTCTTCGTGCAGTCGCGCTCGTCGCCATCACGGTTGTCGGCGCACGGGCACGACGCGGCGCTCGCCGGGACGCACGCGCGATCGCCGGGCGAACCGCCCTGCACCGGCTTGCACTCCATCCCGGCGCCGCACGCGGTGTCGAACCCGCAGTCTTGCGCGCAGAACTTCTCGCCCTTGGGGCCCACGAGGCAGCGATCGCTCTTGGTCTTGCAGTCGCTGTCCGACTTGCAGAGCGCGCACTGACCGCCGTTGTCGGGGACGCAGAGGTTGGCGCCGTCGACCTTACCGCAGTGGAAACCAGCGCCGCACGGCGCACCGACCTTGCAGTCGGAGACGCAGACTTTGTTAGGTTTAGTCGGGCTACCTACGTCGACGCACTTTCCTGACGCACAGTCGGAGCCGCTCATGCATGGCTTGCCGAGATCACCGGTCCCGGTCGAGCCTGCGCTGCCGCCGCCGCCGCCGCCGGGGAAGCCAGCCGCGCCGGCCGTACCAGCCTTGCCCGCCGTCCCCGAGCCGCCCGTGGCCGAGCCTCCCTTGCCGCTCGCGCCGGCCTTGCCTGCCGTGGTGGCGCCGCTGCTGCCGCCCGAGGTCCCGCCGCCGCTGCCCCCCTGCGCGTCGCCGGCGGCGCCGGCGTCACCGGTGGGACCGGGATCGTTGGCGCTCGGCTCGGCGCCCGACGCGCAGGCCCACGCGAGCGTGAAGATTCCGAAGAGAGACGAGAAGCGAAGGAGGCCACGGGCGACGGGCGACATCGGCCCTGAGCGTACGAAGTCTGTCGCGCGCGGTCAAACCGCTCGCTGGCGATCGCCGCGGGGCCCGGTACAATCCGCGCGCTTGTCTTCTCGCGTACTCATCCTCACGGGCGCGCTCGCGATCGCCGCCTGCACGCCGCCGGAGAAGCAGTTCGAGGCGGGGCCCGGCGCCTGCGAGGGCGACTGCCCCGGCGCCGCGATCGACGGCGGTGCTCCCAAGAGCGACGGCGGGTTCCAGCCAGACGCCCAGGCCGACGGTGGAGTCCGCAACGAGCTGTGCGCCAGCGGCTGCGATCCCGATCCCGACGCGGCGCTCTCGTCCTGCGTGCCGCAGCCGGTGCCGGGCGAGCCCTCGATCACCGGGCTCTCTTGCCGCATCCAGCGGGCCGACGACGGGCAACCGGTCGCCACCTGCAAGTCGCCGGGCGAGGGCGCCGAGGGCTCGCTCTGCCAGGGCGGCGACGCGTGCGCGCCGGGGCTCGCGTGCGCCGTGCACCCCGAGGACAAGGGCCTCGGCGCGGGCCGGTGTCGCAGGTACTGCTGCGCGGGCGAGGGCTGCACGACCGGCACCTACTGCGGGCTGCTGCCGGTCTTCGAGCCGACCAAGCCCTTCCCCGAGCCGCTGCTGATCCCGGCGTGCGCGCCCGCGACCGGGTGCGCGCTGCTCGAGCCGTCGGGCTGCGTCGCGGGGCAAGCTTGCACGCTCGTCAACGACAAGACGACGACGTGCGTGACGCCCGGCGCGGGCGGCGACGGCGACGCGTGCCCCTGCGCCGCGGGGATGGTCTGCTCCCCCGCGAAGGTGTGCCGCAAGCTGTGCCGCCTCGGCGCGGCCGACGGTTGCGGCGACGGCGCGTGCGTGGTCGGGGGCTCGGCGTTCCCCGCGGGCTTCGGCGTCTGCGCTGGCTGAAGGTCAGCTCGGCAGCTCGGGGATCGGCACGCGACGCCGTGGACCGCCGCGCGCCGCCGCCGCGCGCGCCAGCGCGTCGCACATCGCGGAGAACGAGACGCCGAGCCTCGACATGGCCTCGGGGTACAGGCTGGTCGACGTCATGCCCGGCAGCGTGTTGACCTCCAGCAGCACGATTTGGTCGGGCGTGTCGCCGACGACGAAATCGACGCGCGACAGATCGCGACACCCGAGCGCGCGGTGCGCCGCGACCGCGAGCAGCTGAACTCGCTCGGCGCAGCCGTCGGGCAGCTCGGCGGGGCAGACGTGCTCGCTGCCGCCCGGCGCGTACTTCGAAGAGAAATCGTAAAAATCGGCGCGTCTTGCCCTGATCTCGGTCGGCGGGAGCGCGCGCAGCCCTCCGAACAGCGTCGGCGCGTCGGCGACGCCGCACGTGACCTCCCTGCCGACGACGAGCTCCTCGCAGAGGACGACGTCGTCGAACTCGAGCGCCGCGCGGATCGCCTCGTCGAGCGCCTCCGACGGATCGCTCGCGCGCACGAGCCTCACGCCGATCGCGGAGCCCGCCGCGCCCGGCTTCACCGCGACCGATGTACCCAGCGCCGCGCGGACGGCTGGGGCCGCGTCAGGGTCTCCCCGACGCACGACGTGCTCGCGCGCGACCGGGAGCCCGGCGCCCCGGAACGCGACCTTCGCCGCCACCTTGTCCATCGCGAGGGCGCTCGCGAGCACGCCCGAGCCGACGTACGGCAGGCCGAGGAGCTCGCAGAGCCCCTGCAGGCACCCGTCCTCGCCGAGCGCGCCGTGCACGAGCGGGAACACGACGTCGTGGCCCGTCAGCGCCGCGGGCAGCCCGGTGTCGAGCTCGATCAGGGTCGGCGCGTGGCCCGCCTCCCGCAGCGCGCCGTGCACCGCGGCGGCCGACGCGCGGCTGACCTGCGCCTCGGACGAAGGCCCGCCCTGGACGACCGCGACCTTCACGCTTCGAGCTTCGCGAGCTCGACGATCGCGTGCGCCCACGCGGCCTGCTTCCACGCGCCGAGGTCGCCGATGGTCTTGACCCCGAGCGCGGCGAGCGCCGCCGCGTGCGCGTCGGTGACGCCCTCGAGCGCCGAGACCGGCGCGTCGCAGAGCTCGCGGAGCGACTTTCCTTCGAACGATTTGTCGACGGCGTTCTTGAGGTTCATGGCCCACGATCGATAACACGACGGCGATGCTAGAGTCCGCGCCTCATGTGCGGAATCGTCGGCTACGTCGGGCCTCGCGGCGCGACCCCCATCCTCCTCGATGGCCTGAAGAAGCTCGAGTACCGCGGGTACGACTCGGCCGGCCTCGCCGTGCACGACGGCAGGCGCGTGGCGATCCTGCGCGCGGTCGGCAAGCTCGCGAACCTCGACGAGGCCGAGCGCAAGGGCCCGCTCGCCGGCACCGTGGGGATCGGCCACACGCGCTGGGCGACCCACGGTCGACCTAACGAGACCAACGCCCACCCGCACTCGGTCGGCGGCGTGTCGGTCGTCCACAACGGCATCATCGAGAACCACCTGGCCCTGCGGCAGCGCCTCGAGAAGGACGGCGTGAGGTTCGCCAGCGACACCGACACCGAGATCGTCGCGCACCTGATCTCGCGCGGTCGCGCGGCCGGCGCCCCGACGCTGCTCGACGCGGTGCGAGCGGCCCTCGCCGAGCTGCACGGCGCCTACGCGATCGCGGTCGTCGAGGACGCGTCCCCCGATCGGCTGGTCGTCGCGAAGAAGGCGTCGCCGCTGGTGCTCGGGCTCGGCGACAGGGAGACGCTCGCGGGCAGCGACATCCCCGCGCTGCTCGCGCACACGCGCGAGATGGTCTTCCTCGACGACGGCGATCTCGCCGAGCTGACCGCCGACGGCGCCCGCATCGAGAACGCGGGCAAGCCGGTCACGCGCGCGACCAAGCACATCGACTGGTCGCCCGTGATGGCCGAGCGCGGCGGCTACAAGCACTTCATGCTGAAGGAGATCCACGAGCAGCCGCGCGTGATCGAGGACACCTTGCGCGGCCGGATCGATCTCGCGTCGGGCGACGTCGTCCCCGACGAGATCGGCGTCACCCCCGAGGTCGCGCGCTCGATCGGCCGCGTGTACCTGGTCGCGTGCGGCACGAGCTCGCACGCGGCGCTCGCGGGGCGCTACTGGATCGAGCAGCTCGCGCGGCTGCCCGCGTTCGTCGAGCTGGGCAGCGAGGTGCGGTACCGCGATCCGGTGTTCACGAAGGACGATCTCGTGATCGCCGTCAGCCAGTCGGGCGAGACGGCCGACACGCTGGCGGCGGTGAAGGCGGCCAAGGAGCAGGGCGCGCGCGTGCTCGCGATCGCCAACGTGCTCGACAGCGCGATCCCGCGCGCGGCCGACGGCGCGCTCTACACGCACGCGGGGCCCGAGATCGGCGTCGCGTCGACGAAGTGCTTCACCGCGCAGCTCGCGGCGCTGCTGCTGGTCGCGGTCTACCTCGGACGTCGACGCGGAACGCTCGGCGCGGATCCGGCGCGCGAGCTGCTGCAGGCGCTGGTCGAGACGCCCGAGAAGATGCGCCGCGTGCTGTCACAAGCGCCGTACGTGTTCGCGACGGCGAAGCGGCTCGTGCAGGCGAAGCACACGCTGTTCCTCGGGCGCGGGCTCGGCTTCCCCATCGCGCTCGAGGGCGCGCTGAAGCTGAAGGAGATCTCGTACGTCCACGCCGAGGGCTACGCGGCCGGCGAGATGAAGCACGGGCCGATCGCGCTCATCGACGCGGACATGCCGGTCGTCGTCGTCTGCCCGCGCGACGCGCAGTTCGACAAGACGTTCAGCAACCTGCAAGAGGTCCGCGCGCGCGAGGGGCAGGTGTTCGCGATCGCGACCGAGGGCGACACCGCGATCGCCGACGCCGCGCAGCACCTGTTCTTGCTGCCCGAGGCGCGCGCCGAGGTGTTGCCGCTGCTCACGGTGCTGCCTCTCCAGCTGTTCGCGTACTACGTGGCCGATCTGAAGGGCACCGACGTCGATCAGCCGCGCAACCTCGCGAAGACGGTGACGGTCGAATGATCGACGGGCTCCTCGCGTTCCTCGGCGCTTCCCCGACGCCGTTTCACGCGGTCGCCGCGGCCACGCGGCTGCTCGTCGACGCGGGCTTCCTCGAGCTGTCCGAGCGCGATCGCTTCGAGCTCTCTCCCGGTGACAAGCGCTTCGTCGTGCGGGGCGGCAGCGCGCTCGTCGCGTTCATCGTGCCCGAGCGGGTCGACGGCTTTCGCATCGTCGGCGCGCACACCGACAGCCCCAACCTGCGGTTGAAGCCGCGCGCGGCCTACGAGAAGCACGGCTACCTGCAGCTCGGCGTCGAGGTGTACGGCGGCGCGCTGCTCAACTCGTGGCTCGATCGCGATCTCGGCCTCGCGGGGCGGCTGCACCTCGACGGCGGCGAGACCCGGCTCGTGCGCATCGATCGCCCGCTCTGTCGCGTCGCGCAGCTCGCCATTCACCTGGATCGCGACGTCAACGACAAGGGCGTCACGCTCAACAGACAGGAGCATCTGCCCCCCATCGTCGCGCTGTCGCCCGGCTACGACGCCGACGCGTTCGACGCCGACGTGGCGCGCGCGGCGGGCGTCGAGGCGTCGGCGGTCGTGGGGCGCGAGCTGATGCTGTACGACGTCACGAAGCCCACGCTCGGCGGCGCGCGCGACGAGCTGTTGTTCTCGGCGCGGCTCGACGATCTCGCGATGTGCCACGCCGCCGTCGCGGCGCTCCTCGACTCGAAGCTCGACGGCCCGCTGTGCCCCGTGGCCGTCCTGTTCGACCACGAAGAGGTGGGCAGCGGCAGCGCGACGGGCGCGGGCGCGCCGATCTTGCCTGCCGTGCTCGAGCGCGTCCTGCTCGCGCGCGGCGTCGACCGCGACGGCTACCACGCGGCCTTGTCGCGCTCGATGTGCGTCTCGGCCGACATGGCGCACGCGCTGCATCCCAACTATCCCGACCGGCACGAGGCGCGCCACCGCCCGGTGCTCAACGGCGGCCCCGTCATCAAGCACAACGCGCAGCAGCGCTACGCGACGTCGGGCGAGACGGCGGCGGTGTTCGCGGCGCTCGCGAAGCGGCTCGACGTGCCGGTGCAACACTATGCGCACCGCACCGATCTGCCCTGCGGCACGACGATCGGCCCGATCACCGCGACGTTGCTGGGCATCCGCACGGTCGACGTGGGCAACCCGATGCTGTCGATGCACTCGGCGCGCGAGCTGGGCGGCGCGAAGGATCCCGCGTGGATGGAGCGAGCGCTGGCGGGGTTCTTGAGCGGAGGTTGACGCTGAACCAGGAGCGGCCGCGCGGGCCGTGCGCGCGCGCCCTGCAGCGCCTCAGCGTGCACCGCCGCTGGGTCTGGGTCCCGCGCCGAGTGGCTGAAGCTGCGGGGCGCGATCCTCTCGCAGGACACGGGCGGCCTCGCCTACCTCGTGCGACCTGGCAGCACGCGCGAGTACAGGACCTCTCCGTCGTGCCGCACCAGCTCGACGCGCGCGCCGTCTGGCCCCGCGTCGACCGCGACGAAGCCGAGCTCGCTCGCCGCGAAGTGGGCGCGTGTCGGACCGTCGACCTTCGTCGCCTCGCTGCCCGAGCCCGCGACGATCAGCGACGTGCCCCGACACCCCTCGGCCAGCCACTGCAGCGAGTGATCGTGACCTGACAGGTAGAGATCCGCGTGGCCGCACACCGCGTCGTCCAGCAGCGCCTTGACGCCATGCCCCGACGCCACGGGAAAGAAGGACGGCAGTCGATCGTAGCGGCCCGCGTCGCCGTGGCGCCCCTTCGAGCGGTACGGGTGGTGCCCGATCGCGACCCGGAGACCCGTCGCGCGATCGAGCGCCTCGCGCGCCGACGCGCGCGTCACCGCGCGGCCGAACATCGCGCCCGCCGTGTCGACGCCGACGACGGTCACCGGCCCGGCGTCGAGCGCGAGCGCTCGTCGGATGCGCACCTCGCCGGGGAGGGACGTGAGGTATCCGGCGCGCTCGGGCCAGAAGCCGCCGCCCTCGTCGTGGTTGCCGATGACGCCGAACACCGGGACGCCGAGCGACGCGAACGGGCGCGCGACGAGCCTGGAGACCGCTGGATCGTCCGCGCCGGTGGCGCCGCGCGGGTACACGAGATCGCCCAGCAGGAGCGCGAAATCGCAGCCCACGAGCGCGCAGTGCGCGCGCATCCGGCCGACGACCCTCGCCTGCGCCTCGACGCTCTTGCCCGTGTCGCCTACAGCGACGAATCTAACATGTGAGGTTCGTGGAACGACGGCGAAGCGCTCGAGCGGCGGCTCGGGCTCGCGGCACGACAGCGCGCTCGCGGCGAGCGCGACGACGGCGGCCCGCCTCACCGCTCGCCTTCGACCGTCGTCACGTTCGCGATGACCCTCGTCGAGTAGAGCTTCTCGCGGGGCACGCGCGACGACAGCGCCCGGGCTCGCGCCGCTTCGGCCTCGATCACCGAGCCGAGGACGTCGTGTCCCCAGGCGCCGTCGAGGCGCCGACCGTTGATGAAGGACACGGGAGTGCCGCGCACGCCGAGCCGGCGGGCCAGCTCGACGTCGCGGTCGATCCTGGCCTTCGCAGGCCGCGCCGCGATCGCGCGCGTGACCGCGCCCGCGTCGAGCCCCGCCTTGATCCCCAGCTCCTCGAGGCGGCCGGCGTCGGCGGGGCGCCCCGCGATCGCCTCGACGAAACGCCCGAACGCGGCGTCACCGCGCTTCTCCCGGACGAGCAGCGCCGCGTCGAGCGCGCGCGTCGCGTCGGCGGCCGTCGGCGAGGGGTGGCTCTTCCACACGACGCGCAGGGTGGCGCCGAAGCGCGCCTCGAGCGCGGGGAGCTGCTCGAGCATCCGCGCCGTGAACGGGCAGGTGAGATCGCCGAACAGGACCAGCGTCACGAGCGCGTCGCGATCGCCGCGCACGATGGCGTCCGCCTCGATCGGGACGAGCGCCGTAGCGTCGTCAGGGTAGGTCGGGTTGCCGATGACCACCGCCGCGAGGCCGGGAACCTGCGGCGCCGCGGGCGCGCTCGACGCGGCGACGGGCGGCGCGAACGACGAAGGAGGTGCACCCGAGGGCGCCGACGCGGAGGCCGCGGGGGCCGAGGCGACGCGGGGCTGCGTCGACAGCACCCAC
Organism: Myxococcota bacterium; assembly: GCA_963169165.1. Taxonomy (GTDB): domain Bacteria; phylum Myxococcota_A; class Polyangia; order Polyangiales; family Polyangiaceae; genus JADLFU01. Next base: position 67 of record CAUJFL010000458.1, on the reverse strand, counting down.
GCGAGCGCGCCGCCGAGCGCGAGCGCGAAGAGCCCGAGCACGGCCGCGACGCCCCACGCGAGGCGCG
>CAUJFL010000457.1 GCA_963169165.1 Myxococcota bacterium | reverse complement strand
ACGGGCGACGTGCTCTCCTTCGGGCGCGCGATCTTCACCGAGCGCGCGCGCGTCACCATCGACGACGACGCGCTGGCCGTGCCGCTGCCGAGCCACGCGCGGTCGGTCGGCTACCTCGCCGAGCTGTCGCTCCCGCTCGCGGTCCCGATCGAGCCGCCCGGCTGCGCTCGCCTGCCGGTGCGATGGAGCGGCGGAGACCATGAGGTGCTGTTCCTCTCGCTCGACGAGGCGTGGCGCGCGCTCGCCGATCGGCCCGTCGGCGAGGATCTCGCCGTGCTGCTGTCGGCGCTCGGACCCCAGCGCCGACCGCTCGAGCTCGAGCTGCCCTGCCTCTCTCTCTCGCTCGACGACGCTCGCGTCGAGACCGCGTCATCGCTCGCGCTGGCGACCTCGAGCCCGTCGCCACCGATAGGCGCGCGCGAGGAGCTCTCCGCGTCCGAGCTGTCGTTTCTCCGCGTCGACGCGCGCGACGCGGACGGGGCGACGTGGACCGTCCTCACCCCGTCCGTCGGCGAGTCGGTCGCCGTGTTGCCCCTCGTCCGCGCGGGCGCGCAGGTGTTCGCCGTGCTCGGGCGCGAGCTGCGACCCGCGCTGGCCGAGCGCGCGCTGTTCCAGCCGATCTTCGATCTGCCGATCCACCCGCTGCACGTCAACGCGATCGCGGCGTACGGCGCGCCGACTGACGGAGACGCGCGCCTGCTCGCCCAGCAGACGCTCGCGTCGTCGCTCGGCGCCGTCGAGGTCTCCTCCGCGCTCCTCCTCGGCTCGTTCGAGCCCGCGCCCGGCGTCAGCAGCGAGCTGCGTCACGTCGTCGTCGCGGGCCTCGCGTCGCTCCGGGCGCTGCCAGACTTCGCGTTCTTCATCGAGCTCGACGAGCTCGCCCGCGCGGTCGCCGACGGCAGCGTCCGCGACCCGGTGGTGTCCCTCGCGCTCGACGCGCTCGGCGTCGATCCGTTCGCGGCCGCTCGCCGAGGCACCCCCGCCGCGCGGCGCGCGTTCGTCGACGTGATGACGCAGGGTTCGATCGTCGAACGCAGGCTGCGCGGCTACTCGAGCATCGAACGCGAGCAGCTCGAGTCGCCCACGTACGCGCGCTTGATGACGCTGCTGCAGCACGAGCACGGCGTGCGCGTCGTGTACCCCGCGAGCCCGCGCGACCGCGGCTTCTTCAAGGCGAGCTTCCGCGTGTTCATGGCCGACGATCGGCCCGATCAGCGCGAAAAACAGGGGCTCCACTGGTCGCACGACGCGTTTCATTTCGCGCTCGGCAACTACACGCTGCCCCCGAGCGCCGACCTCGGAGAGTGGTACGCGAGCGACGCGCCCGCCCCGCCCGCGGCGCCGCCCGAGGGGCCTGCGTGGGAGGCATATCGCGACGCGCTCAAGTCCGCCGAGGACGAGGCGACCTTCTTCAGCTTCTTCACGCTGTTCGACGAGCGCCCGTCGCTCGCGCGCCACGTCGGCCGGCTCACGTACCGTGACGCGCTCGTCGCGCTCGGCGTGCGCGACGCGGGCGAGGCGCGGCGCCTGTTCGACACCCTGACGCGCGAGGGGCGCGTGCCCGACGACCTCGCGCGCGCGCGCGACCCCGCGGCCCGATCGCTGTTCGAGTATATGTCAGGTTTTAGAGATTATCACGACAGGGACATCCGGGCCGCGTTCGGGTACGCGAGCCGCGATCCCTACCGCGCGGCGCTCGCGTCGTTCGGTCTGTACTCGTGTGATCGTGACGCGTACGTCGCCCGTGTGCGCGGGTTCATGGCGCGCCTGTCGGGCGTGACGCCGTCGCTCAACCCGCTGCTCGCGTACCTCGCCGACGCGCGGCTCGAGCTCCACCTTCGCGTGTGGGACGTCGTGAAGGCGCTGCGGCTCGCGCGGGCGGCCACGACCGAGCGCTCGGCGCGCGGCGACGTGTTCGCCCGGTTGACGCCGACGTTCGACGCGCTCGCGTCGCTCGATCGCGAGCTCGCCTCGGCGCGCGGCGAGGTGCGCCACGCCGAGCTGTCGGTCGACAACGAGCGCCTGCTCGGCGTGGCCACCGAGCTCCGCGGGCGGATCGAGGCGCTCCGTCAGCGGCTGTGGTCCGAGCTCGGGCGCGCCGGGCTCGTCGCGGCGAGCGTGCTCGACGAAGAGCGCCTGCGAGAGCTGCCGCGTTGAACGCAGGTCTCGGGCGCTCCTCGTCGCGCAGGGCGATCCCCCCGCGTCTTTCAACCGCTCCGGGCCATGGCGTGTTCGACAGGGCCGGGCCGGGCCTGCGCGCGTCTCCAGCCCCGATCGACTCGAAGCCCGCTTCGCGCTTCTCCCTGTGCGCCTCGAGCCCCCGAGAGCTGGGTTGAATTTCGTCGCCCACGCGCTGCTCGCGGTCCGCGCGCGCGACGACGCGCGCTTCGCGTTCGGCGCGATGCTCCCCGATCTCGCGGCGATGGCGTCGCTGCGCCTCCCCGCCGTGGTGCCGCTCGCCGACGTCGCGCGCGGCGTGGCCCACCATCAGCTCGTGGATGGCTGGTTTCACGAGCACCCGACGTTCTTGACGCTCACCGCGCGCGCGCGCTCGCTCGCCGCCGAGGCAGGGCTCGGTCGGGGAGGCGCGCGCGCGGCGGCGCACGTCGGCGTCGAGCTCCTCCTCGACGCTCGCGCGTACGAGCTGCCCGCTGCTCGGCGCGCGTACGCCGCGGCGCTCGCCGCCGCCGCGGCGCTCGACGGCGCGCGCGAGCTCGGCCTGACCGCCGACGACGTCGCGCGGCTCTCGTGGATGCTTCCGCGGCTCGTCGCCGAGGATCTCCCCGCGCGCTACCGCGACTCGCGGTTCGTCGCCGAGCGCCTCGTCGGGATGACCCGCGGCAGGCCTCGGATCGAGATCGAGCCCGCGCTCACGGCCTCGCTCGCGAACGCGCTCGACGCGCTCCGCGCCGACGTGGTCGCGGCCGCGCCGGAGCTGCTCGCGGGGCCGACGTGAGTCACGCCCACCAGTCGATGGGTCGCTCACCCAGCTCGTGAAGCGCCGCGTCCACCGCCGTGAACGGGCGCGAGCCGAAGAACCCCCGATGCGCCGACAGCGGCGACGGGTGTACGCCGAGGATCAGCCGCGCGCCCGTGTCGGCGAGGAGCCGCTGCTTCTTCTGCGCGTCGGCGCCCCACAGCACGATCGGCACCGCGCGCGTCGCGGCGACCGTCGCGAGCACCGCGTCGGTCACCGCCTCCCAGCCTCGCCGCCGGTGGGAGCCCGCCTCTCCATGGCGCACCGTCAGCACCGTGTTCAGCAGCAGCACCCCCTGCCTCGACCAGCCGCTCAGCTCGTGGGTGTCGCGGGGACGACCCAGATCGTCGCCGAGCTCGCGCAGCAAGTTCTTCAGCGAAGGCGGCGGCGGGATCTCCGACGGCACGCTGAACGCGAGGCCGTGGGCCTGCCCTGGGCCGTGATACGGATCTTGCCCGACGATCACCGCGCGCACCTCGCGCGGCGCCGCGTGCTCGAGCGCGGCGAACACGTCGGCCTCGGGCGGGTACACCGGCCCCCGCGCGCGCTCCGCGTCGACGAACGCCTCGAGCGCCGCGAAGGCGTCTGTCTCGACCACGCGCGCGAGCGGCGCGCGCCACGCCGGGGGTATCTCGAGCGCCACGGGGCCAGCGTGCCAGAGGTGCGCGGCGGGGGCGCTGTCAATCCGCGGGACGGCGGACCGACCCCGCGTCGCGAGATAAGTGGCCTCGAAGCGCGAGGAAGGACTAGAATGCGACCGCTCGATGCGCGTGCGCTTCTACGGAGTTCGCGGCTCGATCCCTTCGCCGGGGCCGACGACCGCTCGCTACGGCGGCAACACGGTCTGCGTGCGCGTCGAATTGTCGGACGGCACCACGATCATCTGCGACGCCGGGACGGGGATGAGAGAGCTCGGCAAGGAGCTGATGGCAGAGGGCGTGCCGCTGCCACTCCACCTCCTCTTGACCCACGTTCACTGGGACCACGTGATCGGCCTGCCGTTCTTCGCGCCGCTCTACCGCGCCGAGACGCGCCTCAACCTGTACCCGCTGCCGAACGTCGTGCAGGAGGGGCGCCGCCAGACCCTGTTCGACGGCGTGCACTTTCCGGTGCGCGCCGAGGACATCCCCGCCGGCCTCGATCCGATCGACGACACCAGCGCCGTCTGGCAGATCGGCTCGGCGAGGGTGAGCCGCATCGCCCTCAACCACCCGGGCGGCGCGCAAGGGTTCCGCATCGACGACGCCGACGGGACCTCGCTCGCCTACCTCACCGACAACGAGCTCGCGCCGCCGGGCGCCGCGTCCTCCTCGCTCGACGAGATCGCCGCGTTCGCGCACGAGGTCGATCTGATGATCCACGACGCGCAGTACGTGCCCGCCGACATGCCCGCGAAGCTCGGCTGGGGTCACTCGCGCATCGACGAGGTGCTCGGGCTGGCCACGCGGTCCCACGCGCGTCACTCGGTGCTGTTTCACCACGATCCCGACCGCGACGACTCCGCGCTCGATCGCATCGCCGAAGAGTCTCAAGCTCACATGGATCACCACGGCGGCGGCGCGAAGGTCACCGTCGCCTACGAAGGGCTCGATCTGTCGCTCCGTCGATGAGCGTCGCCGAGGGCCGCGCGCCGACCGAGGGCTTCGCCGGCGCGCTCGGTCGCGAGCTGGGCGTGCGCGAGGTGCGCACCGGCGCGTGGTTCGCCAAGCTCGTCACGCTCTATCTCAGGTTTCACCCCGCGCGGCAGCCGAGCGCCCGGGTCCTGGCGCTGCCGCCGCGCGCCCGCGCCCAGCGGGTGATCGAGCGCGCGGCGCTCAAGTCTGCGCTGACGGGGGCGGCCGCCGCCGCGACGACGACCGGCGCCACGATCCTCACGGTCCAGACCCAGGGAATCGGCGCGCTGGCGGGCGTCCCCGCGGCGGCGGCGGGGATCTTCGGCGAGCTCCTGTATCGCGCGCTCGTGCACATCGAGCTGACGGTCGACCTCGCGCACATCTACGGCTTCGAGCTCGACGAAGACGATCCCACCGAGCTGATGCGCGTCTACGCGCTCGCGTTCGGCCTCGAAGGCGCCCGCGACGGCAAGCTCGCAGAGGCCCAGAACACGCTCGACAGCGTGCTGCGCCTGTCCGGGCACGACATGGGAAAGCGCCTCGGCGGGCGCCTCGTCGGCGACAGCCTCAAGCGCAACGCGATCCCGTTCATGGGCATCGTCACGTCGGCGACCTCGAGCTACCGGCGCACGCGCGCGCTCGGCGCGACCGTTCACCGCTACGTGCGCCTGCACCAGGCGCTGCGAGAGGCGCTGGTCGCCCGCATCGCCGAGCTGGGCCCCGCGGCGCCGCTGCTCGTCGAGGGCGCGTGGTTCATGCTGACCGCCGACGGGCACCTCGCGCCCGCCGAGACCGCGGTGCTCGCGTGGCTGGTCGAGCGGTTCCCGCCCGAGGCCCGCGACGCGCTGACCGCGCGGTTCGTCGAGGACGAGACGTCCTTCCACGCGAGGCTCGCGGCCGCGCCCGTCGAGGCTCGCGCGGCGTTGCTGCGGGCTTTCGAGGTCGCGAGCGCGGTCGACGGCGCCCCGAACCTCCCCGAGCGACGCGTCCTCCGAAACGCCGCGCGCGCGCTCGGGCTCGACGTCGACGTCGGGCGGGTCGAGCGCCTCGCGCGCGAGCTGTTCTGACGCCGCGACGCAGGCAATTTGTCGCGTGAGCCCGCTTCGTGGGAGAGGTGGAGCCATGCGCCGCGTCGCCTGCCTGACCTCGCTCGCCGTCCTCACCGCCGGATGCTTCGTGGTCCAGGCGCCCGCGCCCGCGCAGCCGACGCCCGCGCCTTCGGGGAGCAACGCGGCGACGTCCCCGGCTCCGAGCGCGACGGTCGCGCACCGGCGGCCGTGGGACATCAGGATCAAGGCCGTCTCGTTGACGCCGCCGTCACGCGTCGAGCGCGAGCCCGACGACGTCCTCGCGGTCCGCACGCGAGTCAACGCCGAGGTCGAGCCGCATCACCCCGAGCTGCGCGCCTGCTACGACGAGGGGCTCTCGCGCAACGACAAGCTCGCCGGGATCGTGCAGGTCAAGCTCACCGTCGCGCCGAACGGCGAGCCCGTCGCGGTGGCCGACGAGGGCTCGTCGCTCACCGACAAGGACGTCATCGCCTGCATCCTGTCGCGGTTCGCGCGCATGCGCTTCACCCCTTGGGAGGGCAAGGCCGTGACCTTGCTCTACCCGATGGAGTTCTCCCGCGCACCGTAGCTACAGGACGCGCGTGCGGATGCTGGTCGGCAGCTTGTCGACCTCGTCGCGCACCGCGATCGCCGCCGCCTCGTCGAGGTCCATCAGCAGGTAGCCGATCTCGGGATCGGTCGAGAGGATCTGCGCGTGGATGTTGGCGCCGCTGCCCGCGACCACGCGGTTGATGTCGCGCAGCACGCCCGGCACGTTGCGGTGCACGTTGACGAGGCGCCGCTGGCCGCGCGTCAGCGGCAGCTCGACCTCGGGGAAGTTGACCGCGCCGGTGGTCGCGCCGCTCTCGGCGAACTTGGCGAGCGACGTCGCCACCTCGCGCCCGATCGCCGCCTGTGCCTCGGCCGTCGATCCGCCGATGTGGGGCGTGAGGATCACGTTGGGCAGGCCGCGGAGCGCGCTCTCGAAGCCCTTGCCGTTGCTCTCCGGCTCCTCGGGGTAGACGTCGACCGCCGCGCCGGCGAGGTGCCCGCTGCGGAGCGCCGCCGCGAGCGCGTCGATCACGACGACGGTGCCGCGGCTCGCGTTGAGCAGGTACGAGCCGGGCTTCATCTTCGCGAGCTCGGCCTCGCCGATCATGTCCTTCGTCTGCGGCGTCTCCGGGACGTGAAGCGTCACGAAGTCGGCCTCGGCGAACAGCTCGTCGAGCGTCGCGCACGCGCGGTTGTTGCCCATCGGCAGCCGCTGGGCGACGTCGAAGAAGACGACGCGCAGCCCCATCATCTCGGCGATCACGCCGATCTGTCGGCCGATGTGCCCGTAGCCGACGATGCCGAGCGTCTTGCCGCGCACCTCGAAGCAGCTCGTCGCGGCCTTCTTCCAGGTGCCGTCGTGCACCTCGCGGCTGCGATCGCCGAGCTGCCGCGCGAGGCACACGACCTCGGCGATGATCAGCTCGGCCACGCTGCGCGTGTTGGAGAACGGCGCGTTGAACACCGGCACGCCGCGCCGGTTCGCCGAGGCGAGATCGACCTGGTTCGTGCCGATGCAGAAGCACCCGACGGCGTAGAGCTCTCGCGCCGCCTCGAGCGCGCGGTCGGTGAGCCGCGTCTTCGAGCGGATGCCCACGAGGTTCACGCCCGGCAGCCGCGCGACCAGCTCGTCCTCCTTCAGCGCGGAGGGGAGCAGCTCGACGTCGTGCCCCGCGTCGACGAGCATGTCGCGGGCGCCTGGGTGGATGGCCTCGAGCAGCAGGATCTTCAGCTTGGGCGATTTCATCAGGGGGCGGGAGAAAGCGCGAGAACGCGCGTCCGTCAAGGCCCCTCGCGAATTGTCCGGCGTGCGCGTCGTCGCGCGGTAAGGTCCGCGCCCATGAGGCTCGATCCGTGGCGAGAGCGCTGGCAGACGGGGCAGACCGGGTTCCACGAGGCGGCGCCGAACGCGCTGCTGGTCGAGCACGCCTCGGCGCTCGCGGGCAGAGCGCGGGTGCTGGTCCCGCTGTGCGGAAAATCCAACGATCTGACGTTTCTTCGCGCGCAGGGGCACGAGGTCGTCGGCGTCGAGGGCGTCGCGATGGCCGCCGAGGCGTACTTCGCGGAGCGCGGCGTCACACCCGACGAGCGCGAGCGGGACGGTGTGAGGTGGCTGTCGCACGACCGCGTCTCGATCGCGATCGCCGACTATTTCGAGGTGGCCCTACCGCGCTGCGACGCTGTCTACGATCGTGGCGCGATGGTCGCGATCGAGCCCGAGCTGCGGGGGCGCTACGTCGAGCAGACGCTGGCCGCGCTCTCCCGGCCGGCGACGCTGCTGATCGTCGCGTTCACCTACGATCAGGCCGAGATGCAAGGTCCGCCCTTCAGCGTCGACGAGGCCGGCCTGCGGGCGCTGTACGGCGCGTCGGCCCGCATCGAGCGCTCGGTCGCCCGCGACGCGCTCGCAGAGAACCCACGCTTCGGCGAGCGGGGCGCGAGGGCGATCGAGGAGTCGGTGTTTCGGATCGAGCTCGCGTAGCCGCGCGTCATCGCACCGCGAGGTAGACGCCTACCCCGATCAGCGCGGCCGCGGCCGCTGCCACCGCCCACACCCAGGGTGGCATCCCGGAGCGCTCGGTCACGCGCGGTGCGGGCGCGCGCGGTCGCTGGGAAGGCGCGGTCGACGGTGGCGGCGCGTCGAGCATCACCGCCGCGCCCCGGAGCGTCGTCATCGGCGCGGGCTCTCTCTCGGGGCCATCGAGCTCGATGGGCTGCGCGGGCGCCGAGTCGTCGAGCGCGAGCAGGAAGCGCTCGTGCCCCGCGACCATCGGCCTCGGCGCGTCGAGCGTCTCCACGGCGGCCTCGTGTCGCTGGCTGATGGGGCGCAGCGACGGCTGCCCGCTTCGGTCGAGCGGGATCTCGTGCGGATCCGCGCCGAGCGCGGCCGCGAGCGCGTCGGTCGCCTCGCTCGCCGATCCGAATCGTTGCGCGGGATCGGTCGCGCAAGCCCGCGCGAACCACGCGTCGACCTCGGCGGGCAGCGCCGTGTTGCCGCGCGTCGGCGGCACGTACGCGCCCGCGCGGATGCTCGTGAACAGCGCGCCCATCTCTTCAGCAGGGAAGGGGACGAGCCCGACGAGCGCCTCGTACGCGACGACGCCGAGCGCCCAGAGATCGGCCGCCGGTCCGACCTCGCCGGCCGCGTCGATCTGCTCGGGCGCCATGTAAGCGGGCGTGCCGAGCAGCGCGCCCGTCCTCGTGAACGAGGTGACCTTCGTGTCGTCCACAGCGCCAGCCGTGTCTCCGGCGGTGCGCGACTCGAGCTCGCCGAGGATGCGCGCGACGCCGAAGTCGAGCACCTTCGCGACCTCGCCGTCCTCGTCGCGCGAGAGGATCACGTTGGCGGGCTTGAAGTCGCGGTGCACGATCCCGAGCTGGTGCGCGCGGTCGAGCGCCCTCGCGCACTGGCGCAGCGTGGACACCGCCTCGAGCGGCTCGAGCCTCCCGCGGTCGATCCGGTCCATCAGCGTCTCGCCTTGCAGGAGCTCCATCACCAGGTACGGTCGGCCTTCGTCGGTGACGCCGAAGTCGAAGACGGTGACCGCGTGACGAGACTTCAGCTGCGCGGTGATCTGCGCCTCTTTCAGGAAGCGCGCGCGCGTCGCGTCGAGCTGCGCCGAGGCACCCGCGAGCAGCTTGATCGCGAAGTGCGTGTTCAGGCTGGTGTGGCGCGCTCGGTAGACCTCGCCCATCCCGCCCGCGCCGATCAGCTCCTCGATGGCGTAGCGCCCGCCGATCACGCGGGCCACCGTCGAGCTCGTGGCCATCTATCGCAGCAGGTAGAACCCGGCCGCGCCGACGATCGAGATGGCGATCAGCAGCCACAGCGCGACCATCCACGGTGGTGTCGGCGGGATCGGCAGCTCGACCGGATCGTCGTCGCCTGCGTGCGCCCGGGGCTCGCCTCGCAGCGCGCCGGGCGGCAGCGCGGCCTCGATGTCCTTCACGTTCATGCCGACCATGGTGTGAGCGACCTTCAGATTTCCCTGTCCCGAGGAGGGGGGCATCTTCAGGTCGGCCGCGCGCACCGGCTGGGTCGTGTCGTCGTTGCGCAGCTCGGGGAGGGTGTATTTCTTGTATTTGAGGTCGCCCTCCGCGGGATCGAGCTTCTTCAGGCCCGCGCCCTCGAAGGTCGCCACGATGCAGGTGATGTTGTCGTGGCCGCCCGCCTGGTTCGCGCGATCGGTGAGGGCCTTGCACGCCTCGAGCGGATCCTTCGAGGTCGCCAGCACCTCGCGGATCTCGTCGGCGCGCATCATGCCCGAGAGTCCGTCCGAGCAGAGCATCACGATGTCGCCGCGCCGCAGGTGAACGAACGTGAGATCGACCTGCACGCTCTCGCTCGTCCCGAGCGCCTGCAAGATGATGTTGTTGTGCTCGAAGGTCTCGGCCTCTTCTTCGGTGAGCTGGCCCGCCTCGATCAGCTGGTTGACGAGCGACTGGTCGCGCGTGACCTGCACGAGCTTGCCGTCGCGCAAGACGTAGGCGCGGCTGTCCCCGACCTGCCCGAGGAAGAGGTGATCGTCGACGAGCGCGGCCACCGTCGACGTGGTGCCCATCCCGCGGCGCGACCGATCTGCCTTCGCCTCGGAGAAGATGCGGGCGCCGGCCTCCTCGATCGCGCGGACGATGCGCCGCGCGATGTCGTCGCGATCGGCCGGCGGATCGCCCTCGCCCATCCGCTCGTAGATGATGTCGACGGCGAGCTGGCTCGCGACCTCGCCCGCGGCCGCGCCGCCCATGCCGTCACACACCGCCATCAGCGTGCCGCGCGGGCCGACGAGCTGTGTGCGGTCACCCTCCAGCAGGCCGCGCGTCTTGCGGGACAGATCGGCGACGATGAAGTTGTCTTCGTTGTGCTCGCGCACCTGCCCGACGTCGGTGCGACCGAACAGGCGCACGCGGATCGGACCGCCGACCACCTGCTCATCGTCGGCCTCGATGGCCGGCTCGACGACGGGTTCGCTCGGCGGGGGAGCTTCGGGGGTGTCGCTCATCGGGCTCCTTCGGCGCCTAGCTCGACGCGGAACATGTGCAGGCCCATCCGCAGGACGTCCCCGTCGCGCAGCGGAGCCTTCTCCTTCAGGGCGACGAACGTGCCGTTCGACGATCCCAGATCTTCGATCGACGCGCCGGCGGGCGTCTTGTGCACGCGGGCGTGGTGGCGCGAGAGAAACGCGTCGCGCGAGAACACGATGTCGGCCGCCTCTCGCCCGAGCGTCGTCTCGTCGTAGCGCAGGTGGAACACGTCGCGCGTGATGCCCTCGACGCTCCGCTGACAGAGGCGTGCCCAGCACGGAGACGCTGGCGTCCCGAAGACGGCCGTCCCGTGTTGATGCACCGGCCGCAGCGCCTGCTCGGCGTCGTTCACGGCCTCGAACCTTAGCACCTGTTGCCCGAGCAGAATCAAGTCTCCGTTGCAGAGCGGCGTGGGTTCTCGCAGTCGCCGGTAGACGCCGTTGACCGAGGCGAGATCGATGACCCACCACGCGGCAGCGCCGTCGGTCGCCTCACGAGTCAGGCGAGCGTGGCGAGGCGAGAGGTAGGGATCGTCCGCGATGACGATCTGCCCCTCGCGCGAGCCGACGTCCAGCTGGTCCCCCGACAGCGGCCACGAGTCGGCGTCTCGGCCATCTGCGTCGACCCTCACCACGCGGCCGTGGACGACGAACGGCGTCGGCTGCGGCACGGTCGGGAGCGCACGAGACTCGCCTGCGGCGAGGATCAGCGTGCCTGTCAGGCCCCGCGGATCGGCGACCGAGAAGCCGCACTGAGCGCACCTCGACCAGCCGTCCCAGGGGCTCCTGCATCGAGGGCATGTGGAGGCGACGACCAGCGGGGCCGAGGAGTGTGCGGCGCTCGGCGTCGTGGCGACCGGCGCAGCGACGGGAGGCGCCGCGGCCTTCAGCGCGACGGCCACCGCGGCCGCGCCGTCTGGGGTCGTGGGGCGCTCACGCGGGCGTGTGTCCGCGCCGAGCGCGGAGCCACAGGTCACGCAGAACCGGAAGCCAGGCTCGTTGTGCGTGCCGCACGCGCCGCACGCCGCGCCCGTCGGCGGCGCGACGTCGAACGCGGGCGCGACGGGTCTAGGGTTCAGTCGCACGAGAGAAAAACCACAGTCTTCACAGAACTTCAGGTGGTCCCGATTCTCTCGGCCGCAGCGGTCGCAGCGCACGAGCAGAGGAGACAGGACCGCGGGCGCTCTCGTCAAGCTCACCATCGCGCGTACCCCGTGCGCACCTCGAGCAGCACCTCGAGCGCGAGGAAATGGGACAGCCCGGATGGACGCTGCTGGCCGGCCTGATCGCGGAAGGAGTCGAGCGCGATCGCGCGGTAGCCGAGCGACGCGCCGCAGAAGACCTCGCGCGTACACTCGTGCGCCACGCCTGCGCCGGCGGTCAAGACGCCGCCCCACGTCTCGAGGTTCCACTCGTTGCCGTAGCCGACCGCGCCGACCCCGACGAACACGAACGGCGCGGTGCGGGTGTCGTGGGTCAGGTACCACCGACCTTCGACCCGCAGCTGCTGCAGGATCGGAAGGTTGAGAATGTTAGAAGCGTCTTGCTTGCTGAACTCGTAGGCGCCGCCGAGCGAGTAGCCGCGGTGATCGCGGTGCGCGGCCCGCAGCGTGACGCCGCCTCCCGAGCCGAGGATGCAGGGCTCCTCTGCGCCGGTCGGGCAGACCTTGCTGCGCGCCACGCGGGTCTCGGCCACGAACGAGGCGCCGTACTGGAGGAAGTCGAGCTTCGAGCGAGGCTCGTCGGCGCGCGTCGGGGCCGCGAGGGTCACGATGCCGAGGAGGACGCCGCCAGCTCGCCGCACGCTCGGGCCTCACTCGACGCCGCGGCGCGTCTCGGTCGGCTCCCGGACCTCGCTCATCGGGTCGCGACCTTGGGGAGCTCGAGGCCGAAGCGCGCCTCGTCGGCGGCCTCGTCCGCGTCGGAGACCGCTCGCTCGAACGTGACCTCGAGCCAGGTGTCGAGCAGCTGGCGGCCGTCGCCGGTGTCGCGGACCTCGCGAGAGCTGTGCTGCGCCTCGACCCAGCCGCGAGTCGTCGCGGGTTCGCCCAGCGCGCGCGCTCGCTCGAAGAGTCGCTCGTCGCTCTCGCCCGGAAAATCGTGGCGCTCGACGCGCACGACCACCCTCACCTTGAGCACGTCGCCGACCGTGACCGACACGCCGGAGTCCATGATGAGGTTGGCCCGCGGCCGCTCGGCGAGCGAGATCTCTCCGTTCTTGGTTCGGTAGATCTCGAAGCCGGACCGCACGAGGTGCGCCTTCAGCTCGGTGACGCTCGGCATGGCGCACGCACCGTCGCAAAGGCGCGGCCTCCTGTCGAGCGCCGAACGATCCTGGGCAGGCTCGCTCAGACCTTCTCGCCCTGCTCCTGCAAGAACGTCCGAGCCTCGACGAGCTGGGGATCTTCGGTGAGCGCCTTGCGCGCGAGCAGCGCACCGCGGCGAGGATCGCCGAGGTGCCGCGCGATCATCGCCTGGCGCAGGTACGCCATCGCCTTGCTCATCGGACCCGGGGTCTTCAGCATGGTCACCGCGCGCAGGGCCTTCTGCGCGAGCTCGAGCTGCCCCAGCTCCGTCGCGACGTCGGCGAGCTCGGCGGCCACGGCGCCGTTCTGCATGTCCGCGTCGAGCGCGACGTTCAGCC
>CAUJFL010000456.1 GCA_963169165.1 Myxococcota bacterium | reverse complement strand
ATGGCGCTCAACATGCTGGCCGACCGAGGCCAGCTGGCGTGGGACGAGCCGGTCGCGCAGGTGTGGCCCGAGTTCGCCGCTTCCAACAAATCAGGCATCACCGCGCGGTCGCTGTTCGGTCACCGCGCGGGGTTGCCGGGGCTGGATCGCGCGTTCACCGTCGCCGACTGCGTGAGCCCCTCGCGGCGCCTCGAGGTGCGCCGTTCGCTCGAGCGCCAGGCGCCGCTCTGGGAGGTCGACCGCGCGCAGGGCTACCACGCCGCGACGTTCGGTCTCTACGCGAGCGAGGTGTTCGAGCGCGCCTCCGGCAGGCAGCTGGGCGAGTTCCTCGCGCGAGAGGTGTTCGAGCCGCTCGGCGCGGACGTGTCGCTCGGCACGCCGGCGAGCGTCGATCCGCGCATCGCCACGCTGTACCCGCCGACCGCCGCCGCGCGCGTCCGCCAGATGGCGCTCGCCATCGCGTCGAACCCCGACTGCACCGAGGCGCGGGTCGCGGCGGCCGTCGCGCGCCCGCGGTCGATGGTGCGGCGATCGTTCTTCAATCCGTCGACGGGACCGCTCGGGCTGCGCGTGTTCGACTCCCTGCCGGTTCGACGCGCCGCGCTCGCCTGGGTCGGCGCGACCGCGAGCGCCCGCGGCGTCGCGCAGGCCTACGTGCCGTTCGCGTCGGATGGCTCCTGGCAGGGGAGGCGCTACCTCTCGGCCTCGGCGTTGTCGTCGATCCACCGGCGAGAGGGGTGGAGCGAGCGTGACCTCGTGCTGCAGAAGCCGCTCGGGTGGTCGCAGGGCTTCTTGAAAGAAGAGGTCGGGCTCTTCTCCCCGAACGCAGAGTCCTTCGGTCACGCGGGGATCGGTGGCTCGCTCGGCTGGTGCGATCCGGTGGCGGGGCTGACGCTCGGCTACGTGATGAACAAGCTCGACTGGCGCGTGCGCTCGCCGCGCGCGGTCGCGCTGTGCCGCGCGCTGTATCGGTGCGAGCCGGTGCGCGCGGCGCGTTGACGACCATTGGGCAACGCGGGCCGAACCGTACTACCATCACGCCCATGTCCCTCGTCGAGTCGGTCACCCGGTTCACTGTGCTCGCCGCGATCGTCCCCGCGGTGCTCGTCGTCGCCCCAGGCTGCTCCAAGAAGGACGAAGCGCCGCCGCCGTTGCCGAGCGCTACGGCCGAGCCTGTCGCGCCGCCGACGCCAGCGCCGTCCGCCGCGCTGCCGATCGCGCCGATGGCGCCCGCGCCGGGCCAGGCGCCCAACACGCTCGCCGAGGCGATCACGGTCACGAAGCCCTCGATGAAGGACTCGACCACCGGGCCCGACGAGGGCGCGACGGCGCTGCTCAACTACTGGCTCCAGAAGAACTACGCGTGGTCGCAGCTCGAGGCGATCCCGGCGAGCACGGGGGCCATGTTCCTCTCGTCGACGGACGCCGAGCGCGGCAAGCGGATCTGCGGCGCCGGCGTGATCCAGACGTTCAGCAAGGTCTCCGACAACCCCAAGCAGCACGAGGCGACCATCGCGACCCCCGAGGGGCTGCTCTCCGTCGGCGCGGTCGGCGACGTCACCGGCATGAAGCAGGGCGGTCAGGGTCGCTTCTGCGGCATCGCCAGCGGCGTGCAGACCATCGCGGGGCAGGGTGGGGCGCAGACGCGCGCCATCCGCACGACGGGCTACTTCGACACGCCGGCCAACCGCGGCGGCGGCACGGGCGGCGGCATCGGCAACCTGCGCGCGTGCTGCCAGGCGCTCGCCCAGAACTCCACCTCGATGCCTCCGCCCAACAACATGTACGCGGCGGCCGCGGCCTCCTACTGCAACGCCTCGGTCGCCTCGATCAGCAACCCGGCGCAGAAGGACGCCGTGCTCGCGGGCATCCGCGGCGCGCTCCGCGGCGTGCCGATGCCCGCCGTCTGTCGGTGAGCTCGGCGCTCCCGCCCCGGTTCGACTTTCTCGAGCTGTCGCTCGACGATCGCTGCAACCTGCGGTGCGTGGGGTGCTTCTCGTGCGAGGGGAGGGGCGCCTCTCTCTCGACCGCTCGCGCCGCCGAGTGGCTCAAGTGGGGCAGGTCTCGCGGCGCCACGCGGCTGTGGCTCGGCGGGGGCGAGCCGCTCCTGCGCGGCGACGTGATCGGCCTCTCCCGCGCGGCGCGCGCGCTCGGCTACGCGGAGGTGCACGTGCAGACCAACGGGGTGCGGCTCGCTTACCCAGGGGTCGCGCGCGCGCTCGTCACCGCCGGGGTCACGCACCTGCGGCTCAACCTGAAGTCACACGACGCCGCGATCCACGACCGCGCGACGTCGGTCGACGGGAGCCACGCGCTGCTGGACGAGGCCCTCACGAATCTCACAGGGCTGACGCTCGAGCTCGCGGGTGACGTGCTGCTGACGACCGAGACGACGCCTGGGCTCGCGCAGACCGTGTCTGCCTATGCGGCGCGCGGCGTGCGCGCGTTCTCGCTGTGGCTGCTGTCGGCGGCCGACTCGCGCGAGCCCGCGGTCGCCGCGGCCGTGCCGTCGCTCACCGCCGTCGCCCGCGCGCTCGCCGACGCGGTCGAGGTCGCCGACGCCGCGGAGGTCGCGCTCGAGTCGCTGCACACGCCGCCCTGCGCGCTGCCACCCGCGCTGCGCTCGAGGTTCAAGCCAGCGGGTGCGTGGGGGCTCGTCGTGGTCGACGCGTCGGCGCGACCATTTCCGCTGGCCGCTTCACCGTTCGAGGGAGGCGCCTACACGGAGTCGTGCGGGCGCTGCGCTGCGCGCCCCTCGTGCCCGGGGCCGCGCGCTGACTATCGCGCGATCCACGGCGACTCCGAGCTCGTGCCGATCACGTGACGGGGCCCGCGCCGGGGACCTCGCGGCGAATCGGCCGCACGAGGTCCTCGGGGCTGACGAGCCAGGTCGGCTCGGGCACGTCGTCGAGCTCGTAGAAGCCGCCACAGAACACCGCGCGCGGGCACGTCTCGCACACCGGCTTCTTCGTGCGACGCTCACGCAGGTACTCGAAGAGGTTCACCTCGTCGTTGTTCACGAAGAGCATGTGCCGCTCGAGCTTCAACAGATCGCCCAGCAGATACTGTTCGTAGCCGGGCATGAAGCAGAACGGCAGGTTGATGACCTGAAACTTGAGCCGATCGCGGAACTCGTCGATCACCCGCATCGCCTCGGCCGCGGCCACCGCGGTGTCGGGCGCGACCGAGCTCGTGGCGCGGCCGAACGGGGTCAAGAACTGCAGGTTGAACCAGCCGAGCCCGAGCGAGACGACCAGCTCGGCGACCTGCCGGAGCTTCTTGTGGTTCGACTTGGTGAGCGTGATGTTGGCGCCGAGCTCGACGCCGGGGGGCGCCTCGGCGACGAGGTTGCGCGCGCCCTCGCAGGTCTGCTCGAAGGCCTCGGCGACGCCGACGTTCTGCGCGTGCGTCTGCGCGTCGGGGCCGTGGATCGACACCAGCACCGACGTGACGCCGCAGCGCACGAGCTTGGCCGCGTACTCGCGGTAGCTCGCCATGCGAGCGTTGGTGGTGACGTTGACCTTCTCGTAGCCGAGGCGCCGCGCGTGCCCGACCAGCTCGAAGAGGCGCGCGTTGAGCGTCGGCTCGCCGCCGTCGAGATCGAGCAACCTGACGCCGAGCGCGCGGTACTTGGCGAGCAGCTCGCGCTGGCGGTCGTGGTTGCCGTCGAGCTGCGTGCGCGTCCCGGTCGCGCAGAACGTGCAGCGGTTGTTGCAGCGATAGGTCACGTTCATGATGACCTTCTTCGGGCCCGCGCCCGCGCCGAGCCGCGCGTCGAAGGTCCACAGGAACTGCTCGACGTCGGCCCCGCCCGGCAGCGCGCGGACGCGCGTCGGCAGCCCGTGGAGATCGACCGCGCGCACGACGCGGTCGAGCCTGCGGTTGACCTCCTCGAGCGACTGCCCCGGCCCGCCGACGTCGTCGGTCAAGACCAGCGGCACCCCGCGCTCGGACGCCCGCTCGACCAGGCGTCCGAGGGCCGCGTCGTCGGAGGCCGTCACGCGGACCGCGAGCGGCGCCCCGCGCTCGGCCAGGCGCGCGAGCGACGCGTCGGTGACAGCGTCCGCGCGGAGCCCGTCGATCGACGCGAGCTCGAAGCCGTGCGCGTGGACACGCGTGATCGCCTCGTCGACCGCGGCCGCGTCGAGCGCCGAGGTGGGCGAGGCGAGGACGATGGAGGTCGCGCCGTGCGCGCGCGCGTTCGCCAGCTCGAGGTCGAGCGTGTCCGCGGACCACCCGCTCGCGCCGAGCCCTTCGACCGGGAGCGCAGAAGGTCGCCAGACCTCGCCGTCGTGCATGACCTCCTGCGCCGCGGCGCGGACGTCGAGGTCGAGCGCGTCCCACGCGGGCGCGTCGCCAGGGTCGAACGCCGGCAAGCCGCGCACGATCGCGGCCGACGGCGCGGCGAGCGACAGCGCCTCTATCAGCGCGTCGAGCGTCTCGGCGGTCGGCGCGGGAGTGGCGACGAAGACCTGCGTCACGCCGGCGGGGAGCCGAGCCGCGAGCGCCGCGTCGTCGATCCCCACGCGCACGCGCTCCGCGTCGACCGCGGAGACGCTGGTGCCCGGTGACGCGAGCGCGTCGAGCGCGATCACGTTCTCGCCTCTCCTTCGCAGCGCGGTGGTGGCGCGCAGCGCGTCGAGATCGAGGTAGCGTATCGACGCGAGCGCCCTCCGCGGGACGACCAACGACGGGAACACGATCGCGGTCGTCTTCACCCGCGCAGCTTACGGGGCGACGCGCTCGCGGGCAACGCGGACGCGCCCAGTTTGACGCCTCCCCCCCGCGTGCCTCATGCTCCGGGTCGCGTGCGCGAGCCATCGATCATCGAGCGTCTGGAGCGGCGAGAGTCGCGCGTGCACCTGTCGATCGGCCCCGAGTGCAACAACAACTGCGTCTTCTGCATGGAAGAGGTCCGCGTGGGGAGACGCGTCTACAACTCGGCGATG
>CAUJFL010000455.1 GCA_963169165.1 Myxococcota bacterium | reverse complement strand
ACGTGCGGCACTTCCTCGAGCTGTGCCCCCACGCCGAGTACGTCGACGTCGCTGGCGCGGGACACATGGTGGCGGGTGATGTCAACGATCGCTTCACCGCCGCCGTGGCCGACTTTCTCGTGCGGAGATACCCCTCGCGGTGAGAGGAGGCTTCTGGGGGCCTCATCGTCCCTGCAGGCTTCTCCAAGCGTGGCTCCCATGAGTTGCAGTCGAGACGGGCTCGGGCTGGGGCTTGGAGGGTTCTTTTCGGTCACGCGGAGACGAAAGGCACGGCGATCCGCGGACGAAGTGAACGAACGCCCCGTGGCGAGAGCCGTGCCGGGAGTTGGCTAGTCTCGATAAAGGGCAGTACACTGTACCACCTGAGCGCGTCACGGCGCGCCGAACGCCGCGGCCACGGTCTCCTCGAAGTACCTCGCGGCTAGCTCGACGGTCGTGGTGCTCGGCGACAGCGCGGGCGCGACCTCCATCACGTCACCGCCGAGCAGCGGGAACCGCGCGCCCACCGCGGCGATCAACCGCGACACGAACTCGGGCTGCAACCCGCCGGGCTCGGGCGTCCCTGTCGCGTCGGCGAATTCCGCGTCGGTGCCGTCGATGTCGTTCGACAGATACACGGCGTCCACCCCCGCGCGCCCGAGCTGCGCGACCACCTCGTCGATCGCCGTGTCGGGCGCGGCGTTGCACTCGGCCGCCCACAGCTGACGCACGCCGAGCGTGGACTCCCAGTGCTCGCGGGGGTGTCGCGACGCGCGTACGCCCACCTGCACGAGCCGCCCGTCGCGGCCGAGCCGTTCGTTCGCGTGGTACGACCACGTCGCGAAGCAGAGCTCGACGCCCAGCCGCTCGGGCAACAGATCGGTGTGCGCGTCGAGCTGCACGACGCCGAGGCGCCCCGGCCACGCGCGGTGGAGCGCGTCGAACACCGGCCACGCGGTCGAGTGGTCACCGCCGATCGCGAACACCTTCAGCGCGGGGTTCAGCCGGAGCGCGAGCGCGAGGGCGCGCGACGTGATCGACAGCGGCGATACAGGTAGCGGTTCGCCTCGGCCCGGGTAGAGCGCGGCGCGGCTGCGGGTGAGCTGCGCGTCGGACAGCATCTCGTCACACTGCAGCTGCGGAACGACGAACACGTCGCCAAGCTCGACGAGCCCGCGCGGTCTCCATCGCTCGAAGAACCCACGCTGCTCGAGCGCGAGCCGCACCGCGAGCGGCCCCTGGTTCGCACCCCGCCTGAACCCGGCGCCCGTGTCGGACGGGATGCCGAGCACCACGCCGCGCGCGTCGGCGAGGCCCGCGATCGTCTCGGTGAAGCTCGCGTCGATCTCTGACTGTGAGCTCGCGTGGTACAGCGCGCGCTGCAGCGCTTCCTGCGCTTCGCGTCCGCTCGAGACGAGATACAGCCCGCCGCCCGCCGGTCGGAGCAGCAGCCGCAGCTCGTCGAGCGGCGTCACCCCTGGCCCCAGCCCTGCGGACCACCCGCCGGAGGCGGGCCATATCCTTGCCCTTGCTGCGGCTGCTGACCCTGACCTTGTTGCTGCGGGTCGTAGCCCTGCTGCGGCTGACCGTATGCCTGCGGCTGCTGACCATAGGCTTGCTGCGGCTGCTGTCCGTAGGCTTGCTGACCGTAGGGCGCCTGCCCCTGGCCGAACGGCTGCTGGGGCATCGCTCCCTGCGTGGCCGGCGCCTGGGGGGGGAGACCCGCGGCGGGCGTGGCGCCTCCCTGCTTGAAACCGAAGAACGCGAGGCCCCCTCCGCCCGCCAGCATGACGAACGAGAAGAACAGGCTGACCGAGCCCTTGATGCGGTAGTTCGTCGCGAGCTTGTCCGCGACGATTCGCCCCAGCGCCCCGCCGATCCCTGCGAAGCGGTCGTGTACCCCGAAGGACTGATACCAGTTGTACATCCCGTAGAGCGCCAGGATGGCTCCGATGAACGCGAGCCCCGCCCCGATGGCCATGAAGACCACCTTCTTCTCGTTGCCTTGCATTCGCGAGAGCATATGCCATCGTCGCCGCGCGTGCGCGCGCGATCGTATCTCGGGCTCGCGGTCGTGGGATCGGTCGCGTGTGCCCCCGCGATGTACGATCCGCCTCACCCGCGCGTCACGGGGCAGATGGCGCGCGGGTCGAGCGTGTCGACGCCGCCTCCGAGCGCCAGCGAGCGACCGCCCGTCGCCGCGTCCTCCGCGCCTCCCTCTTCCGCCCCCGAGCGGTCGCGCTTCGCTTGTGCCCCGCCCGATGTTGGGTTCTCTGGGCACGGTCCGTGGACCACGCGCGGCAAGCTGAAGATCAGCGTCCCCGCCGCTCGCCCGCTGCCGCCCGAGGTCGACGTCATCTTTCACTTTCACTTCTCGGACGCCGCGCGCCGGACGCTCGTCCACGCCGCGCCCGACGTCGCCATCGCCGGGCTCGATCTCGGAGAGGGGAGCCGCGTGTACGGCGCCGCGCTCGCAGACCCGCGCAGCTTCGTGAAGCTCCTTGGCGACGTCGAGGCCACGCTGCGTGAGCAGAGCGGCCAGCCCGACGTCCGCGTCGGTCGCGTCGCGCTGTCGTCGTGGAGCGCCGGGTTCGCCGCGACGACCCGCGTGCTCAAGCACCACGCCCGCAGGATCGACGCCGTGTTCTTCCTCGATAGCCTGTACGCGCCATACGAGAAGGACGAAGCCGGCGCGCTGAGGATCGGTGCGGTCTACGGGCCGCCGCTCGCGGGCGCGCTCGCGTTCGCACGTCGCGCCACGCGCGGTGAGGCGACCATGTTCGTCTCGACGTCCGACGCGCCGACGATCGGCTACGCGTCGACGAAGGAGGTCGCGGCGTGGTTGCTCGCGCACCTCGGCGCGCGCCTGCCCCCGGGCGGCACGGTGGCGGAGCCGGCCCGGTTCGACCGAGGAGCCCTTCACGTGGAGGTGCACGGCGGAAACAGCGCCGAGGCCCACTGCGCCCACCTCGCCCTGGCCGGACAGGCGGCCGCGCTGTGGCGAGCGCGGCTTGTCGCGAGATGAGCGACGACGACGCGACGCTGAGACCTCGCGCGCGACCGTGAGAGCTGGGTCGTGGAGGTGGACGCTTGCGTCCACTCTCCGCCGCGAATCCCACTGGCTCCGCGCTTTCTTGGGAACACGAGAGGGTACGCGGCGTGGCGCATAGTTTGCTTTGCGGTCGCGAACCCGGTTGCGGCGCCGCTTCGGGGCTTGTGATGTGTGTTGCTTTTTGTTTGTTGGAATCGTTCGGGATCGATGGTCCTGGGACGGTTGGGTTTGGACCTCCGGTCAGACTGACCGGGTGGTGAGATCGGCGGGATTTGACCCAGTACTCGAGCTCCGCAGTCAGGCGGAGCGGGTGCCGATCGTGGAGGTGGGTGGCCTGGAGCCACCGACGCGGGGTCGCTCTTGCTGGCGAGCGAGCGCAGACCCCGGCGTGGCGTGCGTCAAGCGCGACCCGGCAGGCAGACGTGTGTCCGCTCCCTGCGCGAGCGCATCTCGCCGCGGACGCGGCGTGCCCGAGCCATCTTCTACCGCGCACCGCGCACCCCTTGCCCGCTGCGCAACACTCCACCGCGCACCCCTTGCCCGCCGCTAATCTCCGGTGTCCTCGAAACGCAGTCTGACGGTCACCCCAGGCGCACCCGCGGGCCGACACGCAACCGTCGAACGCGCGCCTCCGCGCGCGTCCCGACAGCACGACGAAAGACGCGTACAACCGACGCTCACCGAGCCCGAAGCGAGCCCCACCCACCCAACGTCGCCCCGGGCTCGAGCGTCCCGAGTTTCCCGCGCCGTGCGGGTGGTCGTCAGTGCTCTTTGACCACCTTGGCCTCGGAGCCCTCGCCCTCTACGACCTCTTCGGGCGCGGCGCCGTACGCGCCGACATACGAGACGGTCGGAGGCGGCGGATCGCCGTTGAGCTCCATCTGCGCAGCGCACCAGAGCTCTTCGTTGACGAGCGTGGTGTACTCGGGCGTCGCGCGTGACCCCTCGAAGTGCTCGATCTTCCTGTCGAGCTCCTTCAGCTCGGCGCGCACCGCGACGATGTCGAGCTCGGGCTTCGTGATGTACTTGTCGGTCAGCACGCTGGCCTTGCCGCCGGAGACCTCGAGGAAACCCCACGCGACCGCCGCCGAGCCCCCTCCCGACTTCGATTTCCACGTGACGATGCCAGGGCGCAAGGCAGCGAGCAGCGGGAGGTGACCCGGCAGGATGCCGACCTCGCCGCCCACGCTCGGCGCGGTCAGCTCGCTGACCTCCTCGGACAGCTTGGCGCCCGCGGGGGTGACGATCTCGAACGTGAGCTGATCGGCGGCCATGGCTCAGCTCTTCGCGAGCTTCTCGGCCTTCGCGCGGACCTCGTCGATGTTGCCGACGAGGTAGAACGCCTGCTCGGGGACGTCGTCGAGCTTGCCGTCGAGGATCGCCTCGAACCCTGAGATGGTCTCCTTCAGCGGCACGAGCTTGCCCGCGAGGCCGGTGAACTGCGCCGCGACGAAGAACGGCTGCGACAAGAACTTCTGGATCTTGCGCGCGCGCGCGACGATCTGCTTGTCCTCCTCGCTGAGCTCGTCCATGCCGAGGATCGCAATGATGTCCTGGAGATCCTTGTACTTCTGCAGCGTCGCCTGCACGCGCCGCGCGATCCCGTAGTGGTGGTCGCCGATGATCTGCGGATCGAGCATCGTCGAGGTCGAGTCGAGCGGATCGACCGCGGGGTAGATGCCGAGCGCGGCGATGTCTCGCGACAGAACGGTCGTCGCGTCGAGGTGCGTGAACGCCGTCGCGGGCGCCGGGTCGGTGAGGTCGTCGGCGGGCACGTAGATGGCCTGGACGCTGGTGATCGAGCCCTTGTTGGTCGCCGTGATGCGCTCTTGCAGGCCGCCCATCTCGGTCGCGAGCGTCGGCTGGTAACCGACGGCGCTCGGGATACGGCCGAGGAGCGCCGACACCTCGGAGCCCGCCTGCGTGAAGCGGAAGATGTTGTCGACGAACAGCAGCACGTCCTGGCCCTCTTCGTCGCGGAAGTACTCGGCGACGGTGAGCGCCGACAGCGCGACGCGCGCGCGGGCGCCCGGCGGCTCGTTCATCTGACCGTAGACGAGCGCGGTCTTCGAGTAGACCGACGCGCCCGACTCGAGCTTCGACTCCTGCATCTCGAGCATCAGGTCGTTGCCCTCGCGGGTGCGCTCGCCGACGCCCGCGAAGACCGACACGCCGCCGTGCGCCTTCGCGACGTTGTTGATGAGCTCCATGATGAGCACCGTCTTGCCGACGCCGGCGCCGCCGAACAGGCCGATCTTGCCGCCCTTGCGGTAGGGAGCGAGCAGATCGATGACCTTGATGCCCGTCTCGAAGACCTCGACCTTGGTGCTCTGATCGACGAACTTCGGCGCCTCGCGGTGGATCGGCATCGCCTTCTTGGCGTTGACGGGGCCGGCCTCGTCGACGGGCTCGCCGACGACGTTGAGGATGCGGCCGAGGCACTCTGGGCCGACCGGCATCAGGATGGGCGCGCCCGTGTCCTCGGCGGACATGCCGCGCACGAGGCCGTCGGTCGTGTCCATCGCGATCGCGCGCACGGTCGACTCGCCGAGGTGCTGCGCGACCTCGAGCACGAGGTTCCCGGCCTTGTCGCTGATGCCGGGGTTGCTGACCCGGAGCGCGTTCAAGATCGAGGGCAGCTTGCCGTGGGGAAACTCGACGTCGACCACGGGGCCGATCACCTGGGTGATTTTGCCGGAATTCTTCGCAGAAGGCGCGACAGACTGGGACATGGCGGCGCCGCTCTTAGTGGGACGATGCGCATTCGTCCAGTGGTTTGATCGAAGAACCTTCGCCGAGGCGACGGCTATGCTCTGGCGCATGAGAACTCTCGCTGGTGGCTGGCTCCTCACGCTCTCCCTCGTCGCCTGCAGCGGCAGCGACCCAGACGACGCGCTGCTCGGACCGACAGGTCACGCGGGCAGCTCTAGCGGCGGTGCGTTGGGCGGCGGTGGACAGGACCCCGTGGGCGGCAGCGCCGGAAAGGACCCCGCGGGCGGGAGCGGCGGCGCGGGCCTGACGGGAGGGGGCGGCATGGACCCGGCGGGCAGCAGCGGCGCGGGCCTGATGGGCGGTGGCGGAAATCCCGTGGGCGGCAGCGCTGGCAAGCCGAGCGGCGGCAGCGGCGGCAAGCCGAGCGGCGGCAGCGGCGGCGCGACGTGCGTCGGCGGCGAGCAGCCCGCGAGGCGCGCGCCGCTCGATCTCGTGATCCTGATGGATCGTTCGGGCTCGATGAGCGCGGGTGAGAAGTGGCCCGTGGTCACCTCCGCGCTCGGCGAGCTGGTGAAGTCGCTCGAGCCGTCGGCGCGGGTGTCGCTGAGGTACATGTCCGCGCCCGCGTCGAAGCCGCCGCCCTCGACGTGCACGACCGATCTCGAGTGCGGTGAGTACGGGCCGTGTCTCGCGCCGTTCATGCTCTGCACGGGCAGCGCGGGCGGCGCCGTGGTCGACAGCTGCGATCCCGCAGACTACGTGGCCGCGGTCGTCCCGCTCACGCCGCAGGCGCAGGCGACGGCGGCGATCACGCAGTCGCTGCTCGCGCACAAGGCCGACGGCGGTGGGTCGCCGGTGTTCGCGGCGCTGTTCGGCACGCTTCAAGACGCCGTCGAGACGCAGAAGCTCCGACCGGAGGCGACGACCCGCGTGCTGTTCGCGACCGACGGCGGAGAGCCCAGCGGATGCACGAAGAACAAGCCGGCCGAGGTCGCGGCGGTCGCGAAGGCCGGGTGGGACACGGGCCGGGTCCGCACGTTCATCGCCGGTCTGGGCGCCGCCGAGGACTTGCCCTCCACGCTCGAGCCCGTGGCCGTGGCGGGCGGCTCGAAGAAGGTGCGCGTGATGCCTCCAGGGTCCAGCGTCGCGCAGGTCACCGACGCGATGCGCGCGGTCGTGCCGCGCTGCACCTTCGCGCTGCCCGAGGCGGCGAGCTACACGCTCGTGAGACGCGGCGCGGGCGGCGACGTGTCGTTGCCTCCAGTCGGTGTGCTCGCGGCGTGTACGGGCGAGGGCTACTGGCTCGACGATCCTCAGTCACCGCACAAGATCGAGCTCTGCCCGGTCAGCTGCGAGGCGCTCGCGGGGCCGGGCGAGGTCGTCGTGAAGTCCGCCTGTCCGTGAGGCTCGACGCATCCCTTGGGCCCGCAAAATTGCGGCCTACACGGTAAAGCTTGCCCACCCGTGAGGGACGAACACAATCGCCACATGAACGTCGCCCGAACGCTCCTTCGTGTCGCTTCATGGTCCGCGCTCACCGCAGGGGCCATCGCCTGCAGCTCGAGCGGCAAGAGCGAGTTCTCCGACGCTCCACCGACCGGCAACAACGGCGCGGGAGGGTTCGTCTCGAGCGGCGGCAGCGCCAACGGCGGCGGCGATCCAACGGGCGGAGGCGGCTTCGTCTCGAGCGGCGGCTCGGGCGTCGGTGGCAACCCCAACATCAACGCCTGCGCGAAGCAGACGACTGGCGGCGAGCTGGTGCCGCTCGATCTCTACTTCATGGTCGATAAATCGGGCTCGATGCAGGACAACGGCAAGTGGACCAACGTGACGTCGGCGCTGAAGCAGTTCGTCTCGCTGCCCGACGCCGCGGGGATCGGCGTCGGCCTCGGGTTCTTCGGCGTGCCGCCGTCGAAGCCGCCTCCGGCGAGCTGCACGGACAACTCGCAGTGCGGCGAGTACGGCCCCTGCCTGCCTGGCTTCAACATGTGCACGGGCGCCGTCGGAGGGGCCGACTCGTGCGACTACAACGACTACGTGACGCCGAAGATGACCATCGCGAACCTGCCGGCGTCGGCGCCGCAGTTCGCCGCCGAGGTCGACAAGATGAGCCCCAACGGCTCGACGCCGACCACGCAGGCGATCCGCGGCGCGCTCACCTACGCGCACGACTGGGCGACGAAGCACTCCGATCACCTGACGCTCGTGGTGTTCGCCACCGACGGCGAGCCGGCCGGGTGTCCCAACTCCAACTCGCTCGACGCCGCGGCGAAGTCCGCGGCGCAGGCCTGGCAAGCGTGGGGCATCAAGACCGTCGTCATCGGCGTCGGCACCGAGCTCGGGGCGCTCAACGCGATCGCGCAGGCGGGCGGCACCAACAAGGCGATCCTGGTCGACGCGGGCAGCGGCAACACAGCAAAAGACTTCCTCGCCGCGCTCAACGAGCTGCGCAGCTACGTCGCGTGCACCTACCAGGTGCCGAAGCCTCCGCCTGGGCAGACGCTCGACTTCTCCCAGGTCAATGTGCAGATCACGCCGCCTTCGGGGCAGCCGTCGTTCCTCGGCCAGGTCGCCGACGCGGGCGCCTGCGGCACCACCGGCGGCTGGTACTACGACAACCCCGCCGCGCCGACCAAGATCCTGCTTTGCGACTCGACGTGCGCAGGGATCAAGCAGGGCCAGACGCCGAGCACCAGCACCAAGGTCGAGGTCGTGCTCGGTTGTCAGACCAAATTCGGCTGACGCTCCGGTCTGCGGCTCGTCGCGAGAGGATGACGCCGAGGCGAGCCTTGATGTTGTGCTGCGTGCTGGCGGGGTGCGCTCCCGCGCGGGGCGCGCCGCCACCGACCCCCCAGGCCACCCGGACCGGCGTCGCGCGGCCCAGCGCGGACCTCGAGGTGAGGGCGCTCGGGCCCGGGTTGCTGCTGCACACCACGTGGAAGACGCTCCCCGAGTACGGGCGCATGTCATCCAACGGCCTCGTGGTGCTCGGCGAGCGAGAGGCGTGGCTCATCGACACGGCCTGGACGGAGGAGGCGACGATCGCGCTGCTCGAGCACGTCGAGCGCGCGCACCAGCGGCGGGTGACGCGGCTCATCGTCACGCACTCGCACGACGACAGGGTCGCTGGCGTCGCCGCGGCGCTGCGGCGGGGCGTGACGGTGCACGCGCTGGAGCTGACACGAGACAGGATGGTGGCGGCGGGGTACCCGGCGCCGAGCGTCACGTTCGCGAAGGAGGCGGTCGTCGAGGTCGACGGCGTCCGCGCCGAGGTGTTCTTCCCGGGGGCCGCGCACGCGCCAGACAACGTCGTGGTCTACCTGCCCGCGTGGCGCGTGCTCGCGGGCAGCTGCATGATCCGCGCGGTCGACGCGAAGGCGCTCGGCTACCTCGGGGAGGCGTCGCTCTCGACGTGGGGCGACGCGGTGCGAGCCGTGCGCGCGCGCTTCCCCGCGATCGAGCGCGTCGTGCCCGGCCACGGCGACGTGGGCGACGGCGCGCTGCTCGACCACACCCTCGCGCTCGTCGCGGCCGGAAAATAGCTCACGAGGCGCTGTCGACGCCGGCGTCGCTGACGTAGGGCGCGGCGTCGAAGTCGACCGACGAGGTCTTCCAGATGTCGCGCGCGTACTCGGCGATCGTGCGATCGGAGGAGAACCGACCGCTCCCGGCCACGTTGAGGATCGCGTGCCGGGTCCAGGACGCCTCGTCCTCGTAGGCGGCGAACGCGCGGAGGCGCGCGTCCACGTAGGCGCGAAAGTCGGCGAGCACGAAGTAAGGATCGTGACGGAGGAGCTCATCGACGAGGTCGTGGAACAGCGCGGGCTCGTCCTGCGAGAACAGCCCGCGCCGCACGAGGTCGAGCACCTCGGCGAGCTCCGGGTCGCGCTCGACGAACGCGCGAGGTCGGTAGCCGCGGGCCTTGTGTTCGGCGACCTCGGCGGCCGTCAGCCCAAACTGGAAGAACGCCTCCGCTCCCACGCACTCCTTGATCTCGATGTTGGCTCCGTCGAGCGTGCCGAGCGTCAGCGCGCCGTTGAGCGCGAACTTCATGTTGCCGGTGCCCGACGCCTCGGTGCCCGCGGTCGAGATCTGCTCGGAGAGCTCGCAGGCGGGGATGATGCGCTCCGCCAGTGATACGCGATAATTTGGCAAGAAATGTACAGTGTAGGGCCCGTCCGTCTCGTTGACGGCCTCGGCGACGCCGTGCACGAGCCGGATGATCTTCTTGGCGTTGACGTAGCCGGGTGCGGCCTTGCCGCCGAACAAGAACGACACGCGCGGCGCGGGCAGCGGCTGACCCCGCTTGTGGCGAAGGTGCAGCGCGATGATCGCCAGCACGTTGAGCAGCTGCCGCTTGTACTCGTGGATCCGCTTGACCTGCACGTCGAAGATCGATGACGGATCGAGCGCCGGGCCGCCGCTGGCGACGACGTACGAGGCGAGGCGACGCTTGTTCGCGCGCTTGATCTCGCGGAACCGCGCCGCGAACTCGGGCTCGTCCCGCAGCGCGGCGAGGCCTGACAGCCTGTCGAGCGCGCTCGGCCAGCCGTCGCCTATCCGCTCGGTGATCAGCGCCGCGAGCTCGGGGTTGCACTGCAGGAGCCAGCGCCGCGGCGTGACGCCGTTGGTCTTGTTGTTGAAGCGCTCGGGGAACAGCTCGGAGAAATCGGAGAGCACGTCGGTCTTCAACAGCTCGGTGTGCAGCTCGGAGACCCCGTTGACGCTGTGCGAGCCGACGACGGCGAGGTTGGCCATCCGCACGTTCTTCGAAGGGGTCTCCTCGATGAGTGACATCCGCTGGATGCGCGCGGTGTCGTTCGGGTAGCGGATCTGCACCTGCCTGAGGAAGCGGGCGTTGATGTCGTAGATGATCTCGAGGTGGCGCGGCAGCATCCGCTCGAACAGCTCGACGCTCCAGCGCTCGAGCGCCTCGGTCATCAGCGTGTGGTTGGTGTAGGCGAACGTCTCCTGTGTCAGCGTCCACGCGCGCTCCCACGGCAGCCCCTCCGTGTCGATCAGCACGCGCATCAGCTCGGCTATCGCGATCGACGGGTGCGTGTCGTTGAGCTGGATCGCGACCTTCGATGACAGTGAATCCCAGCTGGTGTGCGTGCGCTTGTAGCGGCGCAGCAGATCCTGGATCGAGCACGCGACGAAGAAGTACTGCTGGCGCAGGCGCAATTCGCGGCCGACCTGGACCGAGTCGTTCGGGTAGAGGACCTTGGAGATCGTCTCGCTCTCCGTCTTGTCGTAGACGGCGCGCTCGTAGTCACCACCGTTGAACAGCTCGAAGTCGAACTCGGACGTCGAGCGCGCCGACCAGAGCCGCAGCGAGTTCACGTTGTCGCGCCCGTAGCCGACGATGGGCGTGTCGTACGGCACGCCCAGCACGTCGCGCGTGTCGACCCAGCGGGTCCTCGCGGCCCCGCGCTCGTCGACGTAGCGCTCGGTCCTGCCGAAGAAGCCGACGCGCACGGCGTGATCGGGGCGAGACATCTCCCAGGGGTCGCCGAAGCGCAGCCACTCGTCGGCCTTCTCGACCTGGTGACCGCCGCGGATCACCTGCTCGAAGATGCCGTACTCGTAGCGGATGCCGTAGCCGATCGCGGGGATCCCGAGCGTCGCCATCGAGTCGAGGAAGCACGCCGCCAGGCGCCCGAGCCCGCCGTTGCCGAGGCCGGCGTCGAGCTCCTCGTGCGTGAGCGCGTCGAAATCGATCCCCAGCTCGCGCGCGATCTCGCGCGTGATGTCGAGAAGGTTCAAATTCAACAAATTTGACACGAGCAGGCGTCCTAGCAGGAACTCGGCCGAGAGGTAGTAGACGCGCTTGACGTCGTCGCGGCGGTAGACGCGCTGGGTCTCGAGCCAGCGACCGACGACGCGGTCTCGCACCGTCAGCGCCCACGCGGTGTACTTGTCGAGCATGCTGGCGCTGTCGCCGGTGCGGCCGCGCGAGAACTTGAGGTGATCGATGTACGCGCGTCGCAGCGCCGCCGGCGTCACGCCGGTGCGGTCGTCCTCGATCAGGATGCGCGGCGGGCGCTGGCTCAGCGTGGGGCGTGGATCGTCGGACATGGCGCGACCCTAGCGCCGCTCGGGGCGCGACACACGGGGCGTCGCCGTCGGCGTTGTTCGTCGCCTCGGCGTCCGGTAGGGTCGACCGGGTGCTGGCCCGTCGCTACTTGCTGGGTAGATCTCTCTCGCTCGTCTCCCGGGCCGCGCTCGTGGCGTCGTTGGTGGGCGGCGCCACCGACGCGTGGGCGCAGTCTCCGCGCGACGAGGCCGCGGCGCGCTTTCGTCGAGGACTCGAGCGCTTCGATGAGGGCGACAACAGCGGCGCGCTCAGCGAGCTGCGGCGCGCGCAGGAGCTCGCGCCGCACCCGGCCGTCCTGTTCAACATCGGGATCGTCTATGCGGCGATGGGCAGGCCCGTCGAGGCCGAGGCGGCGCTGAAGCAGAGCCTGGCCGCGGGGCTCGCCGAGGATCTCGCGGTCCGCGCCCAGCGCCTCGCGGCGGAGCAGGCGGCGCGCATCGGCGAGCTGAACGTGACCGCGAAGGCGCCCGGGGTGCTCGAGGTCGACGGGGTCGAGGTCGCGAAGCTCCCGCTGTCGAAGCCGCTGCGGCTCGCGTCAGGCTCGCGGGTGGTCGCCGTCGTGGCCGACGGCTTCGCGCCGTCCCGCAAGGAGGTCCTCGTGACCGCCGGCGTGAAGACGGAGGTCTCGTTCGAGCTCGCCGAGATCTCGGGGCGAGCGGCGCATCTGCGCGTCTCCGGGCCGCTGTCCGGCGTGGAGATCGTCGTCGACGGGCAGCTCGTGGCGAAGACCCCGCTCTCCACGACGCTGGCGCTCACGCCGGGGACCCGGATCGTCGAGCTGCGTCGCGAGGGTTACACCACCAGACGAAGCGAGCTGAAGGTCGACGGAGGAGCGACCGCCGAGCTGTCGGCCGAGCTCGAGGAGGCGCCCGACGGCCCGCGCGGCGGGGTGACCCTCGAGCTCTCCGAGCCTGGCGCCGAGGTCACGATCGACGGCAAGCCCCGTCGGGAGAGCGGACAGTCGGCTCGAGGCGCCGGGCTCCGCTTCGTGCTGCCGCCCGGCGAGCACGTGATGAAGATCGAGCGCACCGGCTTCTTGCCGCTCTCGCGGTCGCTCGTGGTCGGGCGTGACGAGGAGCGCGTCGTGCGCGTGAAGCTCGAGGCGACGGCCGAGACGCGCGAGCGTCACCTCGCCAGCTACACCACGAGCACACGCGTCGGGTGGGCGGCCGCGGCGGCGGGCGTGGTGCTGATGGGCGCGGGCGGTTACCTCTACGTCGCTGGCAACGGCAAGAAGGATGACTCCTCGACCAAGCTGCGGGCCTACGACGCGGACGCGGTCGGTGACGGCCCTTGCAGCTCGACGTCTGTAGGTTTCACCCAGGTGCGCGAGGCCGAGTGCTCCGCTCGGCTCGACGAAATCGACAAACTGAGCCGCGACGGCAAGACCTTCCGAACCGTCGGCCTCGTGACGGGTGGGGTAGGTGTGCTCGCGCTGGGCACGGGCGTGGTCGTGTTGCTGTCGCGCGTCGATCGAGACAAATACGAACCGAAGGGTGACAAGTCATCCCCGTACGCGTGGGGGATAGTCCCGGGACGCGACCCGTCGTTCGTGCTGTCGGGCCGGTTCTTATCAATACGGGCTGGTCGCCATGCCAGCCTTGTCACTCCTCGACTTGACAGGCACGTTCGTCGCGGCGGGAGGGACGGGCGTGGCCGTCGTGACCGGCGGGGCGGGGGGGCTCTTGGGAGCCTCCGGGGAGCCTGGGCTGGTATGCCTCGCGGGGAGCGCTGGCGGCCTCTCCGCGGTCGCGCTCGTCGCCCCGACCGCGGACGGAGCCGCCGTCGCGGCGCTCGGGGCCGGGGCCGGGATCGCGGCGGCGCTGGGTTTGTGCTCCGTTCTCTGCACGAGAGGCTCGTGAGCTGCCTCTGGCGCTCCGCGAGAGAGATAGAGGCCACCCGCCACGAGCGCGACCAGCGAGAACCCGCCCGCCCAGACCGCCCAGCCCGCCCCGGCGCGCGCGGCGGGGGGAGACGCGGCGCCTCCCACCTCGACGCTGGTGGACGCCGCGGAGGTCATGTTGACAGGCGCGCCGAGCTGCGTCGCGTCCATCGCGAGGCGATCGCGCCCGGTCGCTGGAGCGTCGTCCACCAGCCCCGCGAGCGCCTCGAGCGCGAGCAGGAGCTCCGTCGACGACGGGCGATCTTCCTTCGCCTTCGACATCGCGCGCGCCACGAGCTCCGACAGCGCCTCGGGGATGCCTTCACAGACGGCGGAGAGCGGTGGCGCACCCCCCGCATGGACCTTCACCGCGAGCTCCATGATGGTCGCCCCGTCGTAGGGTTTGCGACCTGACAGGAGCTCATAGAGGATGACCCCCAGCGCGTACACGTCGGCCTTCGCGTCGAGCTCGCGCGTGTGCCCTGCCATCTGCTCGGGGGCCATGTAGAAGGGCGTCCCGAGCGCGGCGCCGTCCTGCGTGATGCCCTTCTCGCCCGCGAGCGCCTCGAACTTGGAGATGCCGAAGTCGAGGAGCTTGACGAACGGAGCGCCCTCCCTGTCCGTGAGATAGATGTTGTCCGGCTTCAGATCGCGGTGCACGACCCCCGCCCGGTGCGCCGCGACCACGCCCCGCGTCGCCTGGATCATGAGGTCCAGGGTCTCTCCGACCCCGAGGGTGCCCTCTCGCTGGAGCTTCTCTCCGAGCGTCTCTCCCTCGAGAAACTCCATCACGAGGAACGGCTCGCCCGAGCGAAGCTCCCCCGCGTCGAACGTCTCGATGATGTGTGGATCGCCGATGCGCCCCGCGGCCGACGCCTCGCGGAGAAACCGCCCGACGAGCTCGGGGTGGTCGCGCAGCTCGGCGTGCAGCGTCTTCAGCGCGCGGCGGTGGCGCGTGACGAGGTGGGTGACCTCGAACACGCTGCCCATCCCGCCGCGGCCGAGCACGCGCTCGACGCGGTACTTGCCGTCGAGCACCTCGCCCGCCTGGTGTTCGTCTCGAGCGGTCACGCAGAGCCCGGACGTCAGTATGCGAACCGGTACAGGGCCCCGGGGCTGCTCGGGCGGTAGACCGCGAACTTGCTGGCGGGAGCGTAGAGGGCGCCGAGGCTGGAGACCTTTCCGATCTTGACGGCGGAGCCGTCGGGCTGCATGCGGAAGATGCTGTCACTGTCGGGGCCGGCGTCCACCTGCACGAGGAACGAGCCGCCCACCTCGTACACGTTGTAGGGCTGGTCGAACAGCGCGACGGTCTTCGGCCCCGGCGGGTCCGCCCAGGCCTGGCGCTTGACCGCGCCGGTGGGAGTGACCTTGCGGATTGTGTAGTACAGATCCGTGGGCGTCACGGTGTACCCCACGAGATCGCTGAGCGTGTCGTCGAGTATCTCGGGGTTCTGACCGTCCAGCTGGGAGCGCCACAGCGTATACTTGGACCCAACCCGCTCGACCCAGGCGAGGTGCGAGGGGCCAGCGGCCAGCATGGTGAAGCTCGTCACGTTGGGGCGCGTGAGCAGGGTGATGTCGCTGCCCGACCCGTCCTTGGCGCGGGTATAGATGGCCTTGGTGGACGAGACTCCGTCGACCCAGTAGAACGCGCTCGGCGTCACCGTCAACATCGCGGGCTTCGAGGGCGTCGTGAAGAACGGGACGGGCGTGATGTCGGAGCCGTCCGACGGATACTTGAACAAGGCCGAGGGAGCGCCCTGCTCGGTCCAGTAGACAGAATCTCCCTCGACGCGGAGCACGACGCCGGTCGCGTTGCCGATGGTCCGGATGACCGTGCCGGCGAGCGAGGTGGGCGTGGGTTCCATCGGGAACCGCATGATTCGCGGGGTGCTCATCTGGAGCGCGAAGATGTAGTTGTCGTTGACACCGAGGGCCGCCAGCGAGTTGCCTGCGAACTGCGCCACGACCAGCCCGCCGCACAGCCCCGCGGCGCACGCGCCGCCGAGGCAGTCTCGTTCGCAGGAGCCGCAGTGCGCCGAGTCGGCGCTGGTGTTCGACTCGCAGCCGGTCTTCGCGTCGTTGTCACAATTGCTGTAGCCGGGCTTGCACTCCGCGATCTTGCAGGCGCCGGCCTCGCAGGCGGTCATCGTGGTGTTCGGGCTGCTGCACGAGACGCCGCACGCGCCGCAGTTGGTCAGCGTGGTGATGTTGGTCTCGCACGAGCCGTTCATGTCGCAGTCGGCGAAATCCGCCGCGCATCCGCCCGTCCCTCCCGCGCCCGACGCGCCGCCCTGGCTCGAGCCTCCCTGGCCGGCGGACGCGCCGCCCTGGCCCGCCGTCGAGCCGCCCTGGCCGGCCGTCGAGCCGCCCGCAGCGCCCGTCCCGCCGGTCCCTGCGCTCGCCCCGGCGCTGCCGCCGCTCGAGCCCCCCTGACCCGAGCCGCCGCCCGCGTTCTTCAGGTTGCCCATCGGGTCGACCTCGGCGGCCTCCGCGCAGACCCCCTGGGTCGCGCAGGTCTGCATGGCGACACACTCGCTCGCGGCCGCGCACCCGTCGCGGCATTGCCCGTCGCCGGCGCACGTCTGCTTGCCTGGGCAGTCTTTCGGCGAAGCGCAGGTGACGTCGTCGGGCAGCTGACAGACGTTGGTGCCGTCGCCGCCGAGCACGCAGCGCGCACCAGCGGGGCAGTCTCGCGAGTCCTTGCACTCCTCGTGGCAGCGCTGAAAGACGCACACCAGTGGATCGTTGCAGTCTGAGTTGAGTGAGCAGCCTCCCGCCAGCTGGGCTCGGGCCTTCGCTGTCGGATCGTCGTCCCCGCCGCACGCGCCGACGACCAGCGCGCTTGTGAGGAACGTGAAGAGGGCGAGCGGTAGGTGGGGTTCGCATCCCCTCAAGGTAGCCCAGGCCCGGAGGAGCGCCGCGCAAAATCGGCGCGACTGGCGGGTGGCGGGGGGCGCGAGAGGCGCGAGAGGGGACGCCGGCGTTGCCGGTGGCGCGCGACCCGAGTACCGACGTGATGACTGTCCATGCCGACTCCCACATTGAGAGAGCGAGCCCTCCGCCTCCTCGCGCTGCACGACCGGAGGGAGGTGCTGCGGCTGCCCAACGCGTGGGACGCCGGGAGCGCGCGCGTCTTCGCGGGGCTCGGCTTCGCCGCGATCGCGACCACGAGCGCCGGTGTCGCGTGGTCGCTCGGCCACCCCGACGGCGAGCGGGCTCCGCGGACCGAGGTGGTGGCGGCGCTCGGGCGCATCGTGTCGGCGACTCAGCTGCCGGTGACGGTCGATCTCGAGGGGGGCTACGGAGAGACGCCCGACGCGGTCGCGGCGCACGTCCGCGAGCTCATCGACGTCGGCGCCGCGGGCGTCAACCTGGAGGACGGCGTGGACCACGAGCGCCTGCGCGCGCTCGACGACGCGGTCGCGCGCATCGCCGCCGCGCGCCGGGCGTCGTCTGACGCGGGCGTGCCGATCGTGCTGAACGCGCGCGTCGACGTGTGGATGGTCGAGCGCGGGCCCGCGCCGAGCGAGCGGCTGGGTGCCGCCGTCGAGCGGGCGCGCGCGTACCTCTCCGCCGGCGCCGACTGCGTGTACCCGATCGCTCTCACCGACGCCGAGACGATCGGCGCGTTCGTTCGCGCGGTCGACGCGCCGGTCAACATCGGGCTGCGCCCGGGCGTGCCCGACATCGCCGCGCTGGGGCGGCTCGGCGTGGCCCGGGTCAGCGCCGCCACGCGGTTCGCGACGATCGCCTACGCGGCCGCGCACGACGCTGCGCGGGCCCTTCGAGACGACGGTCGGGTGCCCATCGCGAACGAGCCGTCGCTCGGCTACGCT
This sequence comes from Myxococcota bacterium, assembly GCA_963169165.1. Taxonomy (GTDB): domain Bacteria; phylum Myxococcota_A; class Polyangia; order Polyangiales; family Polyangiaceae; genus JADLFU01. The sequence goes on along the minus strand of CAUJFL010000455.1, from coordinate 4,265 downwards.
GATCTTCAACGATTCATGAGCCGCGGCTGACGCCGCGAGGAGACCCCCGATGCAACAGCGTCTCGACTACAAATCAGCTTCTCCGGCCGCTTTCCAGGCGATGCTCGCTTTCGAGCTGCGGGTCCGCGACAGCGGGCTCGAGGCGACGCTGCTCGAGCTGGTGAAGACGCGCGCCTCTCAGCTCAACAACTGCGCGTGGTGCCTCGATATGCACACGAAGGACGCGCGGGCCCGCGGCGAGTCCGAGCAGAGGCTCTATTTGCTGACCGCGTGGCGCGAGGCGCCGTGCTTCACCGGGCGGGAGCGCGCCGCGCTCGCGTGGACCGAGGCCGTCACGCTGATCGCGGACGAAGGTGTCTCCGACGAGGTGTACGAGGCGGCGCGCGCACACTTCGATGACAGGTCGCTGGTCGATCTGACACAAGCGATCATTTCCATCAACGGCTGGAACCGCCTGAACGTCGCGTTTCGCACCCGCGTCGGCGACTACGTGAGCCCGCACGCCGCGGGGCGGTGAGATCGCCCGGGTTCACTGCTGGGTGACAGCGCAGTGCAGCGTCTTGGGATCACAGCGCGCGACCAGGCCCGACGGAGGCGAACCGGCGGCGCAGTCGGCGAGGCAAGTGCCCGCCTTGCCGCAGAGGTTGGCCTCGTACACGGAGACGCCCGGCTTCGACAGCGCGACGTAGTCGCTCGGCGACGGGCCGCCGCAGTCGCAGCAGCCCACCGTGTGCAGCACGCAGTCGGCGTCGGTCGCGCAGGCGGAGACGGCGTGCTTCGACACCTCCACCACCTGGCAGACGTCGACCTCGGCGCTGTCCGGCGTGCAGAAGGCCGCCAGATCTCCGTTCTTCCCGTAGATGCAGTCGGGACAGGCGGTCGGGCCGCTGGCGCCGCACAGGAGCGCGCCGAGCTCGCCCTGCTTGGTCTCCAGGACGGCGACCTTGTCGCTAGCCTTCGGGATCCCGCACGCGCCGCAGCAGGTCGCGTCGGCGAGCACGCAGTCGCCGGGCGCGCCGCAGACCGTGAAATTCTGTGGGATCGTGGGCTTGCCGCACGCGCCGGGGTGATCGGGGCTGTCGCAGTCGGCGTCGCAAGGACACACCGAGACCCCCTTGCACTGTTCACCGAGCTTGCACTCGGCGTCGGTCCAGCACGCGTCGACGACGGGTAGTTTGCAAGCACCGGAGACGCAAATCATCGCGGCGAAGTCGCCGCAGTCGAGGTCTGTCTTGCAGCAGTGCTCGCCGCCCCCTCCGGCGCCCGACGACCCCGCGCCGCCCGCTGCGCCGGGCTTGCCCGCCGCGCCCGTCGTACCTCCGCTCGTAGTGCCTCCCGCGCCCGGCGCGCCCGCGCTGGCTCCGCCGGCGTTCGCCCCGGCCGCGCCCGAGGTCGCGGGGGCCCCCGACGAGCCGCCTCCCGCGCCCGCCGAATGCGTCGCGCCGCCCGCGCCGGGCGAAGCGCTGGAGGTGTCAGAGGTGGTGCTGCCGCCGCAACCGACGGCGAAGGAGGCGATGAGGGTGAAGGAGACGAAGCGCATGCGGGCGCGTTCAAGCAAGGCACGAGCCAGCGCGATAGACCCGGAATTGTCGCATCCGCGCGCTGTGCCAGTGTGCCGCGACCGTCGGCGTGATCATGGCGCGCGGGCCTTCACCGCAGCTCGGGGGGCAGCTCGGAGGTCCACACCGGCACGCCGCGTTCGCCCAGCAGGCCCGCGAGCGCGCGGGCGCGTGTGACCTGCCAGGCGTGTTCTCGTGTGTGAGAAAAGAGTGGATCGTCGAAATCCCGGGCCGCGCCGATCTCGCCGTGGAGCACGTCGATGCTCACCGAGGACACCAGGCCGGCGAGCGCGTCGGCGAGCGGCTCGAGCGGCCCCTCGAGCATCGGCTGCACGACCGCCAGGGTCTCGACGCCGGCCTTGCGGAGCGCGCGCAGGATCTCGAGGCGCTCGGGGATCGAGGCCGCGCGCGGCTCGAAGTGTCTGCGGACCCCGTCGTCGATCGTGGGCAGCGACACCCCCGCGAACGCTCGAGGGATCGAGCCCAGCAGCGCGAGATCGTCGAGCACCAGCGTCGAGCGGGTCAACAGCAGGATCGGCCACGCGCGCCCCGAGTCGCGGACGGCCTCGAGGCAACGCCGCGTGACGCGCTCGCGGCGCTCGGCCGACTGGTAGGGATCGCTGACGATCGGGCAGAACTTGATGGGCCGAGGCTCGAGCCGCGCGAGCTCGCCCGCGAGCACCTCGGGCGCGTTGCGCCTGACCTCGACGTACGAGCCCCACGGCAGCTCGGGCAGGCCGAGCACCGCGCGCATCGGATCCACGCGCGAGGCGGCGTAACAGAAGCGGCAACCGATCGTGCACCCGACGTAGGGGCTGAGCGTGAAGTAGGTCTGACCCGGGCGCCCCTGGTGCTCGAGCATCGCGTCCACGTCGACGTGACGGATGCGCGCGCCGTCCTCGTCGCGCCGCTCGATCTCGACGTCGGCGAGCACGCGGGCCTCGTTGGAGCGCGCGAGGGCCGCGACCCGCTGGCACGCCGCCAGGGCGAAGCGCGCGTCGACCCCGCGCTTGCCGCCGTCCGTGCGGTAGCCGAACGCGAGGCGGTCGCTGGCGGCCGCGTGGTGTCGGGAGCGCTCGAGCGGCGTGACGTCGATCCACAGCGGGCCGGTCGCGGTGTCGAGGCGCAGGCGCATCCCCAGCTCGACCGACGCGCCCGCGAGCCGCGCGCCCGGGAGCAGCTCGTCGCCGAGCGCGAGCGGCGCCAGCAGCGCCATCAGCTTCTGGCGGAGCTCCAAGCGGTCTCCTCAGGTGGCGCCGAGGCGGCGCGCGAGGCGCCTCACGCGCGCTCGAGATCGAAGTCGCAGTTGAGCGAGTCGGCGGTCGCGCGCACGTCGTCGCGCAGCGCGGCGAGCGAGAGCGCCGAGGGGACCGACAGGCGCGCTTCGAGGGTGAACAGCGGCGTGCCGTCGAACGGCGCCGACCCGGCCCGCGTGTCGAGGCTCTCGATGTTGACGCCGTGCCGCGCGAGGGTGGAGGCGAGCGCGTGGACGATCCCGGGGCGGTCCATCGAGTAGGTGCGCAGCTTGTAGGGCACCGAGGCCACTCGCGTCGGCGCGGAGTCGTGGTCGTGCATCGACAGCGCGAGCCCGAGCCCTGCGGCGACCCTCGGCAGCGCCTCACGGACGGCGGCGAGCGCGGCCGCCTCGCCCTCGACGAGCGACAGCCACGCGAACAGCCCGCGGAGGTTGACCATGCGCGAGTCGGCGACGCTGACGCCGTGCTCGCGAAACAGCTTCGTGAGCTCGCCGATGAGCCCGGGCCGATCGTTGCCGACGGCGGTGAGGACTAGCTGAGCCATCTGCCGCATCTCACGCTGCCCTCGGGCGTGGCGTCAACTGTGGTTTCAGGCTTCTCGGGCGCGCGATTGTGCGCGACGGTGGGGTCATGTCGAAGACGCGCCTGACCGCGGCGCTCGCGCTCGGCCTCGCGGCGTGCTCCGCCGCCGCCCCGGCCCAGTCGCCGGCGCCGACGCCGAGCCCGACCGTCGAGAGCCCGTCAACCTCTCCGAGCGCCTCCGCGTCCGTCGAGACTCGGGCCACGCCGCCGCCCTCGGCGCCGACGGAGCCTCCGGTCGAGCTCGTGCTCGCCGAGCCGCGCCCGGCGCCCGCGACGCTCCCAGCGCTGGCGATCGTGTCGCCGCGGGCCGAGCAGATCGTTCCTTCGTCCAAGCTCGCGACCACGACGGTGAAGGTGAGCGCGCGCGGCGCGGCGCGGGTGTGCCTCTCGCTCGACGCGCGACCTTGCGTCGACGTCGATCCGTCCAGGCCCCCGGCGCTGTCGGAGCTCGGAGCGCTGGCCGCGGGCCCCCATCTGCTGGTGCTGGTCGCGCGCGACGAGTCGGGAGCGGTGCTCCGCCCCGGCAAGAAGCCGGGCGCGTTCGCGGCGGTGTCGTTCCATGTCGAGAAGCGCGGCAAGGCCGCGTGGAGAGCGGGCGAGCCGATCCTGATCCCGGTGCTCCCGCCGAAGAGCGCGGCGGGCGCCGAGCGGATGATCGATTTCTTCCTGGGCAACGCGGAGGCGGCAGCGGGCAAGCACCTCGTGCAGGTCTCGGTCGTCGGGCCCGGGCTCACGCGCGCGGAGACCTCCGACGACGGTCGCCCGTTCAAGCTCCTCGGCGCCCGCCGCGGGACGTACACCGTGCGCATCGCGCTCGCGAGGTACTCGCCCGAGCTGGGGGAGTCGGGGTCATCGACCACCGAGCACT
>CAUJFL010000454.1 GCA_963169165.1 Myxococcota bacterium | reverse complement strand
ATTCGTTCGTCGGCCTCGGCGGGAAACCGACGACGCCGTGCGGCGATCTCGAGAAGGCGAGCCTCATCTCGATGTCAGTCGGGTACGGGCTCGACTTCCAACTGCCGCTGCCGGGCGCGCTGAGCGGACTGTCCCTCGGACCGCTCGGGATGTTTCGCCTCACATCGTTCAGAGCGACCGCGCCCACGCAGGCCCCGCGCTACGGCAGCTCGGTCGGCGACGCGAGCGCGCTCGATCTGGGAGGGCGCTGGGGAGGGCACGTCCGCTTCCGGCTCGGGCGGCCCGAGCGCGGCGCCCACCTGACGCTCGACGTCGCGCGCACCTCGCGCTGGGCGCCGGACCACCGCGCCGACTACCTGACCTACCAGGCCGAGCTCGGCTATCGGTGGTTCGGGCTCTACGCGAGCGTCGAACAGCGCTTTCACTCCGTCGGCGGTGATCCAGACGTCAGCGACTTCGCCAGGCTCTACGCGAAGAACAACGCCATCAAGTCGATCTCGTCCGCGGGAATGTCACTGAGCTTCTGAGGCACGGAATGAACAGCTCCTCTCGATCGCACATCCTGTGGCTCCTGCTGGTCGGCGCGTCATCGGGCTGCGCGTCGACGATGTCGCTCTCCAGCTTCGAGGCGACCTCTGGCGTGTCGTGGCCCGAGCTCCACCCCGGCCGCCGCGTGCTCGTCCACGCAGGCCCTACCTGTGACCTGCGGGGTGGGGCGAGCCTCGAGGCGGCGTTGCGTGCCGGCAAGGAGGCCATCCACCTCGCGGACGGAGACGCCGCGATCGGCGAGGTCGGAGGCTCGCGGGTCGACCCGTCAGCGCACCGCGTCGCGTTCGAGCTCAAGGGCGACGGCCGCACGGATTTCGTGTCGATGCCGTTCGGTGGGAAGGGCTGTCTGTATCCGGCCGAGCTCGCTGGCTACGAAGAGGCCAAGGCGGCGTCGGGCAAGCGCTTCGTGTTCGCGCCGTGGAAGCTCGCGTGTGACACGGTGCTCGCGGTCGGGCAGAGCGCGAGCTCGATCCTGTTCGAGGGTGAAGGGGCGGAGGTCTCGGCCACGGGCGTCCGCGTGATCCCCGACTCGAGGGGCGCGCCGATGCCCTGGGTCACCTTCTCTGCCAAGTTCGCGGTGCCGATGCAGACGCTCGACGCCTGCTTCGAGGTCGCCGACTCCGAGCTCGCGAAGCCACCGGCCGATCTCCGCCGCTTGTTGCACCTCGAAGACAAGCAGTGCGCGTCAAGCGACCACAGAGGAAAGCCTCATCTCGCTTGCACCTCTTCGCTCGGCGTCTGGCAGATCGAGAGCGATGACACCGGCGTGAAGGCCACGCTCCGGCACCAAACGCTGGGCACCACACACTTTCTGGGACCGCGTCTGATGGACGGCGAGGCCTTCGCCAAGGTGGTCGTTGGCCTCGAGCTCGTCCAGGCGACAGATGAACGCCAACGCGCGGTGGTCGCCGCCATGACAGAGGCTGTCCGGGCAGCGCTCGCGAGAGAGGCCGGGGGCGCGCGCGTCACGACCAAGGAGGACCCGGCGGCGACTGTTCACCTGCGCCTGTCGCTCGCGGACCTCACCGTCGGAGCGCTGCAGACCAGCGAGGAGCGCGAGACGGTCACATACCGGGACCTCGAGGTGGACGTGCCTAACCCCAACAAGGCCGTGCGCGAGGCGGCCGCGCAGGCGGCCACGGCCGCGGTTCCGGAGGCAGAACAGGCGTTGAAGGACGCAGAATCCAGGTTCGAAGAGTCGAAGCAGGCCCGCGAGCGCGTCGCCCAAGAGTGCCGAGATCAGGCGAAGAAGCTGGGTACCTGGGGAGGGCTCGTGGGCGGAGCCGGATGCGGCGCGGCGACCGACGCGGCGGCCGACCTCCTCCTCGTCAGCAACGCTCGGTCCAAGCTCCAGCGAGCGAAGGCAGACGCAGTCTCCACCCGCGCCGCGGCGAGCGCCGAGCCCGCGACCACGCGGCAGTGGGTGGTCTTGCCGTGGACCTACACGAAGAAGGCGTATCGTCGCTCGGTCTCGGTGAACGTCGACCTGATCGTCGCCCCGAGGGGCGGAGAGCCCGCGCGCACGACCGACGCGCTCCGGCTCGATCTCTCCGACTGGGAGGTCGCCGCCGACGAGCGCCACGGCGTGAAGGGGCACAGCCCTGACCGCAACCTCGTGGACCACCCCGACTCGCTGGGGGACCGCATCGCGGCCCAGGTCTCGCAGCACGTGCAGGCGAAGCTTCGGGCAGCGTTGCTGGCAGAAGAGCGCCGCACGGCCGCCGACGCGCTCGCGAAGGCGGGCATCGAGGTGACGCGCGAGGACAACGTGGTCGTCGACTCGCTGGCGTTCGCCGCCGTGGGCACGCGCATCGTGAAGGCCGAGCGCCGCGGCACCGCGAAGGCGGCGTCCAGCTCGCTGCTCGTCGATGGGATCGAGCTGTCGCGGGACGAGTGCCTGCTCGCGGTCGCCGCCGCGGTCGAGCCGGTCGACGCTCCCCTCGTGCTCTGGGCGAAGGACAGGCGGGTCATCGACGATCGGCGCCGCAGCTCCGCGTTCGTCGAACTATGTGGTCCAGCGAAACCCTTCACGCTCGAGCTGCCGAGGGGAGGGGCCGCACGATGGGCCGTCTACCGCGTCAAGTGAGCTTGGTCGTGCGGACGAGCGGTTTCGCGCTGGCGCTCGCGGCGCTCGCGGCTTGTGCGGACGACGCGTCCCTCCCGAGCCGCGCGCCGCGCGGCGTGTACGGACAGGACGGCTCGCTTCGCCTCGCCGGCGGGAGCGGAGGGGCGACGGGCAAGGCGGGGTCGTCCAGCTCGACGGGCAAGCCCGGAGCGTCGGGCGGCGGCGGTTCGGCGTCGTCGTGCGACGAGCCGGACACCGGGCTGTCGACGCTGGCCGTCGACGCACGCGAGGAGACTCCGACCGGCCTCATGGTGGCCGTCGGGCAGCGCGTATCGATCTCGACCAGCGGGACCTGGTGCTGGGGTCTCGACGCTTGCTGCGGCCCGGACGGCACGCCAGGTCGTCCGACGACGGCGGAGCTGCCGGTGCTCGTACCCGGCGCGAATCTCGGCACGCTCTCGATGCGCGTCGGCTCGTGGACCCGCGCGGTCGGCTCCGAGCTCGAGGTCCCCGCGCAAGCCTGCGGCGAGCTCGTGCTGTTCATGAACGACCGGGCGGGCGGCTACACGAAAGACAACTCGGGCAGCCTGAAGGTCCTCGTCGAGCTGCAGTCGCCTCCGTGAGCGCGCGTGAACCGAGCGTAAGCGACCGCGACCGCGCGTGGACGTGGGCGGCGGGCGCGGGGGCTCGCGCATCTCGCGGACCCCGAGCTTCAGCCTCCGCATCACGGCCGCGCGCTGGCGCTCCTTGTACTTGGCGTGCGACGCGTCACCGAGCTCGTTGGTCTCCTCGGTGTGCTGGTCGACCAGCTGAAATTCACACAACACAAACACCACGGGGCCGAGCTCTCGCGCCTCTCTGGGCGCCCGCTGCAGCACCTCGTCGGGCAGGCGCACCGGCAGATCCACCACGAAGTGCATCACCCGGTAGCTCTCGGCGCTGAAGGTGTTGTCGCTCGGCGTGAAATCGTCGTCGAGCGTGCCCTGCATCTCGCCGACGAAGCGCGCGAGGTGAGGGTGCTGCTGACAGTAGCTTCGAAAGTGAAAGATGGTGTTCACGCTCTGCCCGGGCACCGTGTAGCTGAACGGGAACAGGCGCCGCGTGAGGTGCAACAACACTGGCAGCAGATCGTCGACCTCGCGCGTGACGATGCGAAACCGCACTTTGTCGTAGACCTGCGCGGCCGACGTCTCCGACTTGGACAGGAGCTTCGTGTAGAGCGAGTCCTTGTTCTTTCGGCCGCCGATGAATTCGACGATCGGGAAGCGCTTCGCCAGCATGCCCCCGATGACGCCGTAGACCTTCTCCTCGACCAGGTGAAACAGATCCTGGGACGACATCGGCAGCAGGAACAAGAGCTCGCGCGCGTCGAGGTGGTGCATGATGTGCGTCGCCTTCAGGATCGAGCACGCGCACACCTGGCGGTGGCCCTTGCCCGACGCCATCGTCATCAGCTCCTCGATCGACGCGTTCTCGACGGGCTTCGGGATGGCGAGCTCGAAATTGCGCCGAAGGTACGCGACGGCCTCGGCGCGCAGCGCGTCCATCCGCGCGCGGTCGCGGGGATCGTCGGGCCGGAGCTCTTGCACCGCGAGCCACGACGCGATCTCCTCTTCGGTCTCGAGGTTCAAGCGGTGCCAGTCGATCACCGAGTCGCCCCGAAGGATGAGGCGCAGCGCCTCGAGATCCGCCAGCGACATCTCCTCGATCTGCTTCAGCGCCATCGCGCGGCCGAGCTTACACGGTCGCGCGGTCGGTCCACACGAGCGCGTCGGCGGCGAAGCTCCGCAGCACGTTGCGCCCGCACACCGAGCAGAGCCACCCCACGTCGAAGCGCGGCTTCGAGGGGCTCATCGTGTGCGCCGGCGCGGGCTCGTGCTCGCCGTCGCGCGTCCGCGCGAACGCCTGGACCACGAGCCGATGCTCGTCGAGCTCGGCGACGAGGGAGGTCTGACACTCGCAACGGCTCTGCACGGTCGCTCTCAGCATGGTGTGACGCGCTGTAGCCGAGCCGCGCGGCACCGAGAAGACGGTCCCAAGAAGAAAAGTGACTCGGCGCGACAAAGTTCTTGACGCGGAGCACAAGAGGGATAAGGTCGCCGACGCAGATGAGCCAATACGACTGCTCAGCGATCTCCGGTTCCACGGTCGACGTGGTCTCGGCGGGCGCTGTCGGCGTCGAGGGCGTCGTCGTGATTCGGGTTTCCGTCCTCGGGCTCCTTCTTGGGCTCACCCGAGGGTGCGGATAGCCGACCAGGTCATCAACCAGGAACTCGGCCTCCGCACCCGAAAGTGACTCGGGTCCGGGGGTTTTTTTTGGCGTCAGCGAGCGCGACTCCCAGTGAACAGCAAATCTCTCCTCCAAGGTGTCCACCGTGCCCCGGCGCGGGCGATGTTGAAGGGCGCGGGCTTCACCGACGAAGACCTCTCCCGTCCGTTGATCGCGGTCGCCAACACCTGGACCGAGGTCATGCCGTGCAACATGCACCTCCGCACGCTCGCGGAGGCCGTCAAGGAGGGCGTTCGCGAGGCGGGGGGCACGCCGATCGAGTGCAACACGATCGCGGTCAGCGACGGCATCTCGATGGGCACGGAGGGCATGCGCGGCTCGCTGGTGTCTCGCGAGGTCATCGCGGACTCCATCGAGCTGTTCACGTTCGCGCACTCCCTCGACGGCGTGGTCGCGCTGTCCGGCTGCGACAAGACGCTCCCCGGGACTGTCATGGCCTTGTGCCGGCTCGATCTGCCTGGCCTGATGCTCTACGGCGGCACGATCCAGCACGGCGTGTTTCAGGGCAAGAACGTCACGATTCAGGACGTCTTCGAGGCGGTCGGCGCGCACGCGGCCGGCAAGCTCAGCGAGGCCGAGGTCCGCGCGCTCGAGGATCACGCGTGCCCTGGCGCGGGCGCGTGCGGCGGGCAGTACACGGCCAACACGATGGCGCTCGTGGTCGACTTCCTCGGGCTCGGGCCGCTCGGCTTCGGCGAGATCCCCGCGACCGATCCCGCCAAGCTCGACGCCGCGCGCGAGGCCGGGCGCCTCGCGGTCGAGATGGTCCGCGCAGATCGCCGCCCGTCGAAGCTCCTGTCGAAGGGCGCCATCGACAACGCGGTCGCGTCGGTCGCGGCGACGGCCGGCTCGACCAACGCGGTGCTCCACCTGCTCGCGATCGCCCGCGAGGCGGGCATCCCCTACTCGATCGACGAGTTCGATCCGATCTCCGCGCGGACGCCCGTGCTCGCCGATCTGAAGCCCGGCGGTCGCTTCACCGCGGTCGAGATGACACAGGCGGGCGGCGCGCGCGCGCTCGGGCGGCACCTGCGCGACGCGGGGCTCGTCACCGATCAGCCCACCTGCACGGGCCGCTCTCTCTTCGAGGAGCTCGACCGTGTCCCGGGCGCCGAGGGTGGCGACGTGATCGTGCCGGCGGCGCGCGCGCTCAAGCCCCGAGGCGGCTTCGCGATCCTGCGCGGCTCGCTCGCCCCCGACGGCGCGGTCGTCAAGCTCGCGGGTCACGCGAAGCAGCGCCACGAGGGGCCGGCGCGCGTGTTCGACTGCGAAGAGGACGCGTTCGCCGCCGTGCAGGCGCGCGAGATCCGCCCCGGCGACGTCATCGTGATCCGCCACGAGGGGCCGAAGGGCGGACCTGGGATGCGCGAGATGCTCGCGGTGACGGCGGCGATCGTCGGGCTGGGGCTCGGCGACTCGGTCGCGATCATCACCGACGGCCGCTTCAGCGGCGCGACCGTGGGCTTCATGATCGGCCACGTCGCGCCCGAGGCCGCGGCGGGCGGCCCGATCGCCTACCTTCGCGACGGCGACGTCGTCGTGGTCGACGCCGACGCGCGCGCGCTCGACGTCCGCGCCGACCTCGCCGGTCGCGAGCCCTCGACCGCGCCCGCGCGCCCCCGCCGCGTCGTCTTGCAGAAGTACGCCGCGCTCGTCTCCTCCGCGTCGGAGGGGGCCACAACCATCGTCCGCTGATCGCAACCGTCTCGAGAGGAGCTCTCATGGTCCACGAAGTCGTTCACGCTCAGAAGATCGCCATGCTCGGCTACGGCCCCGAGGTCCGTGACGAGGCCGTCCGGCTTCGCGCCGCGGGGCTCACGGTCGCGGTCGCGGTCCGTCACGGAGGGATGAGCTGGCTGCGCGCTCTCGGCGACGGGTTTCGCCCGGTCGCGCACGAGGACGCGGTCGAGGGCGCCGACGTCGTCGTCGTGAAGATCCCCGAGCGCGAGCTGCCCGCGCTGTTCGCGCAGTCGATCTCGCCCACGCTCCGGGAAGGCGCGCTCGTCGTGTTCGCGAAGGCGAGCCCGGTGCTCGCCGAGATCGTGACGGTGCCCCACCACGTCGACGTCGCCCTGGTCGTCAGCGCGCGCGGGGTCGGGCGCGTGGCGGTGCACCAGGACGCGACGGGCGCGGCGCTGCTGCGCTCGACGCGCTACGCCGAGCTCGCGACGGGCGCGCCGCGGATCGTGACGACCACGTTCGCCGACTGCATGAGCGAGGAGCTGGGCCGCCTGATCGCAGAGGCGGGCGGCGTCGAGCAGCTGATCGCGGCCTGCGACCGGGCGCTCGAGAGCCCTGGGCACGAGCCCGATCACGCGATGCTCGCCTACTACGAGCACCTTCGCCGCGAGCTAGGCCAGGGCAGGGCGCCGTCGTCGCGCCAGTCGGGCCTGTTCGAGACCGAGCCCAGATCCAAGCGGGGCGCGGCTTGAACGCGACCAAAGCGAGCCGCCAGACTGGCGCGGAGATCCTGTGGGACGCGCTCGTCCGCGAGGGCGTCGAGGTGGTGTTCGGGTACCCCGGCGGCGCGATCATGCCCGCGTACGACGCCCTGCCGAAATTCCCGCTGCGGCACGTGCTCGTCCGCCACGAGCAGGGCGCGTCGCACATGGCCGACGGCTACGCGCGCGCGTCGGGCAGGGTCGGCGTGTGCGTCGCCACGAGCGGCCCGGGCGCGACCAACCTCGTCACGGGGATCGCGACGGCGATGCTCGACTCGGTGCCGCTCGTCGCGATCACGGGGCAGGTCGGCTCGAAGCTCATCGGCACCGACGCGTTTCAAGAGATCGACATCACCGGGATCACGCTGCCGATCACGAAGCACAACTACCTCGTCACGCGCGTCGAGGACCTCGCCCCGACGCTCAAGGAGGCCTTCTATGTGGCGCGGTCGGGGCGCCCCGGGCCCGTGCTCGTCGACATCACGAAGGACGCGCAGCAGGCTTCGACGCGCGTCGCGTGGGATGACGGCGCCGTCGAGCTGCCCGGATATCGACCGGTGCACCGCGCGGACGCCGAGCAGCTGCGCCGCGCCATCAGGCTGATCGACGAGGCGGAGCGACCGGTCGTGCTCGCGGGCCACGGCGTCGTGCGCGCCAACGCGGGCGAGCTCGTGCGACAGCTCGCGGAGAAGGGCGCGATCCCCGTCGCCTCGACGCTGCTCGGGCTCGGCGGCTTCCCCGCGACGCACCCGCTCAGCATGGGGATGATGGGCATGCACGGCGAGGCGTGGGTCAACCGCGCGATCCAGGAGGCCGATCTGCTGATCGCGCTCGGGATGCGCTTCGACGATCGCGTGACCGGCAACCTCGCGAGCTACGCGAAGAAGGCCAAGAAGATCCACTTCGAGCTCGATCCGGCGGAGGTCAACAAGGTCGTCCCGGTCGACGTCGCGCTGGTCGGCGATCTCGGCGAGTCGCTGCGTGAGCTCGTCCCGTCGGTCGCCAAGGCCGCCCGCGCCCCGTGGGCCGCCCGCGTCGCCGAACTGCGGGGCGACTCCGCCGTCCGCGACATCCAGCAGCTCCCGCACGACGGCCGCCTGTTCGCCGCGCACGTGATGCACGATCTGTGGCGCATCACGGAGGGCAAGGCGCTCGTCGTCACCGACGTGGGTCAGCACCAGATGTGGGAGGCCCAGTACTACAAGCACGACTACCCGCGTCGGCTGGTCACCTCGGGCGGGCTCGGCACGATGGGCTTCGCCCTGCCCGCGGCGATCGGCGCGAAGCTCTCGATGCCGAGCGAGGAGGTGTGGGTCGTCGTCGGCGACGGCGGCTTCCAGATGACCGCGTGCGAGCTGTCGACCGCGATGCAGGAGGGCGTGAAGCTCCACATCGCGATCATCAACAACGGCTACCTCGGCATGGTGCGGCAGTGGCAGCAGTTCTTCTACGAGGGGCGCTACGTCGCGACGCCGCTCGCCAACCCCGACTTCGTGAAGCTCGCCGAGGCGCATGGCCTGCTCGCGCTGCGGGTCACGACGCGCGAGGAGCTCGCCGAGGCGGTGGCGACCGCGCGCGCGTCCGACCGCAGCGTGCTGCTCGACATCCGCGTCGAGCAAGAAGACTCGGTGTACCCGATGGTGCCGGCGGGCTCGGCGCTCGATGACATGATCCGCAGGCCGAGCCCGATCGTCGAGACGGCCGAGGACGAGGAGGAAGGCTGATGGGCGGCACCCGCATGCACAGGACGTTCGTCGCGTACGTCGAGGATCTGCCCGGCGTGCTCGCGCGCGTCGTCTCGCTGTTCCGGCGGCGCGTGTACAACATCGACACGCTCACGGTCGGCCGGACGCACCGCGCGGGCATCTCGCGGCTGACGGTGGTGATCGAGGCCGACGACGACGAGGCTCGCCGCGTCGAGGCCAACCTCTACAAGCTCGTCAACGTGCTCTACGTCGAGGACACGTCGCACGCCGCGACCGTCGAGCGCGAGCTCGTGCTGATCAAGGTGAGGGCTGACCGCGCCGCGCGCGCCGAGGTGATGGCGCTCGTCGACGTGTTCCGCGCGAAGGTCGTCGACATCTCGCCCGACGGCGTGATCGTCGAGGTCACCGGCGCCGCCGAGAAGATCGACGGCCTCGTCGAGGTGCTCGCGCCGTACGGCATCACCGAGATGGTCCGGTCGGGCAAGGTCGCGATGGTGCGCCACGCCGCCGGCACCGAGGCGCGCGAGGCGGTGTTGGAGCGCGTGGAGCAGCGGGTAGCGGCGCGGATCGCGATGGTCGCGGAGCGCGCGGACGTGGACGGCTTAGCGGTACCGAGGAGAAGAAGAGATGACCAAGATCTATTACGACAAGGACGCGGACCTCGCGCTCATCCGCGGCAAGAAGGTCGCCGTGCTCGGCTACGGCTCGCAGGGCCACGCGCACGCGCTCAACCTGAAGGACAGCGGCGTCGCCGTGAAGGTCGGCCTGCCCGCGACCAGCAAGAGCGTCGAGAAGGCGCGCGCGGCCGGGCTCGACGTCACGTCACCCGGCGAGGCCTCGGCGTGGGCCGACGTGATCATGGTGCTCGTGCCCGACACGTCGCAGGCCAGGCTCTATCAAGAGGCGATCCTGCCGTCGCTCGCGCCCGGCAAGACGCAGATGTTCGCGCACGGGTTCAACGTCCGCTTCGGCACCATCGCGCCGCCCTCGGGCGTCGACGTGTCGCTCATCGCGCCGAAGAGCCCCGGTCACCGCGTGCGCGAGACGTACCAGCAGGGCCAGGGTGTCCCAGCGCTCGTCGCCGTGCACCAGGACGCGAGCGGCCAGGCGAAGGCGGTCGCGCTCGCGTACGGCTCGGCCATCGGGTCGGGGCGCGCGGGCATCCTCGAGACCACCTTCGCCGAGGAGACGGAGACCGATCTCTTCGGTGAGCAGGCGGTGCTCTGCGGCGGCGCCGCGGCGCTCGTGAAGGCGGGCTTCGAGACGCTGGTAGAGGCCGGCTACCAGCCCGAGATCGCCTATTTCGAGTGCCTGCACGAGCTGAAGCTCATCGTCGATCTCATGTACCAGGGCGGCCTGTCGTACATGCGCTACTCGATCAGCGACACGGCCGAGTACGGCGACTACACGGCCGGCCCGAGGATCGTCGACGCCCACGTGAAGGAGGAGATGCAGAGGCTCCTCGCCGCGGTGAAGGACGGCTCGTTCGCGAAGCGCTGGATCGCCGAGAACGAGGCCGGTCGCCCCGAGTTCGCGAGGATGCGCGACGCGGACCGCGAGCACCCGATCGAGGTCGTCGGCAAGCGGCTCCGCGCGATGATGCCGTTCCTCCCGCCCGTCCGCTCGGACGCCGGCGGCGCCTGATACAAATTAACCAATCCAACGTTCGTTGTTGTCACCACGACCCCGCGCCGCGAGGTCGCTCGGTCGCTCATTGCCTGGAGATCCCTGATGACGCCACAGCCAGACTACGTCCGCATCTTCGACACCACGCTGCGTGACGGCGAGCAGTCACCTGGCGCGACCATGACGTCGGCCGAGAAGCGCGAGGTGGCCGTCGCGCTCGCGCGGCTCGGCGTCGACGTGATCGTGGCCGGCTTCCCCGCAGCGTCGCCCGACGATCTCGCCGCGGTGCGCATGATCTGCGAGAGGGTGGGGCGAGAGAGCCTCCCGGGCCGCGCGAGCCCCGAGCCGCCGATCGTCTGCGGCCTCGCGCGGGCGGCCAAGGGCGACATCGACAGGGCGTGGGAGGCGCTGCGCCCCGCGAAGCACCCGCGCATCCACACGTTCCTCGCCACGAGCGAGATCCACCTGAAATACAAGCTGCGGATGACGCGCGAGGAGGTGCTTTTGCGCGTCGGCGAGATGGTCGCGTACGCCCGCTCGCGCTGCGAGGACGTCGAGTTCAGCCCCGAGGACGCCGGGCGGAGCGATCCCGAGTTCCTGTACCGAGTCCTCGACACGGCGATCCGCGCTGGCGCCATGACACTCAATATTCCTGACACTGTCGGCTACACGACGCCCGACGAGTTCGGCGCGCTGATAGCCGGGATCCTCGAGCACGTGCCGGGCGCTCGCGGCGTCGTCATCAGCGTCCACTGTCACGACGATCTCGGCCTGGCGACCGCCAACTCGCTCGCCGGCATCCGCGCCGGCGCGCGGCAGGCCGAGGTCACGGTCAACGGCATCGGCGAGCGCGCGGGCAACACGTCGCTCGAGGAGCTGGTGATGGCGCTCGAGACGCGCCGCGCGAAGTTTGGGCTCCGCACCGGCGTCGACACGACGCAGCTCGTGCCGACCAGCCGCGTGGTGATGACGTCGACCGGCATCGTCGTGCCGCCAAACAAGGCCATCGTCGGCGCCAACGCCTTCGCGCACGAGTCGGGCATCCACCAGGACGGCATGCTGAAGCACGAGGAGACCTACGAGATCATGCGCCCCGAGACCGTCGGGGCCAACGCGACCGAGCTGGTGCTCGGCAAGCACTCGGGGCGCGCCGCGCTGTCCGCGAGGCTGCGCGAGCTGGGACACGAGCTGACGCCCGAGGGGCTCGACAAGCTGTTCGCGAGGTTCAAGGCGGTCGCCGAGCGCAAGAAGCAGCTCACGGTCGCCGATCTCGAGGCGCTCGTGCACGACGAGGCCCCGAGCGAGGCGGAGGCCTTCGTGCTCGTGGGCCTGCAGGTGGCGTGCGGGACCTCGGGGATGCCGACGGCGACGGTGCGCGTCGCGTCGGCCGACGGCAAGGAGCGCACGCACGCCGCGGTCGGCACCGGGCCGGTCGACGCCGCGTTCAAGGCCGTCGACGCGCTCGTCGGCGGCGAGTCGAGGCTGCTCGAGTTCAACGTCCACTCGGTGACCGAGGGGATCGACGCGATCGGCCAGGTGAGCGTGCGCGTCGAGGAGCCGATCGACCGCGAGCTGCGGAGCCCCACGCGAGACGGCGTGCGCGAGCGCCGCATCTTCTCGGGGCACGGCGCCGACACGGACATCGTGGTCGCGAGCGTGAAGGCCTACCTGAAGGCCAAGAACCGCATGCTCGTCGCGAGCGGCGCCGCCGAGAAGGAGTGCGCGTGACGGGGCGCTCGCTGTTCGACAAGGTGTGGGACGCGCACGTCGTCAGCGACGTGCCGGGCGGGCCGTCGATCCTGTACGTCGATCTGCACCTGATCCACGAGGTCACCTCTCCGCAGGCGTTCGACGGGCTGCGCGCGCGGGGGCTGCGTGTGCGCCGCGCCGACCGGACGCTGGCGACGATGGACCACTCGACGCCGACCGCGCCTCGCCGCGCCGACGGGAGCCTGCCGTTCGTCGACGACGCGGCGCGCTCGCAGGTGGCGACGCTCGAGAGAAACTGCGCCGAGTTCGGCGTGACACTGCACGCGCTGGGTTCGGAGGGGCAGGGTATCGTCCACGTGATCGGCCCCGAGCACGGCGCGACGCAGCCCGGCGCGACGATCGTCTGCGGCGACAGCCACACCTCGACGCACGGCGCGTTCGGCGCGCTGGCGTTCGGCATCGGCACGAGCGAAGTCGAGCACGTCCTGGCGACGCAGTGCCTGCTGCAGCGGCGACCGAGGACGATGCGCGTGACGGCGCGCGGCGCGCTCGCGGCCGGCGTGACGGCCAAGGATCTGGTGCTCGCGATCATCTCCAGGCTCGGCGTGGGCGGCGCGACGGGGCACGTGCTCGAGTACGCCGGCGCCGCGGTGCGCGGCCTCTCGATGGATGGTCGCATGACGGTCTGCAACATGTCGATCGAGGCGGGCGCGCGCGCCGGGATGATCGCGCCAGACGAGGTCACGTTCACGTACCTCGAGGGGCGGCCGATGGCGCCGCGCGGCGACGCGTGGGCGCGCGCGGTCGAGCGGTGGCGACGGCTCGCGAGCGACGACGACGCGCGCTTCGATCGTGAGCTGTCGCTCGACGCCGCCGACGTCGCGCCGCGCGTGACCTGGGGCACCAACCCTGGGCTCGGCGTCGCCGTCGACGGGGTCGTGCCGACCGCCGACGAGGCGCCGTCGGGAGAGCGCGCCGCCTGGCAGAAGGCGCTCGACTACATGCGGCTCGAGCCGGGGCGGCCGATCGCGGGCGCGCCCGTCGACGTCGTCTTCGTCGGGTCCTGCACCAACTCTCGCCTCGACGATCTGCGCGACGCGGCGCGCGTGCTGCGGGGCCGCAAGGTCGCCGACGGCGTGCGGATGCTGGTCGTCCCGGGCTCGCAGGCGATCAAGCGCGACGCCGAGGCGGAGGGGCTCGCCGAGGTGTTCCGCGCCGCCGGGGCCGAGTGGCGCGAGCCCGGCTGCTCGATGTGCATCGCCATGAACGGCGACGAGGTCGCCCCCGGCAAGCTCGCCGTCTCGACCTCCAACCGCAACTTCGAGGGCCGGCAGGGCAGGGGCGCGCGCACGGTGCTCGCGTCCCCGCTGACGGCCGCCGCGTCCGCCGTCTCGGGGCGCATCCGTGATCCAAGGGAGCTGCTCCGATGACAGAGAGGACCGCGTTCACCGCCGTGACGTCGCGCCTGGCGAAGCTCGTGCGCGACGACATCGACACCGATCAGATCATCCCCGCGCGCTACTTGAAGGCGACGTCGCGCGCGGGGTTCGGCGCGAACCTGTTCGCCGACTGGCGCGAGTCCGAGGCTGATTTCCCCCTCGATCGGGCCGACGCCCGCGGCGCCGCGCTGCTGCTCGCGGGCCGAAACTTCGGCTGCGGCTCGTCGCGGGAGCACGCGCCGTGGGCCCTGCTCGGCGCGGGGTTCCGCGCCATCGTGGCGCGCTCGTTCGGCGACATTTTCAGGCAGAATTCCCTGAAGAACGGCCTCTTGCCGGTCGCGGTGGACGAGGCGACGCACGCGGCGCTCGTCGCGTGCGCTGACGAGGTGACCATCGATCTCGACGCGCGAGAGCTCCGCTTCGCCGGGGGCCGGGTGGGCTTCGAGGTCGACGCGTTCTCGCGCGACTGCCTGCTGCGCGGCGTCGACGAGCTGGGCGCGCTCCTCGCGCGGCTGCCCGAGATCGAGGCCTTCGAGCGGAGGCACGCGTGAGCGCGCGCGTCCTGTCGCTGCCCGGCGACGGCATCGGACCCGAGGTCGTCGCGTCGGCCCGACGCGTGCTCGACGCGGCCGCCTCCAGGGTCGGCCTCGCGCTCTCGTGGGAAGAGGGGCTCATCGGCGGCGCCGCGATCGACGCCGAGGGCACGGCGCTGTCCGACGCGACCCTCGCGCGCGCCCGCGCGGCGGACGCGATCCTGCTCGGCGCGGTCGGCGGTCCGCGCTGGGACGATCCGTCGGCCAAGGTCCGCCCGGAGCAGGGGCTGCTCGGCCTGCGCAAGGCGCTCGGGCTCTACGCCAACCTGCGGCGCATCGCGGTACACCCCGCGCTCGTCGACGTCTCTCCGCTGCGGCCCGAGCGCGTCTCGGGCGCCGACATCCTGTTCGTCCGCGAGCTGACCGGGGGCATCTACTTCGGTGAGCCGCGCGTGCGCGAGCCCGGTCGCGCGGTCGACACGCTCGTGTACACCGACGCCGAGGTGCGCCGCGTGTGCAAGCTCGCGTTCGAGCTGGCGCGCGGGCGCAAGCGCCGCGTGACGTCGGTCGACAAGGCCAACGTGCTCGCGTCCTCGCGGCTGTGGCGCGACGTCGTCGTCGACGTGGCGCGCGAGTTTCCCGACGTCGCGCTCGAGCACCAGCTGGTCGACTCGGCGGCGGTGCGCCTCGTGACGCACGCGACCTCGTTCGACGTGATCGTCACCGAGAACATGTTTGGCGACATCTTGACCGACGAGGCCGCGGTGCTCCCCGGCTCGCTCGGCCTCTGCCCGAGCGCGTCGATCGGCGAGGGCAAGGGCGGCCTCTACGAGCCCATCCACGGCTCTGCGCCCGACATCGCCGGCCAGGACCTCGCCAACCCGATCGGCACGATCTCGAGCGCGGCGCTCCTCTGTCGACACTCGCTCGGGCGCGCCGATGTGGCAGACCTGATCGACGCGGCCGTGAGCCGCGCGCTGGCGGACGGCGCGCGCACCCGTGATCTCGGCGGCAGGCTGGGCACCGGCGAGATGACCGAGGCAGTCCTTCGTCACCTGTGAAGAGAGAACACCGATGAGGATCAGCGAATACTTCGATGTGAAGCGCGGCGCCGACGGCGAGGAGGTGATGGAAGTCTACCTCGACGGCATCGTGCTGCTGCGCCTGACGATGACCAACAAGGGCACGGCGTTCACGCAGGACGAGCGCGAGCGGCTGCGCCTCGACGGGCTGTTGCCGCCCGAGGTGAGCACGCTCGAGCAGCAGGTCGATCGAGCCTACGGTCGCTTCAGCGCGATGAGCGACGATCTCGCCAAGTATCAGTTCTTGCGCGGCCTCCAGGATCGCCAGGAGATCCTCTATTGCGCGCTCTTGTCGCGCCACCTCGAGGAGATGTTGCCGATCGTCTACACGCCCACGGTCGGCGAGGCGGTGCGAAAGTTTCACCTGCTGTACCAGCACCCGCGTGGCCTCTCGCTGTCGCCGCGCAACATCGCGCAGGCGGGTGACATCACGGACCACTTCCCGTGGCAGGACGTGCGGATGATCGTCGCGACCGACGCGGCGGCCATCCTCGGGATCGGCGATCAGGGCTACGGCGGGCTCGCGATCTCGATCGGCAAGCTCGCCCTGTACACCGCCGCCGGCGGGGTGAACCCGATGCACGCCATGCCGGTGTCGCTCGACGTCGGCACCGACCGCGCAGATCTCCGCGAGGATCCGCTCTACCTCGGGGTGCGACAGCCGCGCCTGCGCGGCGACGAGTACCTGGCGTTCGTCGACAGGTTCGTCGACGCCGTCAAGGCGCGCTGGCCCCGCGCGCTCATCCAGTGGGAGGACCTGTCGAAGGACACCGCGTTCGCCGTGCTCGAGCGCTACCGCGACGTGACGCCCTCCTTCAATGACGACATCCAGGGTACGGGCGCCGTGACGCTGGCGGGGTTGCTCTCGGCCTGCCGCCTCGACGGGCGGCGGCTCTCGGAGCAGAGCGTCGTCGTGCACGGCGCCGGCGCGGGAGGGGTCGGCGTCGCGTGGGCCGTCCGAGAGGGGATGGTCCGCGAGGGCCTGTCGCGCGAGGCCGCCTCGGCTCGCATCTTCGTGCTCGACTCGAAGGGGCTGCTGACGAGCGATCGCGCGATGGAAGACTACAAGCGACCGTTCGCGAAGGACCGCGCGAGGATCGACGGGTGGACGGGGACCGATCTGCTCTCGACGGTGAAGCACGCGAAGGCGACCGTGCTGCTCGGGTTGTCTGGGCAGCCAGGCGCGTTCGACGAGGCGGTCGTCCGCGCCGCCGCGGCCAACGCGGAGCGACCGATCGTCTTCGCGCTGTCCAACCCCACCTCGTCCTGCGAGGCGCTCCCCGCCGACGTCTTCGCGTGGACCGACGGCAGGGCCCGCGTCGCCACCGGCTCGCCCTTCGCCGACGTCGTGCACGGCGGAGCGGCGCACCCGATCGGCCAGGGCAACAACGCGTTCATCTTCCCGGGGCTCGGACAGGGCGCGCTCGTCGCCGGCGCGCGCAAGGTCACCGACGGGATGGTGCTCGACGCGGCGTACGCGCTCGCCGAGTTCATCGAGGCGACCTGCGGCGATCGCGTCTACCCGCCCGTCTCCGCGCTCCGCGAGGCCGCCCGCGTCGTCGCCAAGCGCGTCGCGAGGGCGGCGATTCGGGACGGCGTCGCGACGCTGACCGACGAGGCGCGGGTCGACGCCGCCGTCGACGCCGCGTTCTGGGAGCCGAGGTATCTGCCGGTCGTGCGCGGCACCCCGAGCTGAGGGACACGCGGCGTGACGTCCGACGCAGGCTCGCCGCGCGGCGCCATCTCGGCTACGCGCGGCGCGATGACAAAGCCCGTGAAGGTCTCGCTGCTCGGCTGCGGAACTGTCGGCGGCGGCGTGCTCCGGCTGCTCAGGGAGAACGCGAGGTACCTCGAGTCGCGGATCGGCGCGCCGCTCGTGGTCGACAAGGTGCTCGTGCGCGACGCGTCGAAGGAGCGCGTCGCCGAGTGCGACCGCGCCTGGCTCACGACCGAGCCGGACGAGGTGTTCGCGGGGGACAGCGAGGTCGTCGTCGAGGTCATGGGCGGCGAGCAGCCGGCGTTCGGCCTCGTGCACCGCGCCCTGTCCGAGCGCCGAGGCGTCGTCACGGCCAACAAGCTGCTGCTCGCGAAGCGCGGCCCCGAGCTGGTCGATCTCGCCGTCGCGAACGGCGTCGACCTCGCCTTCGAGGCGTCGGTGGGCGGGGGCATCCCGATCGTGCGCACGCTGCGCGAGGCGTTCACCAGCGACTGGGTCGAGCGCCTCGTCGGCATCGTCAACGGCACCTGCAACTACGTGCTCACGCGCATGCGCCGCGAGGGGAAGGGCTTCGACGAGGTGCTCGTCGACGCCCAGCGGCTCGGCTACGCCGAGGCCGAGCCCTCGCTCGACGTCGACGGTCACGACGCGTCGCAGAAGCTGGTGGTGCTCGCGATGCTCGCGTTCGGCGCGCGCGTCGACGCGTCGGCTGTCCCCACCTCGGGGATCCGCGCGATCGATCAGACCGATCACCGCTTCGCCGAGCGCTTCGGCTTCACCGTCAAGCACCTCGCGGTCGGGCGCGATCACGGCGAGCGGGTCGAGCTGCGGGTGCACCCGGCGCTCGTCCCGGCGTCGAGCGTGCTCGCCAACGTCTCGGGCGTGCTCAACGCCATCAGCGTGCACGGCCGCGCGCTCGGCCCGTGCCTGCTGTCGGGGCGCGGCGCGGGCGACCTGCCGACCGCGGTCAGCGTCGTCGCCGATCTCGTCGACGTCGCGCGCGCGCGGCGCGAGGGTGCCGGCGGCCTGTCGACCCGCGGGATCCAGCTCGCCGCGCGCCCGATGTTCCCGCTCGGCGAGGTGTTCACGCGCTTCTATCTGCGCTTCTTCGTCGCGGACCGCCCGGGCGTGCTCGCGTCGATCGCGGGCGCGCTCGGCGAGCAGGGGGTCAGCATCGAGCAGATGGTCCAGGAGGGCGGCGACGACGCGTCCGCCCCCGTCGACATCGTCATGATCACCCACCGGGCGAGGTGGGGCGGGGTGACGCGGGCGCTCGCCGAGATCGACGCGCGCGACTTCGTCACCAAGCCGTCGAAGCTGCTGCCGATCGAGGACGCGTGACCGAGCTCGGCGCGCTGCCGCTCGGCGTCTTCGACAGCGGCCTCGGCGGCCTCACGGTCGTGCGCGCGCTGCGCGAGGCGCTGCCGAGCGAGTCGATCCTCTACCTCGGCGACACCGCGCGAGTCCCCTACGGAACGCGGTCGGCCGACACGGTGGTGCGCTACGCGCTCTCGTGCGCGAAGGTGCTCGTGTCGCGAGGCGTGAAGGCGATCGTCGTCGCGTGCGGCACCGTGAGCGCGGTCGCGATCGAGGCGCTGCGGATCGAGCTCGATCTGCCGGTGCTCGGCGTGATCGAGCCGTCGGCGCGCGCGGCGGTCGAGCTGTCACGCGGCCGGAGGATCGGCGTGCTCGGCACGCCAGGGACGGTCGCGTCAGGGGCATATCCGCGCGCGATCGTCACGCTGTCGACGCGCGCCGAGGTCGTGCAGCAGGCGGCGCCGCTGTTCGTCCCGCTCGCCGAGGAGGGGTGGCTCGACGGCGAGGTCCCGACGCTCGCGGCGCGGCGATATCTCGAGCCGCTGGTCGCGGCGGGCGCGCGCGTGGTCGTGCTCGGCTGCACGCACTATCCGCTGCTCGCGCCCGTGATCCAGGCAGAGGCCGAGCTCCAGGCGGGCGAGCCGGTCTCGGTGATCGACACGGGCTCCGCGGTCGCGCGCGAGGTCGGACGCTTCCTCGACGAGCGAGGCCGTCGCGCGCCCGACGGCCCGCGCGGCGCGCTCGAGGTGTTCGTCACCGATCTGCCGAAGAGCTTCGCAGAGGTCGCGTCGCGCTTCCTGGGCGAGCCCGTCCACGACGTCCGGCAGATCGATCTGTGACGGGCGATCTCTCGTTCTCGCTCACGGCGCTCGGCTCGATCTTCTCGATCGTCGATCCCTTCGCGGCGCTGCCGATCTTCATCGGCCTCACGGGCACCGCGGCGCCCGAGGAGCAGCGGCGCGCGGGCCTGCGGGCGTCGGTGACGTGCCTCGTCGTGCTGTCGGTGTTCGCGACCGCGGGCAGCCTCCTGTTCAAGTTCTTCGGCATCACGATCCCCGCCTTCAGGATCGCCGGCGGGATCCTCCTGTTCTTCGTCGCGCTCGAGATGCTCCGCGCCGAGCGCTCCCGCACGAGGACCACCGCCGAGGAGGAGCAGGACGCCGCGACGCAGTCCGATGTTGGTATCGTTCCGATCGGGATCCCGCTCCTGTCGGGCCCCGGCGCGATCGCGACCGTGATGATGTTGACCGGGACGGCGGCGACGCCGATGCAGCACGCGGCGGTGTACGGGGCCATCGCGGTCGTCGCCCTGCTGTCGTTCGTGGTGTTTCGCTTCGCGGCCCGCGTCGCGAAGTTCCTCGGCACGACCGGGATGCACCTCATCGGCCGGATCATGGGGCTCATCCTCGCCGCGGTCGCCGTGCAGTTCGTGCTCGACGGCGTGCTCTCCGCGTTCCCCGGGCTGGGCAAGGGTTAGGTTCGTGATCAAGTACCTCGGGTCGAAGCGCGTGATGCTCGACGAGCTCGTCGGCGTGGTGCGCGGGATCCCGGGGGTCCATCACGTCCTCGATGTCTTCTCGGGGACCGCGCGCGTCGGGCACGCGCTGAAGCGCGCGGGCTACCGGGTCATCAGCAACGATCACAACGCGTACGCGCACGCGCTCGCGCGCTGCTACGTCGCCGCCGATCGGGAGCGGGTGATCCACGACGTCGAGCGGCTCGTGCGCGAGCTCGACGCGTTGCCGGGCGAGCCGGGCTATTTCACGCAGACGTTCTGCGTCGAGTCGCGCTTCTTCCAGCCCAGGAACGGCGCGCGGGTCGACGCGATCCGCGACGCCATCGCCGCGAAGGGGCTCGACCCGCTGGTCGAGGCGGTGCTGCTCGTCTCGCTGATGGAGGCCGCGGACCGCGTGGACTCGACCTGCGGCCTGCAGATGGCCTACCTGAAAGAGTGGGCGAAGCGCGCGCACGGTGAGCTGAGGCTGCGCGTGCCCGAGGTGCTGCCCGCCGTCGCGGCCGGGGTCTGCGAGGCCCACATGCTCGACGCCGAGGAGGCCGCGGAGAGGCTCTCGGCCGACGTCGCGTACCTCGATCCGCCCTACAACCAGCACAGCTACCTCGCGAACTACCACGTGTGGGAGACGCTGGTGCGGTGGGATCGCCCCGCGCACTACGGCGTCGCCTGCAAGCGCGAGGACGTCCGCACGCGCAAGAGCCCGTTCAACCAGCGAAGAGAGAGCCTCGCCGCGCTCTCTCGCGTGATCCAGGCCCTCGACGCCAAGGTGCTCGTCGTCTCGTTCAATGACGAGGGCTTCCTGTCTCGCGAGGACCTCGAGCGGGCGCTGGCGACGCGCGGCGAGGTGCGGGTGCTGTCACGAGACTTCAAGCGCTACGTCGGCGCGCAGATCGGAGTGTTCAACCCTCGGGGTGAGCGGGTCGGCGAGGTGAGCCACCTCCGCAACCGCGAGCTGGTCTACCTGGTCGCCACCGCGCGCGCCGAACCCGCGATCGTCGACTCGCTCCGCCGCGCGCGGCTCGATGGGGCGCCGGATCAGCTCTCGCTCCTAGACGACACAGCGGGGACGCTCAGCGACGAATGACAGTGTAGAACGTCCCGCCGCGGCGGCGGATGCGCACGAGCGCGTGTCCGTCGGACAGCGAGCGCTGGACCACTTCGGCTGACGGATCGAGCGCGCCGTCGGCCTCGACGATGAGATCGCCGACGCGCACGCCCGCGCGATCGGCCGAGGAGCCGACGACGACCTGCACGACCTGGCAGACCGCCGCGGCCGGGTGACCCGCGGCAGACGCCTGCTCGCTGCTCAGATCGCGGATGCCGAGGCCGAGCCTGTCCGAGGTCACCGCCACCTGCGCGGGGATCGGCGCCACCTGCGGCTCGAGCCGGGCCGCGAGCTGCACCTGGCTGCCGTATTTCTTGCCGCCGCGGAGCACCTCGAGCGGGACGTTGGTGCCGACGTCGAGGGACAGCACCTCGCGGATGAAATCTTGCGCGCCGCGGATCGGGCGGCCGCTGACGGTGAGCACGATGTCGCCCGCCTTGAGGTTGCCCCGCGCGCCCGGCGAGCCCGCGACGACGGTGTTCACGAGCGCGCCCATCCCGGCGACGACCTTCATCTCGTCGGCGAGCGCGGGCGTGACGTCTTGCACGCCGATGCCGACGAACGCGCGCTCGACCTTGCCCTTCGAGAGCAGCTGGTTGGCCACGCGACGCGCCATGTTGCTCGGCACCGCGAAGCCGATCCCGCTGCCGCGCCCGACGATCAGGGTGTTGATGCCCACCACCTCGCCGTCGAGGTTGGCGAGCGGCCCACCAGAGTTGCCGGGGTTGATGCTCGCGTCGGTCTGCAAATAGTCTTCTACCGCCGAGACGCCGAGGCTGCCGCGCCCCTTCGCGCTGACGACGCCCGCCGTCACCGTCTTGCCGAGGCCGAACGGGGAGCCGATCGCGACGACCCAGTCGCCGACGCGCGTGGCCTCGCTGTCCGCGAACCTCGCGGCGGGGAGATCCTTCGCGTCGACCTTCAGCACCGCGAGATCGGTCGAAGGGTCGCGCGCGACGAGCTTGGCGGCGAGGATCCTGCCGTCGGAGATGCGCACGTTGATCGCCAGCGCCTGCTCGATCACGTGGTTGTTCGTCAGGATCGCGCCGTCCGACGAGATGATCACGCCCGAGCCCATGCCGCGCGAGAACGCCTCGCCCGGGCGCCCCTGCATCATCCCCATCACCATCGCGTGCTCGTCGCGGTTGGTGACGTCGATCTGCACGACGCTCGGGCCCAGCTTGCCGACGACGCTCGTGAACGCGTCGCCGAGACGGCGGGCCTCGGCGCTCCCTGTCGGCGGGTCCTTCTTGACCTCTGCGCGGGCGGTCGAGAGGGACAGGAGGGCGATCATCGCCGCGCTCGCGGAGGCTGGTGCACGCATGCGCCGCGCATCGTAGCTCTCCCGTCGTCGGCGCGCGACCCGTGGTAGACGCGTGCCAGTCATGGCGCAGAAGCGACGATCCCGCGCGAGCGAGCCCCGCACCGCCCACGCGCGCAAGCTCTTTGGCACAGACGGCATCCGGGGCGTCGCCAACGAGCCGCCGATGACCCCCGAGCTCGCGATGTCGCTCGGCCGCGCCGTCGCCTACGTCGCGCGCCGCGGCAAGGCCCGCCCGGCGCGGATCGTCGTCGGCAAGGACACGCGCAGGTCGGGCTACCTCATCGAGACCGCGCTCGCGGCCGGCATCTGCGCGATGGGCGGCTACGTGATGCTCTGCGGTCCGGTGCCCACGCCCGCGGTCGCGCACCTGACGCTGAGCATGCGCGCAGACGCTGGCGTCGTGATCAGCGCTAGCCACAACCCGTTCGAGGACAACGGCATCAAGCTGTTCGGCGCCGACGGCTTCAAGCTGCCCGACGCCGAGGAGGCCGAGATCGAGCGGCTGCTAGGTTCCGACGAGCTGCACCGCATCCGCGTCTCCGGCGCCGACGTCGGCAAGGCGTCGCGGATCGAGGACGCCCGCGGCAGGTACACCGTCTTCTGCAAGAGCACCTTCCCCAAGCAGCTGTCGCTCGAGGGGCTGCGCGTGGTGGTCGACGCCGCGCACGGCGCCGCGTACCGCGTGGCGCCCGCCGTCTTCCGCGAGCTCGGCGCCAAGGTGTTCTCGATCGGCGTCAAGCCGAACGGCTGCAACATCAACGACGGCTGCGGCGCGCTGCACCCAGAGGGCCTCGTGCAGGAGGTCCTGCGTCGTCGCGCGCACCTCGGCGTCGCGCTCGACGGCGACGCGGATCGGGTGGTGCTCGTCGACGAGCTCGGGCGCGCTGTCCAGGGCGACGCGCTGATGGCGCTCTGCGCGCGACGGATGCTCGAGCGAGGGGCGCTCGCGAAGCGCACCCTGGTCGCCACCGTGATGTCGAACCTCGGGCTCGAGCGCGCGCTGCAGGCCGCCGGGGGCCGCCTGCTGCGAACGGCGGTCGGCGATCGCTACGTGGTGGAGGCGATGCGCGCGCGCGGCCTCAACTTCGGCGGCGAGCAGTCGGGGCACCTCGTGTTCCTCGATCACGCGCCGACGGGCGACGGCGTCGTCGCCGCGCTCCAGGTGGTCGCGGCGATGCTCGAGGAGGAGCGGCCGCTCTCGGAGCTGTGGGAGGGCGCGATGGACCAGGTGCCGCAGGTGCTGAAGAGCGTCGTGCTCGCCGCGCGCCTGCCGCTCGAGGAGATGCTCAGCCTCGCCCGTCGCCAGGCGCTCGCCGAGAAGAAGCTCGGCGCGCGCGGCCGCGTGCTCGTGAGGTGGAGCGGCACCGAGGCCAAGCTCCGCGTGATGGTCGAGGGCGAGCGGCTCGACGAGATCTCGCGTATGACCGACGAGCTGATCGAGGCGGCCGAGGCCGACGTCCGCGCGGTGGTCGCGCGCTCGGAGGAGTGAGGTTTGCGCGGGTACGAGCTGACCGCGGTGTCGCGCACCTTCGGAGCGGGGACGGCGGCGCGGCGCGCGCTCGACGGCGTGTCGCTGACGATCGCTCCGGGCGAGCTCACCGCGATCGTCGGTCCGAGCGGCTCGGGCAAGAGCACGCTGCTCGCAA
This sequence comes from Myxococcota bacterium, assembly GCA_963169165.1. Classification (GTDB taxonomy): domain Bacteria; phylum Myxococcota_A; class Polyangia; order Polyangiales; family Polyangiaceae; genus JADLFU01. The sequence continues at coordinate 374 of CAUJFL010000454.1, read as the reverse complement.
TCCTCGGCGCGCTGGACCGCGGCTACGACGGCCAGGTACGGCTCGACGGCGTCGAGCTCGCGTCGCTCGACGAGGGGGCGCGGGCCCGGCTGCGCGCGTCGAAGATCGGGTTCGTGTTTCAGTCGTTTCACTTGCTCGGCCACCTCTGTGTCCGCGACAACGTCTCGGTGCCCGCGCTGTTCTCGCGCTTCGACGGCGACCCCCACGCGCGCGCCGCCGAGCTGCTCGCGCGCGTGGGGCTGCGGGGACGCGAGCTCGACACGCCCGAGACGCTCTCTGGCGGACAGCGGCAGCGCGTCGCGCTCGCGCGCGCGCTCTTCGCGTCGCCCGAGGTCTTGCTGTGCGACGAGCCCACCGGGAACCTCGACCGCGCG
>CAUJFL010000453.1 GCA_963169165.1 Myxococcota bacterium | reverse complement strand
GACACCACCAGAATCGCGCCGTCCATCTGCGCCGCGCCCGTAATCATGTTCTTCACGTAGTCCGCGTGACCCGGGCAATCCACGTGCGCGTAGTGACGGTTCTTCGTCTGGTATTCCACGTGCGCCGTCGAAATCGTGATGCCGCGCTCTCGCTCTTCCGGCGCCTTGTCGATCTGATCGTACGCCAAGAACGTCGCGCCGCCCGCCTTCGCCAGCACCTTCGTGATGGCTGCCGTCAGCGTCGTCTTGCCGTGGTCGATGTGACCGATGGTGCCGACGTTCACGTGGGGCTTCGTGCGGACGAACTTTTCCTTGGCCATGTGACTCTCTCCGGAGACGGACCAGAAGCGGCCCGGGAGCCCACCATCGGGATCGAACCGACGACCTCGTCCTTACCAAGGACGTGCTCTGCCTACTGAGCTAGGTGGGCGAAAGACTGCGAGCGATGAAGCGAAGTTCTTACGGACGGCTTTTCACCGAGCGGGAGACCGGGTTCGAACCGGCGACGTTCAGCTTGGAAGGCTGACGCTCTACCAACTGAGCTACTCCCGCGAGCCGGATCCGAAGATCCGGCGCGCGCCGGTGCGCGTGAAGCGCGCGGCGCGTCGGGGAGGGTGTTGGATTCGAACCAACGAAGGCAGAGCCGGCAGATTTACAGTCTGCTCCCTTTGGCCACTCGGGCAACCCTCCGAGGTAGAAAAGCCTGATTGTCAAGTGACTGCGGTGGGACCAGGGACTCGAGCTGACGAGGGGATTCGAACCCCTGACCGTCGGTTTACAAAACCGATGCTCTACCAACTGAGCTACGTCAGCGGGCTTTTCGGCTTCGCTGACACCCTCGCCTCGGGTCGCCGCGCGCGGACGCACGAGGACCTCAGGACGAGGGGAGCGGCTCTGTAGCGGGCGCCGTCGAGCCTGTCAAGCACGACCTGGGCCACGGCGCTCAGCCGTCGGCGCGCGGCGGGGCGAGCAGCTTGCCGGCGCCCACGAGGAAGAGCGCGAGCGTGATCACGACGAACGGCGCGAGCGACAGGAGATCGGCGCGCGGACCGGCGAAGAGCGGGTTGCTCGCCTCGGCCCACCTGGTGAGCTTCGCGTCGACGTGAGACAGCACGCCGGCCGAGAACGCGATGACGATCCCGGCGATCGCGCCGCCGGCGATGTAGCCCGAGCTCATCAGCACGCCCGGGCTCTTGTCGCTCTCGGCGGCCTCTTGCTCGGCCGTCAGCGCGGGGCCCTCGCGGCGGCTCGCGGCGCGGCGATCGACCAACCAGCGCACGAGCCCGCCGACGAGGATCGGCACCGACGACGCGAGCGGCAGGTACACGCCGACCGCGAACGCGAGCGACGGCACGCCGCTCATCTCGAACACGACCGCGAGCATCACGCCGAACAGCACGAGCCCCCACGGCAGCTGCCGATCGAGGATTCCCTTGATGATGTACGACATGAGGGTCGCCTTCGGCGCCTCGAACTTCTTCACCTCGTCGCCGCTCGGGAGCTTGGAGACGGTGCCGTTGATGCCCGGATCCTTCAGGTATTTCACGGTCGAGGTCGCGGGATCGACGAGGTAGGTGCCGGGCGCGCCGTCCTTGTCGTCGGTCTTGTGCCAGACCTTGTACGACGCGCGATCGCTCTCGGCCTGGCGCCCGACCAGCTGCTCGACCTCGGTGAGCGACGCCGCGTCGACCTTCATCGCGGCGGCCTTCGCGGGCTCGATCGGCGCGTAGACGGTCGCCGAGTCGTTGAGCTTCAGCAGGATGGGTCCGAGCACGAGCGCCGACGCGAGGGCGCCGACGAGGATCGCGATCGGCGGGCGACGCGGCGTCGCGCCGAGCAGGTAGCCGGTCTTCAGATCTTGAGAGGTGGTGCCGCCGTTGGACGCTGCGATGCAGACGATGGCGCCGACGCTGAGCGCCGTCACGTAGTAGCGGCCCCCCGTCCACCCGACGAGCACGAACACGAGGCAGGTGAGCAGGAGCGTCGCGACGGTCATGCCGCTGATCGGGTTCGACGAGGAGCCGATCTCGCCGGTGAGGCGGGACGAGACGGTGACGAACAGGAAGCCGAGCACGACGATCAACGACGCGCCGAGCACGTTCATGTGGAGCGACGGCGCGAGCGTGATCACCGCGACGAGCGACAGCGCGCCGATGAGCACGATCTTCGTCGGCATGTCTCGATCCGTCCGCAGCGACGAGCCCGCGCCCGCGCTCGCGCCGCGCACGTCGGCGAGCCCCTTCTTCAGGCCGCTCCAGATCGTCGGCAGGCTGCGCGCGAGGCTGATCATGCCGCCCGCGGCGACGGCGCCCGCGCCGATGTAGAGCACGTACGCGCTGCGGATCTGGTTGGGGCTCATCTCTGAGATCGGGAGCTTGCCCGGCGGCAGCGCCTCGGTGAGCGGCCCGCCGAAGAACTTGATCATCGGGATCAGCACGAGGTACGCGAGCACGCCGCCCGCGCACATCACCGCGGAGATGCGCGGCCCGATGATGTAGCCGACGCCGAGCAGCTCGGGGCTGATCTCGGCGGCGACGCTGCCGCCGGCGAGGGGCGCGCCGAGCTGCTTCTCGGGCGTGTCCTTCCAGAGCTTCAGCGCGCTCATCGCGGTCTTGTACAGGAGGCCGATCGCGAAGCCGGCGAAGATGGTCTTGCCGCTCATCGCGAGGCCGCCGTCGGCCCGCGCCGACGGGCTCGCCGCCGCGCGTGACTCGTCGGACGCGCCGGCCTTCAGCACCTCGGCGCACGCGGTGCCCTCGGGGTACTTGAGCACGCCGTGCTGCTCGACGATCAGCGCGCGGCGCAGCGGGATCATCATCAGGATGCCCAGCAGGCCGCCGAGCACCGCGACCAGGGCGACGCGCGTGAGATCGAGCGAGAAGCCGAGGATCATGATCGCGGGCATCGTCACGCCGACGCCGAACGCGATCGACTCGCC
>CAUJFL010000452.1 GCA_963169165.1 Myxococcota bacterium | reverse complement strand
AGAACGCCCCCGCCAGCGCCGAAGCCATCGGCGTCCACCGTGACGCGAGCCGCGCGGCGTCGGCTTCGTCGAGCACATGCACGATCACCGGGTTGGACGCGGGGCGCCCCTTGGCGGCGAACACGCGCGCGACCGCGGCCGCGTCGAGCGCCAGCGCGCCGAGGCCGTAGACGGTCTCGGTCGGGAAGGCGACGAGCTCGCCCCTCTGGAGCGCGGCCGCCGCGCGCGCGAGCTCGCGAGGATCGTCGCCCGCGAGGACGGTCACGCCATCTCGAGGACCAGCCGGTCGGGATCCTCGAGGAAGCCGATGATCTCGTAGGCGAAGGCCGCGCCGACGTGCCCGTCGATCAGCCGATGGTCGAACGACAGGCTCAGCAACATCACGTCGCCGATCACGATCGCGCCATCCTTGACGACGGGCTTCTGCTTCATCTGGTGCACGCCCAGGATGCCGACCTCGGGAAAGTTGAGGATCGGCGTCGCGAACAGGCCGCCCTGCTGGCCCAGCGACGTGATCGTGAAGGTCGAGCCGCTCAGATCGTCGGCCTTGACCTTGCCCTCCTTGGTGGCGTCGGCGAGGCGCTGGATCTCGCGCGCGACGTCGAGGATCGAGCGGCGGTCCGCGTCCTTGATGACCGGCACCATCAGCCCCGCGTCGGTCGACGACGCGATCCCGATGTTGATGTACTTGCGCCGGACGATCTCGTTGGTGGCCTCGTCGTAGGCGCTGTTGAGGCTCGGGTGCTTCTTCAGGGCGGCGACGACCGCCTTCACGATGAACGGCAAGAACGACAGCTTCACGCCCTGCTTCTCGGCGCCGGGTCGCAGCCGCGCGCGGAGGGCCTTCAGCGCCGTCACGTCGCACTCCTCGACGAAGGTGAAATGCGCGGCCGTGTGCATCGAGCGGCTCATGCCCTCGAAGATCTTCTTGCGGACCCCACGGAGCGGCGTGCGCTCCTCGAGCGGCTCGCCCGCGGCGCCGACGTGCGGAGCGATCGCCTGAGGCGCGCGGGCCTGCGCGGGTGAGGCGGGTGGTGAGGGCGCCGTGGCCGTGTTCGACGCAGCGGCCTCGGGGGCCGTCGCCGACCAGGCGCGGACGTCGTCGCTCGTGACCCGACCGTGCGGCCCGCTCGGCGCGACGAGCCGGAGATCGATCCCGAGCTCGCGCGCGAGCTGGCGCGTCGCGGGTGTCGCGAGCGGTTTGTCGGAGAAGTAGCCTGCGGGCCTGGGCGCGGGCGCGGGCGCGGCGACGGGCGCGCGCGCCATGCCGGGGAGCGTCTCCTTGATGTCGCCGACCGCGGTCGCGGCGGGCTCGGGGCGGGCAGGTGTCGCGGCGGGCGCGGCCGGGGCGACCGGGACCGGCGTGGGCGCGTCGGTCGGGGCCGCGCCGTCGAGCTCGAGCACGACGAGCTTGCTGTGGACCTTGATGATCTCGCCGACGTTGCCGCCGAGCTCGAGGAGCCTCCCCGCCTTGGGGCTCGTGATCGTGACGGTGGCCTTGTCGGTCATCACCTCGCAGAGCGCCTGGTCGGCCTGCACCAGGGCGCCGACCGCGACCCCCTCGCTCCACGCGACGATCTCACCCTCGGCGACGCCCTCGCCGATGTCAGGAAGCTTGAATTCCCAGCGTGCCATCTTTCCTCTCAGTACCTCGCCGCGTCGACGATCGCGGGCAGGATCCGGTGCGCGAGCGGCAAGTAGTCGAGCTCGGTCGTGTAGGGGAACGGGGTGTCGAAGCCGGTCACGCGCGCCGGCGGCGCCTCGAGGTGGGTGAACGCGCGCTCGGTGATCAAGGAGACGATCTCGCCGCCGAGCCCGCAGGTCCTCGGCGCCTCGTGGACGACCACCACGCGGCCGGTCTTCTTCACGCTCGCGACGACCGTGTCGATGTCGAGCGGCCACAGCGTGCGAAGATCGATCACCTCGGCCTCGACGCCGCGCGCGGACGCCTGATGCGCGGCCTCGAGCGCCTCGTAGAGCATCGCGCCCCACGCGACGACGGTGACGTGCGCGCCCTCGCGCGCGATCGCGGCCTTCCCGAGCTCGACCGTGTACGGACCCTCGGGGACCTCGCCCTTGGCGGCGCGGTAGACGCGCTTCGGCTCGAAGAACAGGACCGGATCGGGATCGGCTATCGACGCGAGCAGCAGGCCCTTCGCGTCGTAGGGGTTGGACGGGCAGACGACCTTCAGGCCCGCGACGTGGATGAACTGCGCCTCGGGTGACTGCGAGTGGTAGAGGCCGCCTCGGATCCCGCCGCCGACCGGGGTGCGGATCACCATCTTGGCCGAGTACTCGCCGCCGGAGCGCCAGCGCATCTTGGCGAGCTCGCTGACGATCTGGTCGTACGCCGGGAAGATGAAGTCAGAGAACTGGATCTCGGGCACCGGCACGAGGCCGTACAGGGCCATGCCGATCGCGGTGCCGATGATGCCGCCCTCGCTGAGCGGCGTGTCGATGACTCGCGCCTCGCCGAACTCTTCGTGGAGCCCGGCGGTGACGCGGAACACGCCGCCGACCTTGCCCACGTCCTCGCCCATCACGAGCACGCGCGGATCTCGCTGCATCGCGAGGCGGAGCGCGTCGTTGATGGCCTGCACCATGTTGATCTGAGGCATCGGTTTCTCTCTCACTTCCTGGTGGGGGTCGACCTGGCGGCGTCGTCGCGCTGCTCTGCCAGGTGCCACGGGAGCGCGGCGAACACGTCGTCGAAATTTGTCGTCAGGGCGGCTGGTCCCTGGCGCGTCGCGGCCGCGACGGCGTCGTCGATCGCGCGGCGCTCGGCGGCGCGCGCGGGGTCGAGGCGCGACGCGAGCGCCTCGCGCCGGCCGAGATACGCCGCGAGCCGCGCGACCGGATCGTCTGCGCCGCCGCCCGTCGAGCCGCGGCCGACCGCCTCGACGAGCACCGCGCCAGCGCCCGACGCTGCGTGCGCGCGCGCCTCGGTGACGGACGCCCGCACCGCGAGCGCGTCGGTGGCGTCCACGCGGAGGGCGGGGAGCCCGTAGGCGACGCCGCGCTCGGACGCGGGTGGGGTGACGTCGCCCGTCGCCCTCACGACGAACACGATCGGCGCGCGCATCACGCCAGCAAAGTTGAGCGCGTTGTGGGCCTCGCCGGCCTCGAGCATCGCCTCGGTCAGCGTGGCGAGCACGACGACGCCGTCGCCCTTGCCCGCATACGCGGCGCCCACCGCGTGCACCGCGTGCGCGGCCGTCGGCGCGCCCGCGGCCACGACGCGCGCCTCGCGATCGCAGACGCTGCCCGGCGTCGCGCGCCCCTTCGACGATCCGCGGCCGAGCGCCTGCTCGAACACGCGCGACGCCGACACCCCGCGAGCGAGCGAGAGGACGGCGTCTCGGTGCGTGACGAACGACCAGTCGCCAGGCGCGAACGCCGAGGCCGCGCCGATCAAGATCGCCTCGTCGCCGATCGCGGTCGGCGCGAACCCGATCGTGCCCGCCTCGGCGAGCGCGTCGAGCCGCTCGCCCACCAGGCGCGCGCGCACGAGCAGAGAGAACAGGCCGAGGCACGCGTCGTCCGTCGGCGCAGGGGAGGGGTCGTCGCCGTCGATCACGCGGCGCACGTCGTCTGGGTTCGCGTGGGTCATCGAGCGCGGCGCACCCTAGTGCAGCGCCTGAACTTGTCGCCGACCAAAATCAACCTGCGCGTGCTTTCGTGATGCACCGCACCAACGACCGTGCGTCTCGATTGGCGCTACGATGGGCGGGCCATGCCGACGCCGCGCGCTTGCTGGGGGTTGCTCTGGGTCGCGTGTGGGCTGGCGTGCGGGGGAGCGACGCCGGCCGAGTCCACGTCGCCGCGCTCGCCGACCACGGACTATCCGCCTCCGGCCGTCCGCGCGTCGGACGGGCAGGTGGTCGGCGCCGACGGCGTCGCGCCGGAGGATCGCCTCCGCGGAGGGCCCAAGCTCGGCACTGGTGGCCTGACCCCCGCCGAACGTCCAGGGGGCCCGGAGCCTCACGCGCGCCCGCCGGAGTGCAAGGACGGCCTCACGGTCGACGGCAAGCCGTGCAAGCCTCCCGCGGCGAAGTGACCCATCGCGCGGGCCGTGTGGTAGCGGCCGCTCATGGTCGACTGGTATCCAGGCCACATGGTCCGCGCGCGCCGCGAGATCGCCGAGGCGCTGCGGGCGTGCGACCTCGTGATCGAGGTGCTGGACGCGAGGGCGCCGAGGGCGTCGCAGAACCCCGCGCTCGACGAGCTCATCGCCGACACGCCGCGGTTGATCGCGCTCGCGAAGGCCGATCTCGCGAGTGATGAGGCGACCGGCGCGTGGCTCGACTGGTTCGCGGCGCGCTCTGCGCGCGCGGTCGCCCTGTCCTCCTCGCGCGCGGCAGAGGCCCGCACGACGCTGGACGCGCTCGCGAGGGAGCTCGCGCCGAGCGCGAAGGGCGCTCGCCGCGCGATCGTGGTCGGCGTCCCCAACGTCGGAAAGTCGACGCTCGTGAATGTGCTGGCCGGGCGGCTCGTCGCGAAGACCGGGGACCGACCCGCCGTCACGCGCGCGCCGCAGCAGGTCGTCACGGCTCGCGGCCTCGTGCTGTCCGACCATCCGGGGATCCTGTGGCCGAAGCTCGAGGACCAGGCCGCCGCGCTCCGGCTCGCGCTGCTGGGAGTGATCGCCGACACCGCGTTCGATCTGCGCGTGGTCGCCGAGCACGCGGTCGGGTGGCTCGCCGCGCATCACGGCGCGCGCTTGCGGGAGCGGTACCGTCTGGAACTCCTGCCCCGCGAGCCAGCGGCGCTGCTCGACGCGATCGGGCGGCGACGCGGCTGCTTGCGTCCGGGCGGCCTCGTCGACGCGCACAAGGCGGCCGAGGTGCTGGTGAAGGACGTGCGCTCGGGCGCGCTCGGGCGGCTGACGCTCGAGCTGCCCGAGGCACGCGCGCTCGACGCGGACGAGAGATCCGCGGGGCTGCGGAGCTGAGCTCCTGGCCTCGCCGTCTGGTCCGAGGGCGCTCTCTTCACGGTCGGCTGCGCGGCGCATAGAGCGGCGCCCGAGCACGCGCGGGGAGACGGTCACCCCACGCGGCTCCGGCGAGAGAGGGCGCCGCACGGTCGGGGCGCGAGGGGCCGGCGACGGCGAAGCGGCGCGCACCGGGCGATCGACGACACAAGGCCAACTGCGTGGGGCCGAGTCGTCCGCTGGTGTTGGCGTCATCATCCTCGCCGAAGGCGGTCGGGTGCGCTCCGAATCGGGGAGGTGCCCACCGCTTCGGGCGCGGTGAAAATCGGCGAAAAGCGGGGCCGACCATGGGATTTGAAGGCACGGATCAGAAGGTGTCTCCGACGAGATGGGACGGCGGGGACCGATGGCCGCCGAAAAACGACGGTCCATCGGGCTGGCCGACGGCAGGTCCGAGACCGGCGCGCACCTGGCGAAGTGCTCGACACTCGACCCCGACGGCTCGTTCGCCGCGATCGAGCTCGCGCTGCGGGCTGACCGCGAGATGGCGTCGTGAGCGGCGACCCCTTCGCGACCGGTGCGACGGCCGGAGGCACGATGAGCGGCGGCGCCTACGATTACCTGTGCGCGCGGGTCCGGGCCGTGGCGGACGACGAGCGCCTCACGGCACCTGCGTCGTGTGGATCGGGGACGCGTCGCGGCGTGAGGCTACCGTGGCCGATGAACGCGGGGCCGTTCTGATCGTCGATGCCGCGCGCGTATTATGCTTGACAGATATCGAATATGGATTATATCTGTTGCGGTGCCTTGCATCGGGAGCGCGGACGGGCTGACATTCTACGTATACGCCGACGACCACAACCCGCCGCACCTGCACGCGTACTGCGGAGACGACAGCGTGTTGATCTCCCTCGCCAGCGGCAAGGTCATCGCGGGAACGATGAAAGTGGCGAAGCTCGAGCAGGCGCAACGGTGGCTCGCGGACAACCGTCGGGTCGCGCAAGCGGCCTGGAACAGGCTGAACCCGTGACGCGCGCGGCGCGTCGTCGAAAGGAGGAAGCAATGATCAAGGTCGTGAAGGTGAAGCCCCGGACCGGGTCCAAGCTGGAAGTCGAGTTCTCCGACGGCACGCGTGGCGTGGCGGACCTCTCTCGGCACGTCGAGCGCGAGCCGTTCCTACCCCTCGCTTCCGCGAAGGCCTTCCGTGATGTCCGTCTGGAGCACGGAGCGGTGGAGTGGCCCAGCGCAGAGGTGGGCATCGCGAGCGAGGCGCTGTACGCCGTGGTTCACGGCCTGCCGAAGCCACGTACGCTCGAGATGGCGCAGAAGAACGAGCGCACGATGTGCCTGCGGGAGTTGCGGATGTCGTCGGGCGCGACGCAGGTAGCCGTCGCAGCGAAGACGGGCTGGACACAGGGCGCGCTCTCGATGTTCGAGCGCGGGGAGGATCACAAGCTCTCCACGCTGAAGAAGTACGTCGCGGCGCTCGGCGGCGAGCTCCAGCTCGTTGCGGTGATGGGAGACAAGCGGATCCAGATCCGGGGCGTGCTGGAGCGTGCCGCATCTCGGGCCCGCCCTGAGCGACGAAAGAAGCACGCCCCCACCTGAGGAGGGTAGGTCGGGGCGTAGGCGCGTGAGCGCCGGACGTGGTGGTGTGGTCAGCCGAGTTGTTGGGGTCTCCGCCCCAGACAGTCCAGCAGCGTGCGGGGCCCGCGAGCTACACGACCCACGCAGGGCCACGTCCGCGAGGCAGAGAGCCTCGGCGACGGCGGACTACCGTTTCCACGCCTTCCGGCGGCCTTCTCTAGCTGCGACCGTGGCGCCGACCCCCGAACCACTCCCCGGCCCCAAGACAAGGAAAAATCGGGAAAAAAATGGAGCCGACCATGGGATTTGAACCCACGACCTGCGGTTTACGAAACCGCTGCTCTACCACTGAGCTAGGTCGGCGAGGGGCGCGGACAATACTCGCCGCCGCGCCGAGGTCAAGCGTTGTCGCGGGGGTCGAGCCGCCCTTGGTGTCCGCCGCGCGCGCTCGTAACCTCACGCGCCGTGAGCCCTCCCGAGATCCTCGGCGGTCGCTTCCAGGTCGAGCGCGAGGTGGGGCGCGGCGCGGTGGGGGTGGTCTACCGCGCGTACGACGCCGAGGCCCGGGTCGACGTCGCGCTGAAGGTGATCGCGTCGCGCGGCGCCGATGGCGAGGAGGCGCGGTTCGCGCGCGAGGGCGACGTGCTGGCGGCGCTCGATCACCCGCACATCGTGAAGGTCGTCGCGCACGGGGTGTTCGACGATGGCACGCCGTACCTCGCGATGGAGTGGCTCGACGGAGAATACCTGTCGGCTCGCCAGCGCCGCGCGCCGCTGTCGCTGCGCCAGTCGGTGGAGGTCGCGCGCCAGGTCGCGCTCGCGCTCGCCGCGGCCCACGAGGCGGGGATCGTTCACCGCGACGTGAAGCCGACGAACATCTTCTTGCTGAAGGACGCGCGCGACGAGCTGCGCGTCAAGCTCGTCGATTTCGGGGTGGCCGCGGCGGGCGACGTGCGGCTGACGGTGAGCGGCGGGTTCGTCGGCACGCCCGCGTACATGGCGCCCGAGCAGGCGCGCGGCGACGCGCCGGTCGACGGGCGCGCCGATCTGTTCGCGCTCGGAGCGACGCTGTTCGAGCTGTTGACGGGGCGCCCGCCGCACGTCGGTCCGACGCCGATCGCGACGCTCGCGCGCCTCGTGACGACCGAGGCGCCCCGCGTCTCCGACCTGTCCCCGGACGTGCCGCCCGCGCTCGACGAGGTGATCGCGGCCATGCTCGCCACGAGACCCGACGGGCGCCCTTCGTCGGCGAGGGAGGTCGCTTACCTGCTCGACGCGTGCCTCGACGACGTCCCCAGCGCCACGCTCGGAGCGCGCGGGCTCGAGGCCGTTCCCTCGACCGCGCTCGGCTCGGGCTCCCGTCTCGTCACGTCGATCGTCGCGCTCGGGTTCACCGGCGACGCCGAACGCGAGGGCGCGTTCGAGCTCGCGCGCGCTCGTGGCGCGGACTCGGCGCCGCTGGGGCAAGGGGGGCTCGTCGCGCACCTGGGCGCGCGCCAGGCCACCGGCGAC